>CACNSV010000003.1 GCA_902623195.1 uncultured Prochlorococcus sp. | reverse complement strand
ATAATAACTTAATTTCTTTTTATATCTTAACAAATAGCCTAAAGTATGTTCCTGGTGGGGTTTGGCATTTTGTTGAGAGGTTCACTTTTCTCAAAGGAAGATTAAATGAAAATTTAGCTTTCTGTGTAAATATTATTGAACCTTATTTTATGTTATCGGCATCTCTTTTATTGACTTCATTAGGTGTCATTTATAATCCTTTATTCTTATTATTCTTATTACCCTCAATATTCTTACATAGAAATTTAATTTATTTAATTATAATAAAACTCCAATCTTTTAAAAATAAAAGTATAAGACTCTTTAAGATAAATTTTACAAAAAGGCAATTTGATAAAAAGATAAATATTAACTCATCATTTCCTTTTAAAATATTAAGTATTGAAATACTTTTTATTTTATTTAAGTTTTTTGGATTTATTTTCTGCTTCTATATCTTTAACGACTTAAATAATCTAGATTATCTTTTTTTATTCACAATATTTTGCCTATCTTGGTCAATAGGCTTAATAGTTCCTGCAGCTCCAGGTGGAATAGGCGTTTTTGAGAGCTCCTTTCTTTTTCTAATTGGTGATGATTTCTCTCAAAGTTCCTTAATTATGAGTTTGATTATTTTTAGATTTATCTCTTCATCTTCAGATCTATTATTGAGTGCTCCACTATTTTTTAAGAAGATTATTTGCAGAAATTAATTATTTTTTTTTTCTAAACTTGGAATTAATGTACTTGATGCAATTAGTCCCAATAAAGTTATAAAAACAGCTGGTAAGATTGCTAAACCAAGTCTTCCATCTGTCGCATATTGATATATTCTTACTGATAAAGTATCAAAATCTAGAGGTCTGATTAAAAAGGAAACTGGTAATTCTTTGATCGTATCTATAAATACTAATAGTGCTCCAACGAGTGCAGGCCCCCTTAATAGAGGGGTATGAACTTCTTTTATTACTCTAAAATAATTTGCCCCTAATCCGATAGCAGCTTCATCAATAGAGGGTGAGATCCTTTCTAATGCTGAATCTATTGATCCTTTAGAAATAGTTAGAAAACGCGTAATATATCCCCACATCAGCAAATAAATATAATAATCAGGATTATTAATTACAGTAAGCAAGAAAATAGCTAATACTGTTCCAGGAATAGAATAACCAATTCCCGCTAGGAAAGAAGTTATTTGGATAATAATACTTTTATTCCATCTTTTAGAAAGTGAGATAAGTAATGAAAAAATTATCGCTAAAAATGCTGTAATAGCTCCTAATCCTAATGTGCGCAAAGTTAGTAATAATAAATCTTCTTCAAAACTTTGAGGAATTTGATCGATATTTAAAACAACCCATATTAGTGGAATCCCTAGTGAGAAAATTGCTGGAAATAAAGCAAAAATTATAGCCATGTATGCTCTTATCCCCTCTAATTCCCACCCTTGAGAATTATTAATAGAGGGATTCTCACTCCAACGTTTTGACTTCTTTCTAGATAATTTTTCTATAAATACTAATAAAAAAATTATTATTAAAGCTATTAAAGCTAATCCAATACCACTATTTAGATCACCTTCAATGATCCAATTCTCTGCAATTCCCGTTGAAATTGTGGGAATATTCAATAATTCAAAAGTTCCTAGTTCATTCATTGCCTCCATGCACATAAGACTTATTCCTATAGCTAAAGAAGGCAATGACATAGGCAGTGCAATTCGAAAAAAACTTTTCCATGGACCTACACCTAAGCCTCTGCTAGCTAAAATCTGATTTAATCCGAATTTATTAAAACTTTCATTAGTTAATATGAATACATAAGGATAAGTAGCTATAGATATTATTAAAACTCCCCACCAAAAACCAGTAATTTGATATCCAAATATACTTCCTAAGTCTTGAAATATTGCTGTAACAAGATAAGCAGGCGAGGCTAAGGGTATTAGCTGTAATATCCTTAGTATTTTTCTAAACTTAAAATTACAATTTGATAGCAACCAAGCATTCAAAACCCCCAACCCACCACCAAGAAGACTTATTAGCAAAAGCATTTGTATAGTTACTATTATTTCTTCTTTACCTGTCAATCCAACAGAAAGATTTCCATTCACAATTATTACAAAACCTTCTTTTAAAAAGTTGAAAATTGGCAGAATTATTAGTGTTGCAATAATTAACGCAAAAATATCAATAATTTTTATATCTTTTTTTGTTAAATATTTAAGATTTTTCAAAATTTTGACTAATTATCTATTAATTGGAGTGATACATGAATCAAGCTGTTTTTTAATTTCTTTTTGATTTAAATTCTTGCCAATTAAAACTATTTTATTGCATTTATTATTCCCCCAATCTTCGTCATCTATTGAGAATCTTTTTCCCGCTAAATGAAAAATATGTTTTCTTTCGCTTTCAATAAACCATAGTATTCCTTTTGCTCTAAATACATTTTTTGATAATTGATTATCTAAAAAATATTGAAATTTTCTTAAAGAAAAAGGTTCCTCAGATTGAAATGATACTGAAGAAAAGCCTTCCATTGTATTACTTGAATTATGATCGTGTGAATGATCGTGTGAATGTGCGTGTGAATGATCGTGTGAATGATCGTGTGAATGATCGTGTGAATGTGCGTGAGACTTACTTGTTGTATTAGTTTTATTTTTTGCTAGTACTTTACAATTTTCATATTTATCAGTTTCAAAAAGTCCTACACTTATAATCGTTTCTAATCCAACTGAACTATTAGTGCATCTCAAAATTCTAGGTTCTGTTTTAATTGTAAAAATTTTTTCTTCGATTTTCTTAATTTTCTCTTCATCTACTAAATCACATTTATTCAAAAGCAAAATATCTCCATATAAAAGTTGAGCATGTGCAATATTTGTTTTTTCAATATCAAAATCAAAGTTATCAGCATCAACTAATGTAATTATCGAATCTAATCTTACTCTTGACCGAAGATTACTTCCCGCAAAAGTCATTGCAACTGGTAAAGGATCTGCAAGTCCAGTCGTTTCAACAATTAAATAATCAATTTTTTTATTTTTATCTAAGATTTTATTAACAGCTGTTTGTAATTCTCCATTTATTGTGCAGCAAATACATCCATTGCTTAATTCGATCATATCTTCATTGGTTTCAATAATTAAGTCATTATCAATTCCAATTTCACCAAATTCATTCACTAATACAGCTGTTTTGAGACCTTTTTGATTAGCTAGTATATGGTTCAAAAGAGTGGTTTTACCAGAGCCTAAAAATCCACTGATAATAGTAACTGGTAAAAGCTTAGTTGTCATTTTTAAAAAACTTTATATCTATTTTAATTAAATTAATTTAAATATCTACTTTTAAAACTATTAAAAAAAGTGTTTATTTAAGTAATATATTTATCTCTGATGCAAGGATATGATCTAAGTTTGATATCCCACCTAAGTCATGAGTAGATAATTTAATTCTGACTTGTGAATAGACATTGTACCAATTTGGGTGGTGATTATATTTTTCTGCAAGCAGAGCTACTTTAGTCATAAAAGAGAAAGCATCTACAAAATTCTGAAAGATAATATTCCTTTCAATATAATTTGAATGAATTTCCCAACCGGGAATTTTAGCTTCTAATTTTTTAATCTCTTCCTCTTTTAAAAGATATGGTTTCATTGCAATAAATTAATTATTTTCATTATAGTTTCTGTTTATTTTTTCACCAATTGCATGAATATTTACTATGCGTTCTTTTTTCTCAGAGCGATGCTCCCATAAGTAAATAGCTTGCCAAATTCCGATAATAAGCTTTTCATTCTGAAAGCTCAATGATAAAGAGTTGTTTGTCAAAGCTGTTTTTATATGAGCAGGCATATCATCTTCACCCTCTTGAAAGTGTTTATAGTATATTTCTTTAGATTGAATGTTTAAGTCTTTATAGGAGTTATATGGAACTATTGATTCAATGTATTTACCTAGGTCATAAAGAACATTTGGATCTGCATTCTCATTTAATATCAAACTGCAGCTAGTGTGAAGTACGTTTAAAATTAATATACCATTAACATAATTATTTTCTCTAATAAATTCCTCGACTGCATAAGTGATGTCTGTAAATCCCTGGCCTTTGGAAATTACTTTTATTGATGAAATAACTTGTTCCATTAATTAGAAAAATTTTTAAGTTATTCTCTAAAATATAGTTTTTATATCACTCGCTGACTATAAAAAATAGCTTTATTATATAGATTTGTAGGGAGAAACTTTTGGAGGAGAAAGCTTGGAATAGGTTAGGTGCTTATTTGAATGAAACGCAAATTTTAGGCTCTATACAAAATACTCTTTATTGGGATCAAAATACAATAATGCCTAGAAAAGGTGCTTCTTGGAGAGCCGATCAATTAACATATTTGGCAAAAATTCTTCATGAAAGAACTTCTTCCAATATTTTATCTGATTTGATAATTTCAGCTGAGACAGAATTAAAAGGAATTGACGTAATTGATGAGATTCAATTTAATTCAAAAATGAAAAATATTGAACTTTTAAAAAAAGAACTTGATAGACAGAAAAAAATTGATCCAATTTTAGTTGAACATCTAGCTAGAGCAAAATCACGTGGTTATGAAAGTTGGCAGCAAGCTAAAGAAAATTCAGAATATAAAATATTCCTGCCATGCTTCAAAGAACTTATCAAATTGCGTATTGAAGAAGCTAAGCAAATTTCAAATGAATTAACTCCATGGGAAACATTAGCTCAACCTTATGAGCCTGATATCTCCAAAGAATGGTTATTTAAAATCTTTAATCCTATTAAAGAAGCTGTACCATTAATGTTAAAGAACACTAAAAAAGTCAAGAAAGATAATTGGGATTTAGACCATAATTCTCAGAAGTATCTCTCTGAGAAATTACTTGATGTTTTTGGAAGAGATAAAAATTTGGTTGCTGTAGCAGAATCCCCTCACCCGTTTTCCATAACATTGGGCCCAAAAGATTTTAGAGTAACAACCAGGTTTGTCAAAGGTGAACCATTCTCAAGTTTTTTAGCAACTGCTCATGAATGGGGGCATTCGGTATATGAACAAGGTTTACCTTCTCAGAGTCATCAATGGTTTGCTTGGCCTTTAGGTCAAGCAACATCCATGGCTGTACATGAAAGCCAATCATTATTTTGGGAGAATAGAATTGTTAAATCTAAAGCTTTTTCTCAAAGTTTCTTTAAATTTTTTAGTGAAAAAGGGTGTCCTCTAAAAAATTATGAGGAATTGTGGAAATCAATGAATATTTTTAAAGCTGGTTTGAATAGAGTTGAAGCTGATGAACTTAGTTATGGTTTACATATACTCATAAGGACCGAGTTAGAAATTGAGTTAATTGAGGGGGATTTAAATCCTGAAGATTTACCATTTGAGTGGAATAATAGGTATGAAAAGCTTTTAGGTGTTAGGCCACCTAATGATAAGTTGGGATGTTTGCAAGATGTTCATTGGAGTGAAGGAGCTTTTGGCTATTTCCCCTCTTATTTAATTGGACATTTAATAAGTGCACAAATAACAAGCAAGTTAGAAGATGATCTTGGATTAATTGATAACTTAATTGCAAATCAATCTTATAAGTTAATTATTGACTGGCTTAAAGAAAATGTACATAAGTATGGAAGATCTTTAAATGCAATGGAATTAGTAAAAGATGTGACAAAATTAGAATTATCACCAAAATATTTCATCTCCTATTTAGAAAAAAAAATTAGTTTATTAAATTAGATATATTTTGAATCATAACTTTTAAAGTTTTTTGAATCATATAAGATTGTAAAATAAAACAATTTCTATAGAATATGGCTAATCTTAATCAACCACCAAGTAAAAGTACCCCTAATTTATTACATATATTAAATGCTTTTACAGATGAAACTAAATTGATAGTTAATACAATAGTCGAATTAAATTCTAATACAATAAATAAATATGAACTAATTACTGAAACAGGACATTTAAAGCTCGATAGGGTCGGTTATTCATCATTAGCTTATCCATTCGCATACGGGTGTATTCCAAAGACATGGGATGAGGATGGTGACCCCTTAGATATTGAAATTGTCTCTGTTACAGAACCTTTGATTCCAGGTTCCATTGTTGAAGCCAGAATTATTGGTGTTATGAAGTTTGATGATGGTGGAGAAGTTGATGATAAAATAATCGCTGTTTTATCAGATGATAAAAGAATGGAACATATAAAATCTTTTGAAGATTTAGGCCCTCATTGGATTAAAGAAACTACTTACTATTGGGAACATTATAAAGATTTAAAAAAGCCAGGTACATGTAAAGTAAATGGTTTTCTTGGAATTGAAGAAGCTATTAAAGTGATTGAAGATTGTGAGATGAGATATAAAAAAGATATTGAGCCAAGTTTAATTGATTAATTTTGGCGATATTTGTCGAATATTTCATTAAGTATTTCATCTGCTCCCTTACTTTTAAGTTTATTAGCTAACATTTTCCCGATTTTTTCAGGTTCATTAATATTTCCTTCTGAATAATCTTTAATAAGTCTTTTACCATCAATAGAAGCAACCATACCTTTTAAACAAATTAAATCATTTTTTACTTCGCTGTTAACACCTATTGGAACCTGGCAACCTCCTTCTAATTCTCGTAAGAATGATCTTTCCGCTAAACATCTCTTACTTGTTTCCTCATGATTCAAAACATTTATGATCTTTATAATTTTATTATCATCTTTTTTGCACTCAATCCCTAAAGCTCCCTGACCCACTGCATGCAGTGAAATTTCACTTGAAATTAGTTGATGAATTCTTGATTCAAATCCTAATCTTTTTAAACCTGCTGCGGCAAGAATAATACAATCGAATTCTCCAGAATCTAACTTTTCAAGTCTAGTTACAACATTACCCCTGATGTCTTTAAATACAAGATTGGGAAAATTAAACCTTAATTGAGCAAGTCTTCTTAATGAGCTTGTTCCCACAATGGATCCGGAAGGCAAAGTTTCTAATTGATAAATCTCATTCTTTTTGTTAACAACTAAAGCATCTGAAGGGTTTTCTCTTTCTGTAATACATCCTAAGGTGAGCCCATCTGGTAAGTTTGTAGGTAAATCTTTAAGAGAGTGAACAGCTATATCGGCTTTATCTAATAGCATTTGAGCTTCAAGTTCTTTCGTAAATAGCCCTTTGTCTCCAATCTTAGCTAGTGCAACATCAAGTATTTTATCTCCTTGAGTTGCCATGGCTTCTATTGATATCTCTATATCAGGGATATTTCTCTCTAGTTCTGCTTTAACCCATAAAGTTTGCACCATGGCTAACTTACTTCTTCTTGTTGCTATTCTTAGATTTGTTTTAGTCATTAAAATATTATCTTTACTTAAGATTAAAAGAAATAAGTAAACATTTAAAGTTATTATTTAGCAACTTAATGAAGATAAATCTATCGGTATTATTTTATATATTCTTTTAAAACTCCGTTTCTGTTTGGGTGCCTTAATTTTCTTAATGCCTTTGCTTCTATTTGTCTAATTCGTTCTCTTGTAACATCAAAAATTTGGCCTATTTCTTCTAATGTTTTCATCCTGCCATCATCTATTCCATATCTAAGTCTTAGTACATCTCTTTCTCTTGGACTTAAAGTCGCAAGAACACCCTCTAAGTCTTCTCTTAGTAAAGTTTTAGAGACATCTTGCTCAGGATTCTCAATATCAGCCTCTATGAAATCTCCTAGTCTTGAATCTTCTTCCTTTCCAATGGGGGTTTCAAGAGATATGGGAAGTTGTGCGCTTTTTGCGATGAATCTTAATTTTTCAATAGTCATTTCCATGCTTTCTGCTATTTCTTCTTCAGAAGGTTTTCTTCCAAATTCTTGACTCAAAACTTTAGTAGTTTTTTTTATTCTTGAAATGGTTTCGTATAAATGTACTGGTAATCTGATAGTTCTACTTTGGTCTGCGATCGCTCTTGTGATCGCTTGCCTAATCCACCATGTAGCATAGGTTGAGAATTTATAACCTTTTTCATGATCAAACTTTTCAGCGGCTCTTATGAGTCCTAAACTCCCTTCTTGAATTAAGTCTTGGAAAGATAAACCTCTATTCATATACTTCTTAGCTATGGAAACAACTAGTCTCAGATTAGATTGAACCATTTTTTCTTTTGCTCTTCTTCCGAGTAGTAACCTTCTTCTAAATTTTGAAAGTGGCATATCTATTAGTTCGGCCCACTCTCTTACTGAGGGAAAATATCCTTTCTCAGATTCAAATTGTGTTGCTAATTCTTCGAGTTGAAGTAAATCTGCTATTTTTCGTGCCAGCTCAATCTCTTCATCTGGTCTTAGTAATCTAATTCTTCCAATTTCTTGTAAATAAACTCTAATTGAATCTTCTGTATAAGTTCCTTTAGGTCCAAGTTTTATGTTACCGAGATTTTTTGCTTCTTCATCTGTAAGGCTATAATCACTGCTATCCAAAGAAACTTTTTCACTCTCAGATATTTGATTAGTTGCTTCTCCTGCTACATTTTTTACACTTTCCACATGGTTTACTGAAGTCAAATCAGTTTTCTTATTTATTTTTTTCTTAGAACGTGATTTAGGATTTTTAGACTCTGTAGCTATTGGACACATAGTGTTGTACTCCTTTCTAGGGTGAATTTAACTAAATAAAACTTTAATTACGGCTATTCCGTACATTTAGTAGCAAAAGTTAGCTTTGTGGTGAAGTTCATCTATTCACAAAGGTTTTAAAAGTTAAAGTGCTTGGAAAATGTTGAAAAAATTAATTAGTGTTATAAATTACCTAAGGCAAAAAGTTTAGGGCTTTCTCAGACTGGCAGATCAAAATTGAATGTTTAATTCAATGATCAAAGCTTCATGTCTTCCCTCAGAACTAAATGCGTACAATGTGCAAAAACACTTTGTGGAATGTTCAACAATCCAATACTAAGAAAAAGTTTTGAAGCTCGCAACTAATAATCAATCTTCGATGCTTTACAAATTAAGTGTTTTGCTTGATTTTGGTAGATACAGCAATAGATTTGATTATCTTGATGATAAATATCTGGGTGTGGATATCGGTGATATTGTATTGGTCAGAATTAAAGGCCGTTTAGTAAATGGATTAGTAGTAGAAAAGAATATTTTTCAAAAAAATGCAAATTATCAGAATGGTTTAAAAAGTAATTCAGCAGTTACATTTAAATATTTATCTATCGAAAAGATTATTGAGAAAAAAGTTTTCCAGCCCTGGTGGAGAGAATGGATAGAGCAGATGGCCATTTTTTATCGAGTAAGTGAATTAAAAATGTTCAAAACGGCATTTCCCCCTGGCTGGATCGGAAAATCAAAAATAAAATCAGAGATATCCAGGAAAAATTGGATTACTCTTAATAACGATGGAGGTGAATCACAATATAAATTAACAGGTAAACAATCTTTATTATTAGAAAAAATAAAAAGTAATAAGGGGGTATGGCAGAGCGAATTACTAAAACTAGGTTTTAATTCGCAACAAATTAATTCATTAATTAATAAGGGATTATTAATGAAACTAAAACGCCAAAAAATAAATAATATTTCTTTAAATTCCTATAAAAGTAGCTCTTTAAAAAGAATTATTCCAATACTTACAGATCAGCAAAAAAAGGTGATTAGAGGAATTGAAGATATGAAATATGGAGAAACTTTATTAATTTGGGGAGAGACGGGATCTGGAAAGACTGAAGTTTATTTAAGAATCGCTGAAAGTCAATTGATTTTAAATAAGAGTATCCTCATATTGGCTCCAGAGATAGGCTTGATTCCTCAATTAATAGATAGATTCGCTGATAAATTTAAAAAAAATGTATTTGAATATCACAGTAATTGCTCTCCAAAGTATAGACAGCAAGTTTGGCGTGAAATCTTAAATACTAGTGAACCTCTCATAGTAATTGGGACTAGATCTTCAATTTTTCTTCCAATAAAAAATTTGGGAATGATCATATTAGACGAGGAGCATGATAATTCTTATAAACAGGAAAATCCAATGCCTTGTTATGACGCAAGAGAAGTTGCTATTGACAGATCTAAAATGGAAAATATCAAAATTATATTTGGGACAGCAACACCTTCATTATTAATTTGGAAAAGAGCAAATCTTGAAAAAAAATTGAAAATAATGCGAATGCCTGAAAGGATATCATCTACCAAAATCCCTGAGATAAAAGTTATAGACATGCGAGATGAATTCAAGAGGGGAAATACGAAAATTTTAAGCAGTGAATTATTAAATTCTCTTTCAAAGTTGAAGCCCAAAAATGAACAAGCAATAATTCTTGTTCCTAGGAGAGGATATAGTGGTTTTCTCAGCTGTAGGAATTGTGGTTATGTCGTAAATTGCCCAAACTGCGATACTGCTTTAACTGTTCATGTAGGAGAGAAAGGGGGGAGATGGTTGAGTTGTCACTGGTGTGAATTTAAGAGAACTTTTATCCATTCATGCCCAGAGTGTAATTCAACAGCCTTTAAACCATTTGGTATTGGTACTCAGAGAGTAATGGAATTTCTAAATAATGAATTACCACAATTAAGACTCCTAAGATTTGATAGAGATACTACATCTAGTAAAGATGGTCATAGGAAAATTCTGAATGAATTTGCTAAAGGGGATGCTGATGTAATAGTCGGTACTCAAATGATTGCGAAGGGAATAGATATGCCGAACGTTACACTTTCGGTAGTTTTAGCAGCAGACGGGCTTCTACATCGTCCAGATTTATCTTCTGAAGAGAAATCTCTTCAACTATTTCTTCAATTAGCAGGAAGGTCAGGAAGGGCTGATAAGGATGGTGAAGTAATCTTTCAAACCTATCAGCCAAATCATCCAGTGATTTCGTATTTAAGAAAAAGAGATTATGAATCTTTTTTGTACGATAATTTGCAGATAAGAAAAACATCAAATTTATTTCCTTTTTGTAAGGTATGCCTTCTAAAAATAGCAGGTTTTAGTTATGAATTAACTGAACAAGTAGCAAAAAATTTAGCAGGTTTTATCATGCCATTTTGTGTGCAAAAAAATTGGGAAATGATTGGTCCCTCTCCAAGCATGGTTTCAAAAATTGGGAATAAATATAGATGGCAAATATTAATACATGGACCTGAAAATACTGATATCCCAATGCCGGATAGAGAAAAATTATGGAAATTAATTCCTCAAAATATCTTTTTAATTATTGATATCAATCCTGTTGAGATATGAATTTATGAAGGTAATTGAGGAAGATTTGAACCAAGTTCATATCTTTTCTTTCTAATGTAATAAGCAAATAGAATCAATAAAAGAATTGCTGATGACCAAATTAATGATCTGTTCCAATACCAAAAAGAAAACTCAACTTGGTTAATTTCCCCTGGTATTATTTTCCAAGTAATCTTATTTTTATCAATATTTATATGTTTATTATTTTTATTTAACAAAGCTTTTGATGGATTTATGATGTTTATGAATATCTCTAAATCATTCAAATTTTCAAGTTCTGAAAGATCTAATTTGATTTCATAGAAGTACTTTTTCCCTAAAATGTAATTTTTTTCAAACTTATCTATCTTTATATCTTTTAAATTTGTTGAAATATTTGCTGATGCTATGTTTAGAATTTTATTTATATTATTCTCAGTTTCTTTTATATTCAGACCCTTTTTCTTCAATAGAAATATATCATCATCTATAAAAATTTCCTTGCTCGGGTTTATTTCTTTAAGTTCACGCTCGAAATTTAATTGCCAAGGGATTTTTTTAAGATATTTGCTATCAATTCTTAAATCATAATTTATAGAGTCAATTCCTCTGAGATCTAAATTATTTTCAATTCTTACACAGCCGCTTAACAGAAAAATAATTAATATAAATATACTTAAAAAGACAAAAATGAAACCTTTTTGAAATGGTTTCGTTTCTCCTGTTGGTTGGTCAGATATTTTTATATATTTTTGATCTTTTTCAGAATATTTATTTTGTACTGTAGTTTGTTTAAATTCTTTATCAAAAATAGAATCTTCAAATTTTACATTCCAATTATCAGGGATTTTAAGATTAGGAGAATCTAATATTTGTAAAAGAGCTTTGGCTTCCTCCCTAACATGAGGATATATAGACTTTCTAAGTTCTTTACATAATTTTATAGATTCTTCTTGTCTATTTATACCGCTTAATGATGTAATTAGGATCATTCTGATTTTTACTCCCTCATTAGTTGAAGTTGCAAATATTTCTAAAAGCGGACTTAATAATTTAATGCAATAGTTATACTCTCCATTATTTAATGCAAGTTCTGCTTTATTTATAACTTGCTCATATTCAGTCATGAATTAAGCACTTATCATTGTACCTTTTCCAGTATCAGTGAAAATTTCTAGGAGTAAAGCGTGTTCGATTCTTCCATCAATTATGTGTGTCGCTTTTACACCTTGGGCTATAGCTCTTATGCAACATTCTGTTTTTGGCTTCATCCCATCAGAAATAATATTTTCTTCAATATATTTTCTAGCTTGTTTTAGATTTAAATTTCTAATAAGACTTTTGGGTTCATTAATATCCTTTAATATTCCTGGGGTATCGGTTAAAAGGATTAGCTTCTCTGCATTAATTGATGCGGCAATTTCACCTGCAACATAATCAGCATTTATATTTAATGAAATTCCATTATTACTAGATCCTATACTTGAAATTACAGGAATATATCCCTTATCAATGAGAGGATCTAAAATACTTGAATTTATTTTAGATATATCTCCTACAAAACCATGAATGTTACTTTTTAACTTTCTTGCCTGAATTAAATTGCCATCTAGTCCAGAAAGTCCTATCGATGTAGCACCCGTTTCATTAATACCTCTTACAATTTGCTTATTTACTCTACCCATTAATACCATTTCAACAATTTCCATTGTCTTTTCATCAGTAACCCTAAGACCGTTTTCAAATTTTGGCTTTATTTTTAATTTAATTAGCCAATTATTAATTTCAGGTCCACCACCATGTACTACTATTGGTCTCACTCCAACACTAGCAAGAAGGGCAATATCTCTAAATACAGCCTTTTTCAGCTTATCTTGTTCCATTACTGAACCTCCATACTTTATTACAATTTTTCTTCCAGAAAAACTTTGTATATATGGAAGCGCCTCACTTAATATTGATACTCTTTGTGAATCATTCATTTTAGAAGAAAGTTATAAGTATTAAATTTAGAAAAACCTATCTTGCAAAATTCAATAAAAAAGGATTAAATCTAATTCTTTTTTATTATCGTTGATAATAAATTCTGATTCAAGACCTTTAGCAAAAAATCTATTTAATCTATCTTGTCTTTTTAACCAATCATCAATTGGTACGGAATTTATTTCAAAATGCATTTTTATACCGTTTCTATCATCTTTGGTTATCTCTTCGAGCTCTAAGAGTTTCGGGGGATTTTCTTCATTCCATAATTTTAAAACTTTTAAAGATGATTCAAGATGTTGTATCCCATATCTCCATTTAGTTACATCTTTAACTAGTTCAGTTATTTCTTTTGGCCTTTTAAATTTATCTATTTGAAAAACTTCTTTGTTTATTAATTGTGCAGGAGCTACTTCACTGGTCTTTAGAGCTAAACCAATTAATAAAATTGGAACCCCATAAAAAAATGTTGGAACACTTAAGTTAACTGATTCTGTAAAGAAAGCAGTCATTCCTATAAATGATAATGAACCACCTATTACAGTTATTATATTAGCGGGAGAATAAGAGTTCTTCATTTTTGGTAATGTTTATTTTATAATGTATTCAAAATATTATGAAAGAAGAAAATTTTAAAAAAATAGAAAGTTTACTTTCTATGTTAGATAATGATAGATCATGGATTTTAAAAAACATTGATAATGGGAAATGGTCAGAGTTGCGTATTGAACTTGCTACTCTTGAAAGAGAAATAAGTAGGTTTATTTTACGTGCTAAAGAATATAATTGTAAAAATAATAAGTCTTAAAAGGGAATCTCATCAACTTCCGGAACAAGCGGAGAACTATTCCAATTAGAATTCTCAGAGCTATTTTCTTTTTGTCCTATATCATCATTAGTTTCTTTCCTACTAATTTGACTCAAATCTGAGCTGATTTCATTTGAGTCAATCTCTCTATTAGTTATATGATGAATCCTTGAAGCTGTTAGTTCAGCCTGTTTTTCCTTTGTTCCATCTTTTCTTGTTACGGAATTCATTCTTAGACTTCCTTCAAGAACTATACTATGTCCTTCTTTCAATTGGGCAACCATTTCTTGAGCAATGTTACCCCAACCTAAAACTTTAAGATCGTTAATTGGATCATCATTGCGTAATCCTTTTATACCTACGATCATTTCTGCAATTGGTGTCTGATTATCTTTTGTATAGCGCATTTGAGGATTAGTCTTAATTACAGATTGAATTAAACAATGATTCATTTTTTCTTTTTTATTTAAAGATATATTGATGCAGAATCAAAAAAAATGCTACCAAAATGTTTGGATCCTTTCAGGAACAGCTGATGGACCAATCCTTGCTGAAAGATTAATAAAACTTGACTATGTAGTATTTATAAGTGTTGTTAGCTATAAAGCAAGTAATGTTTATCCATTAAATAGTAAGTTACACATCTTTACGGGAAGACTTAAAAATAAAGAGGAAATTAAATATTTTATATTAAAACACCGAATTAATCTTGTAATTGATGCTACTCATCCATTTGCAATTAATATTTCAAAGAGCTTGAGCAGTGCATGTAGTGATGTTTCACTACCAATTTTTAGATTTGAGAGGGTTTATCAATATAAATCAAATGTTGATATTATTTCTAAATTTGAAGATATGCCTCATGACGCTATAAAAAATAAAAATTTACTTTTAGCTATTGGTTCAAGGGCCTTACCTGAAGTAGCTAGATTTTATTCTGATATAGGTGCAAACATATTTGCAAGAATACTTGCAACACCTCATAGTATTTCTAAGGGGTTTTCATCATGTATAAAGCACTCTAGATTAGCAATATTAAATCCCAATAATTCAAAAAGAAATTTAGAATATTATTTATGCAAATATTGGAGCATAGATTATATACTTTGCAGAGATTCAGGCGGTTACTCACAGATTATATGGGACGAAATTTGTTTGAAAAGTAATATTAAACTTTTCCTTTTACAAAGGCCAAAAAAACAAACCAAATCTCTTAATTTTTCAAAATATAATGATTTAATAAATAAAATTATTCAACTTAAGAAATAGGGCTTTTTAATTTTATGAATAAATTATTACTATTGATAACTACAGTTCCTAATCGATTAGCGGCTGAACAAACAGCTAAAGAACTTATAGAAATGAAGTTAGCTGCATGCGTTTCTATTAAAGAAATAAAATCAATTTACAAATGGCAAGGGAATATTGAAGAAAATATAGAATTTGAAATTACTATAAAAAGTCTACCTGAAAATTTAAAAGAACTTACTCTAATTCTTAAGGAAAAGATAACTTATGAAGTCCCTGAATTAATTTATAAAATATTTGATTCAGAAGATTCTTATTTTCAATGGATCAAAAATTCAATTAACTAATATTTTCGCTTATTAATTTTGTTAGATTAATATTTGATCTAGAACCTATTTGAGTAACTATATGACCCGCACAAATTGAACCAATTTGACCGCACTCATTTAATGAAAGGTTGTTAATCAAACCGTGAATAACACCTCCTGCAAAAATATCTCCTGCACCTGTAGTATCAATAGCCTTGCCAAAAAGAAAAGGTTTTATTAATTCTGTTTTATTTTTATTAACAATTAATGATCCTTCCTCTCCTAATGTAATTGCGCTTATTTCGCATAAAGATTTAATCACAGTTTTGCATTGTTCTAAATCAGTTGACTTAAAAAGGCTTTTTATTTCCTCTTCATTACAAAATAATATATCCACATAATCATTTATTAAATTCAAGAAGCTTTCTCTGTGTCTATCAACGCAAAATGAATCCGAGAGAGAAAGTATGATTTTAGTATTTGATTCTTTTGCAATTTTTGCTGCTTTAATAAAGGCTTGTTTAGCTAATTCGCTATCCCATAAATATCCCTCTAGATATAAGTATTTGCTTCTTTTGATGGACTCATAGTTGATATTGTTAGGCTCAAATTCTGTGGATGCTCCCAGATAAGTACACATCGTCCTCTGAGCATCAGGTGTAATCAGAATTATAGAGTGTGCACTTGATTCCCTTGTTTCAGCATATTTTGAATTAAATATGGCCCCGCTTTCTTTGATATCTTTTGAAAAAAAATTGCCAAATTTATCATTCTTAATTCGGCCAATAAACTCCACATTATTCCCTAAATTAGCGAGTGATACAACTGTGTTCGCGGCAGAACCACCGGAAATTTGCTTTATAATTTTGCAATCTTTTAGAATTTTATCTGAATTCTCTAAATTTATTAAATTCATTGACCCCTTTTTTAAAAAATTCCTCTCTAAGAATTCATCATCAATATTTGTAATAATATCTACAATTGCATTTCCTATCCCAACAAGGTCAATTTTTTTTGAGAGGGGTATTTCTGACATAATAATAAATTTATTGATTTTATCTTAAAAGAGCTCTTTTCGGTCCATGGATAGGATCTTCAATCACTATAGTTTGATCTCTATTGGCTCCTAATGAAACTATTGCGATGGGAACTTCCATTAATTCTGCAAGAAATCTTAAATAATTCATTGCCCCATTAGGTAAATCAGAAAGTTTTCTGCAATCTGCGGTAGAACATTGCCAACCTTGCAGTTTTTTGAAAATAGGTTTACATCTTCTTAAATCATCAGAATTTGTTGGAAAATAATCAATTTTTGTCCCATTCAGTTCATAAGCAATACAAACTTGTATTTCATCTAATTCATCTAAAACATCTAATTTTGTTATTGCCAAGCAATCTAGACCATTTACTTGTACAGCATATTTTCCAATAATTCCATCAAACCAACCGCATCTTCTCCTCCTCCCAGTAGTAGTTCCAAACTCTCCACCTCGGTCACAAAGTTGATCATTTATGCTTCCTTGCAATTCAGTCGGAAATGGACCTTCTCCTACTCTAGTGGTATATGCTTTGGCTACACCAATAACGCGATCTATTAAAGTGGGACCTACTCCAGCACCTATACATGCTCCTCCAGATATTGGATTAGAAGATGTAACGTAAGGATAAGTACCATGATCTAAATCAAGCAATGTCCCTTGAGCTCCTTCAAAAAGAATATTTTTTTTGTTTATTGAGGCTGAATGAATAGTACGAGTGCAATCAACAACATGCGGCTTTAATCTGTTTCCAAATTCTAAATATTCATCTATGATTTCTTCCTCTTTTAAAGGCTTAATATTATAAATTTTCTCTAAAAGACCATTTTTCTCTTTTAAGGGTACTTGAAGAACATCTTTAAGTCTTTTTTTATCAAGCAAATCTCTTACTCTAACACCATTTCTTTGAGATTTATCAGCATAAGTTGGGCCAATCCCTCTACCTGTTGTTCCAATTTTATGATTACCTCTCTCTTTTTCCATAGCCTCATCAAGCATCCTGTGGTATGGCATAGTTACATGTGAAGTTGAAGATAACTTTAACCCCGAAATATCTATACCATTCTCTCTTAACATGTCAATTTCTCTTAATAGTACTTTCGGATCTACAACTGTACCTGAACCAATAAGACAAGTTGTATTTCTATACAATATCCCCGAAGGTATTAGGTGTAGTTTTAAAACTTTATTATCAACTACAATAGTATGACCTGCATTTACTCCGCCTTGATAGCGTACAACTACATCTGCAGAGCGACTTAGCAAATCGGTTATTTTACCTTTACCTTCGTCACCCCATTGAGCACCGATTACAACAACATTAGCCAATTTTTAAAGAAATTTTTTTTTAACAGCAATATTCAATATATTCAAAAAAATTGCTTTCATTGAAAAAAGTAAATGATTTGTATTAACTTTCTCTAAGAACCATTTTCTCAGCAAGAGATAATTCTTTATTTAGTCTTTCCTTAAGTTTTTCAGGAAGAGGCCTGCTTGCAAAATTCTTATAATGACCTGCCATTGCATTTAGAGCAGTTTGCATTGTCGTAAATGATTGTGTTTTATTTACTAAACCTCTATTCCTATATCTAGAAATATAATCTGTTATTAATGATAGAGATTCTTCTCTTACCTCCTCTTTATTAGATGCGTCTTTTGGTGTCTCTATAGCTCCTTTTAGTGCTTTTACTACAGATATAGTATCTTTAGCATAATCGCCAGACATCGTTGACTGAGCGGCATAGGAAGGGGAAAGTGATAGTCCGAAACAAATAACAAATGCAATGCAAATTGATAAGGCTTTCATTATAAATTTACTAAATGATAAATTTATTCTTGCAAAAAACATAATTTTCTCCTAATAGAATCTCTCCAAAATGTAATTTTAATTGTACATTAATTTTGATTCATTGATAAACAATTCTAAAATATTATTCATTGATACCTTTATATTACTTTTTTTTGAACGAGAAACTAACTCTACTTCGTTATTGATAGCATCTCTACCAATAATTATTCTGAAAGGTATACCTATTAAATCAGCATCTTTGAATTTAACACCTGCACGTTCATCACGATCATCGAGTAAAACATCAATATTATTTTTCTGGAACTCAATGTAAATTTCTTCTGATAAATTTCTTTGTATGGAATCCTTAAAATTAGTTGGAATTAAAACTACGTTAAATGGAGCAATCTGAATAGGCCAACAAATCCCATCTTTATCATGATTTTGCTCAATTGCTGCTTGAGCTAATCTTGTTACTCCAATACCGTAACAACCCATCCAAAGATTTTCTAATCCTCCATTACTATTAGAAAATTTTGCATTCAATTTCTCACTATACTTTTGACCTAGTTGAAATATATGACCTATCTCAATACCTTTTTTTTCGATTAAGGTTTCTTTTTTATCAAAGGATATAAAGTCACCTTCTTGAGCATTTCTTATGTCAGAAGTAATAAAAGTATTATCTAAAGATTTCCATGATTTGAAATATTTGTGAAAATTCACTTGATTAGCTCCACTAATGAAACTTTCTAGTTTACTTGCGGAATAATCAACAATCCTCATCCATCGCTTTTCCCATGTGGAATTTTGGTTAATAATCTCATCACTAATATCTGGTCCTAAATATCCTATTGGAGGGTCTAATAAATTTTCTTTAATAGATGAATTATTTTCAATAATTGATAAATTAATTAAATTTGAGTCATAAATCTCATTTAATAAATTAAAAATCTTTATTTCATTAACAAATTGATCACCCCTAACACAAGCAGCGATTGGTAATTTAGATTTATCCTCAAATTCTCCTAAATAAAGTATTACTTTTACAATTTGAGTTGAATCTAGATTATTGCATTTGCATATATCTTCAATAGTTTTTTGGTTAGGAGTTTTAATTAATTCTTGATCAAAATTAATTAGAGGTTTGTTTTCTTTAGGAAAAGAGACTGCTTTTTCTAGATTTGCAGCATAAGAACCGCTTTTCGTGAATAAAATAGAATCTTCACCGGAATAAGCTGTAACCATAAATTCTTTGGATGCTGCTCCTCCAATAGCTCCACTATCTGCATCTACTCCAATAGTTTCTAAACCGCAATTTTTAAAAATATTTTCATAAGATTTTTCCATTTTCTTATAAAAATTTTTTAAATCGTTCTCAGAATCATGAAAAGAATATCCATCTTTCATAATAAATTCTCTACCTCTCATTAGACCAAATCTCGGACGAATTTCATCTCTGAATTTTGTTTGGATTTGGTAGTAGCAAAGAGGTAGCTGCTTATATGAATTTATGATTTCAGAAGCAATATTTGTAATAACTTCTTCATGAGTTGGAGCTAAGCCATAAGCCCTTTCTTGTCTATCTTTTAGATTAAACATTATTCCTTCACCAGCAGTATAACCTTCCCATCTACCTGATTTTTTCCATAATTCACAAGGATGTAGTTGAGGTAAAAGAAGTTTGGAACATCCGATTTTAATAAGTTCTTTATCTATGATTGATGATATTTTTTCAATGACTTTTAACATCAAAGGCATATATGCGTAAATGCCAGAGCCTACTCTCCTAATGTACCCACCTTGCAATAATAATTTATGTGAAATTATTTCTGCTTCTGATGGGGCATCACGAAGTGTTGTTATAGGGAAAGAGGTGATGCGCATCAATAGATTTATGAAAGTATATTAATTTTATCAATCTATGGTTTAAAAAATTTTAAAGTGTCTTGAGTCCCTAAAGGCGCATGGAATTGCACTTACCTATCTGCTAACTTTTTCAATAACAAGACTTAAATTAAACTTTAACAAAGTTTATTTTTAATACAAATGGATTTTAAAGAAAGCTATGGAAAATATAGAATCTAATATTTCTAGTTCAGAGGAGTTGGTTGGTATTGATGAAGTTCAAAAATTTCTTAATAGATCAAGAGCATCTGTTTACAGATACACAAATACTGATGTTAGAAATTTGAATCCAAATTTTAATCCAAGAAAATTAAATCCTGAATATAGAACTGATCAAAAAGATCCCTTAATGTTTCATCCTAATGAAATAGCGAGATTTGCAAAAGATATCCTTAGAATAAAAGAAGTCACTGTTGAAGTGCTAAATTCTCCTTCTTCAGCTACACAAAATGTTCTTTTACAAATACTTCAAGAATTAAAATTAATTAGGGATCTTCTTGAAGAAAAATAATTTTACAAAAAGTCTAATTTTTGAGAATTTTGATTTATTTTCACCTTGATTGTAAAATGTAAGTGTTAAGAATTAATCTTAACTTTAATTAAGCAAAATAATAAACTCTTAATGGATACCAATCCAAAGCAGTTTGCCAACAATATTTCTAAAGGATCTCCATTTATTTCTAATAGAGATGAATTTGGAAAAGATGATGATGATCCTTTAAGTATTAAGGATGTATCCTCTAACTTAATTGGTTTTATTCTAGCTTTCATGACATTGTTTTTACCAGCTATTAGTGTTTTTTTTGAAAGACCATTTCTCCCAAGAACTGGTTTTTATAATGAGATGGTTAAAAAAGATGGATATTAGTGCAATACCCCCCTCACCCAAGAAAGGTATAGTCAATTTAATAGTTGAAATACCCGCTGGTAGTAGAAATAAATATGAATATTGTTCAGATGCAGGAATTATGTCCTTGGATAGAATATTACATTCCTCTGTAAGATACCCATTCGATTATGGTTTTATTCCAAATACATTGGCAGATGATGGAGCACCTCTTGATGCAATGATAATTATGGATGAACCAACATTTGCAGGTTGTCTAATAAAAGCTAGACCAATAGGGGTTTTAGATATGCATGATTGTGGAGAATATGATGGTAAATTGTTATGTGTTCCAGTAGCAAATGGGATGCAAAGTAATATCGTTAGTATTCAACAGATCGCCGCAAGTCAATTAGAGGATGTTGCTGAATTTTTTAGAACTAGTAAAGGCTTAGAAGGAAGAACTGTTCAAATAAATGGTTGGAGAGATTATGATGTCGTTGATGAACTTATTAAGAAATGTACTCCAAATAAAAAGAAAAGTTTTAAAGTTTTAAAAAAAACGAAAACAATTATTTAAGGTATTATTAACTCATAATATTTGAGCTATTTATTTTTTTAGAGCTATTATTTTTAAGTAATTTGATAAAAATATTTTGAAAAAAAATCATTTCAAATTTAAAAAGTTTTTTTTGAGAGATTTTAAATCTTTCTTTAAAGGTTCAAATATGGAAATAGTTAATGAATGGTTACCACTTTTATTCCTTACTTTTATAATTTCTTCTTGTAGAACTTTTATTCTTGAACCTAGATATATTCCATCAGGATCAATGTTACCTGAGTTACAAATAAATGATCGAATTTTAATAGAAAAATTTTCTATTAAAAATAGAGAACTTAAAAGGGGGGATATAGTTGTATTTAATTCACCTTTCTCCTTTGATAAAAAGTTGATTAAATTTAGATCTAAACCATTACCAAATAATTCATATTGTTTTTTTATGAGTTTGCCTCCAATGTCTATTATTCCTGGTATTGGTGATCGTGCTTGTGATGCATATATAAAAAGAATTGTTGCATTATCTGGCGAGGTAGTGAGTGTTAATCAATTTGGAGAGGTGTTTGTAAATCAAAATAAGCTCAATGAACCATATTTAGTAAAAAAGTGTGATGAATCATTATTTAACGATTGTGGCCGATTTAGAGATTTAAAAGTACCTAAAGATCATTATTTAGTACTAGGAGATAATAGAGGAAACAGCTGGGATGGGCGATACTGGCCTGGTAGTAAATTTCTGCATAAAGATGAGATTATCGGCAAAGCTTATTTTAGATTTTGGCCCTTAAGAACTTTCGGATTTTTTTAAATTTGTATAAGTAATTAAAGCCTTTTTAAAAATTTAGTTTTTATTAAAGCTTTCATAAAGAAAATTATATTTTATTTGTAATTATTAAATACTTAGAGAGCTCCTGAAGCTGTGGAGTCTATAATTTGACCTAAATGATTTGTTATATTGACCGAGCTTAAAACATAATTTTTATTCTTAAAGATATCAATAACAGTAATCCCACCATTTCCTTGTTTTATCATCCATATGTCTGAATAACTTAAACCTAAAATATGACAAATTAATGTTTTGTTCACAGCATCATGAGCCACTAATAAGCTAGTGTCTTTTTCTTGTTGTGAGTTACAAATAAGATTCCAGGCAGAGATAGCCCTATCAGAAACTTGTTTAATTGATTCTCCTTCGGGCATAGTTACAGATTCAGGTTCCTCATGCCAGTTCTTTAGCATTTCTGGCCATGTCTTTTTGATTTCTTCCTCTAATTTCCCTTCCCATAGTCCATGGCTTATCTCTACCAATTTGTCAATCTTTTCTATTTGGATATCATTCTTTTTAAGAATTATTTTTGCTGTTTCATAAGGTCTTTTCATAGAACTTGAGAAGGCTTTTGTAAATTTGATATCCTCTAGATATTCAGATGCTTTAGAGGCTTGTTCTTTACCTTTTTCATTAAGGGGGATATCAATTTGACCTTGGAATCTACCTTCTTTATTCCAATTCGTTTCTCCGTGTCGCACAAGTATTATTCTTGAATCTCCAATTTTTTTTGGTATTTTTTGATTCAAATGGGCAGTTTGATTAAGACACTCAATTTGAGCATTAAAAGAATTTGATGATATAGAAATATTAACTATGGATATTGATGCATTATCTAGCCTTATTTTTCTAAAACCTTTATTTGGTTTATTTAATAAGTAAAGAATTAAACATCGTAAAATTGCATTATGAGCAATTATTAAAATGTTTTGATTTTTATTACTTTTATTTTCTTCTCGTAAATTTCGAATAAATACTTCTGCTTGTTCAAATAAATCTTGGATAGGTTTATAAGTTTTATTATCTTTATTTTTGAGTTCTAATCTCTCCGGATCATTTTTCCAAACTAAATAAGAATCTTTGTATTTGCTTTCAATATCTTTACTTGTTAATCCAGACCATTTATGAAGATCAACTTCAAGTAAATTTTTATCAAAATGAATATTAAAATTTTCTTTGAAACATTTTTCTACTTCTTTCGCAGTTTCTGCTGCTCTTTTTAAAGGAGAAGAATATATTTGATCAAACTTTATTTCATTTAAAATATTTCCCGTTAATGTTGCTTGCTTATATCCTTCATCCGTAAGATAAGATTCATCAATTCTTCCTTGAATTAAGCCTTTTTTATTAAAACTACTTAAACCATGTCTCACTAAAAATAAACGCATTGGCATTAATCTAATTTTTTATGACTAAACTTAATCATCTCATGGCATGATTAAATTAAGTATGATGATCGATAAAACAAATAAAATTTTTAAATTTAATATATGAATAAAAAGAATTCGACTGTAAAAATATTTTTGGCGATAGCATCTTTAATTATTACTTTTTTTGTATGGCAACAAGGACTTAAAGAAAGCTTAAATAGACCATCTATTTCATTTGATATCTCTCAAAAAGAAATTGAAATTTCTGAGCTAGCGATGCCCGCTGTCCCAGAAAATTTAAAAATATTTTTCCCTAATTCAGTAAGAGAGGAAATGAAAAATTCTCTTTTAAAAATATCATTTAATGAACTTACAGAGAGGAGCAAATTAATTTGGTTACTTTTGCAAGATCCTGATAAGCAAATTGATCAATCTTACTTTGATAAATTTGATAATCCAACTTATATAAATATATCTGAAAATCTCTATAATTCTTATTTAAGTAAATCCTACAAACTCCCTAATGAAGTAATTAATGATCTAAAAAATGATAAATACTTATTTAATTTAGTAAGTGAAAAATTTAATCTTAATAAGAGCGCAATAATTACTAATAGGTTGGCTCAATTTATGTTTTTAAAATTAATAATTATTAGAATAATTCCATTACTATCAATTTTATTTGGTTCACTTTTAGTATTAAAATCATCATTTAGAATAATAAAGTTGAAAGCTATAAATTGGGCAGATTATGAATCTTTAGATCTTAATTCGTTAGATATGATTCTTTTAGTGGCTGGTGGTTTTGTTGTACTTGGTGAAGTTATCTCTCCATTAATATCTATAACTTTAGTTGATGTTTTTTCGAAAAATCTTCCATATGAAATTACGCAGTCTTTAAGAATATTTCTTGGATATTTATTTATGGCTATCCCGCCCCTTTATATAATTTATAGGCAAATAAAAAATCTTGATAAATCATTTAATCTTGAAAAAGATTACTTTCAATTCAGAATTAAACCTATAAAAGAATCAATCTATCAAGGATTTAAAGGATGGATTATGATAATACCCTTTGTTCTTTTAACTTCATTAATAATGAATTTAATTGTTGAGAATCAAGCTGGAAGTAATCCACTTTTAGAAATAGTTTTAAATAATAATAATTATTTTGCTTTTGTATTATTATTTTTGACTACTACCTTTATTGCTCCGTTATTTGAGGAAATTATTTTTAGGGGTGTTTTATTACCAGTCTTGACTAGAGATTACGGTAAAACTTTTGGTATATTAATATCCTCATTTGTTTTTGCACTAGCTCATTTAAGTTTAAATGAATTTCCTCCTTTATTTGTACTTGGTATAGGTTTGGCTACAACTCGATTAATTTCGGGAAGATTATCTTCATCAATTGTTATGCATTCTTTTTGGAATGGACTAACATTTCTAAATCTATTTTTATTAAGAACTTAGTATATTTCTTGAATAAACTTGCAAATAAATTTGATAAGTGTTTATTTGACTTATAAGTTTTTTATTTTTAAAAATAGTGAGTTATGAAGTTATTCATTCTTATTTACTTATTTAAAGAACTAATAGATATCAAATTAAAAAATTGAAGATGTATATAAAGTCGGAGATCTATTTCAAAATAATCAATCGTTTAAACATATCAATTATTATTTTAATTTTACTTTTATCTTTTATTTCTCTAAATAATCAAAGGAAATGGACAATGTTTTATTCAAGTATGATTGAATTAAGGGAAAAAAATAATAATATCATTGAATATATATCTAAAACTGAACAATACTTTTTAAATGAAATCGATCATAAAGATAATATAAAGAGAACTAACCCAGATGATCTAATTTATTTAATAAAAACAAGAGAAAAAGAGAGGATAAATTTTATTTCATCAGTATTTAAAGAGATTAAGAGAGGTTTTGATGATGGAATATATCAGAAAGGTTTTTAATTTTTAAATAAATGGATAAAAGAAGAAAAAAAATCGTAAAGCTAATTCCCCTTGGCTCAATTCGTTTTAAATCAATTTATATTACCTCTTTAATTTTAATACTTGGTTTATTATCTAAATTAGTTTACCTCCAAGTTTTCAATGCTTCAAAATTAAAAAATGAAGCATTAGCAAGACAGATGAAAAGAACGAATGTTCTAAAAACTAGAAGACAAATTGTAGACAGAAATAATAGATTAATAGCATTTGATAAAATTCAATACGAGTTATGGGGACACCCCAAATACTTTAGGTTCCCTGGTGATAAATCTAATCAAAGAAGAACTATTGAAGAGGTTGTTATTAAACTTGCGCCAATATTAAATCTTGATAAGAAATTACTATTTAATAAATTTAAAAATACAAGAGATGGGGTTAGATTATTTGATAATTTGAATGAAGAACAAGCAAAAAATATAAGAAATTTAAATATAAGTGGGATAGATTTAGAGATTCAATCTAAAAGATTTTATCCACAAGGAAATACATTCTCAAATATAGTTGGTTTCGTCAATGATGAGAGAAAGGGATCATCTGGTTTAGAGTTGTTTTTGGAGGATAAAATTCAAATTATCCAAAAAAGTAATATTTTTAAAAAAGACGGTAAAGGTTTTCTATTACCTGATGGTAAAGGTCCATTAGATTTATCTAATGATGATAAAAAAATTAAATTAACACTTGATTCAAGATTGCAAAAAATTGCATTTAATGTTCTTACCAAACAAGTAAAGAATTGGAATGCAAAAAAAGGTTTGACAATAGTTATGAATGTTAATAATGGCGAAATATTGTCGCTTGCATCTGTTCCCTCTTATGATCCTCAAAGATTTTGGGAATATGATCAAAAAGTATTTAAAGGATGGTATCTGCAAGATTTGTTTGAACCTGGATCTACTTTTAAACCTATAAATCTTGCTTTTGCTTTAGAAGAAAAAGTTATCCAAAAGGATGGCTTTGTCTTAGATAATGGTCAAATCAATGTTGGAGGCTGGGCACTATCCAATTGGAATAAAAAGGGTAATGGCTATATTAATTATCCAAAAGTTCTTCAAGTCTCAAGTAATGTTGGTATGGTAAAAATAATGCGAAATTTAAAGCCAATAACCCATTGGAATTGGTTTAAAAAAATTGGTTTAGATGAAGGAATTGAAACTGATTTATTTGAATCTACCCCTGGACAAATAAAGTCTAGAGAGATTTTTGTTAATCAACCGATTCACCAAGCAGTAGCATCTTATGGTCAAGGTTTTTCAATTTCTCCTTTGAAATTAGTTCAATTACATGCAGCCTTAGCGAACGGAGGATATGAAGTATCCCCCCATGTTACTTTTGAATTTCAGAGAAACAGTAGTGATCTAGAGAGAAATAAATTCTTTTCAGAGAATGTTTCTAAAGTCATTCTTAATTGGATGGAAACAGTGGTAAAGGAAGGGAGTGGATCTAATCTAAAAATAAATGGATACCGAATTGCTGGAAAAACAGGAACTGCTCAAAAAGCAATAAGTGGAATTTATTCGGGGATAGCTTGTAGTTTTGTTGCGATATTACCAGTTGATAAACCTAAGTATCTCGTCTTTGTATTAATTGATGAACCTAACAAACCTTATGCTTATGGATCAACAGTTGCAGTTCCTGTAGCAAAAGAAATCATTGAGAGCCTGATAGTTCTGGAAAAAATACCCCCATCAGCTACACAGAATGCATTAATTGTTAATAAACCTTTAAATTAATCGATTTTTTAGTTAAAAAAACAAATTTTAGGGTGATTTCAATTTGATAAAGAGCTAAGTTAAAAATAGATAATAGTTATGTCAATGAAATCAGTATTAGAACAATTATCATCAATGACTACTGTAGTTGCAGATACAGGCGATTTAGATGCTATTAAAAAATTTAAACCAAGAGATGCAACTACCAATCCCTCTCTTATATTAGCGGCAGCAAAAAATCCAAACTATTTGAAATTAATAGATAAAGCTTTGGAAAATTCAAAAAAATTATATCCCGGAGAATGTAAACAAAAAGAGTTTGTCAGAGAAGCAATTGATCAAGTATCTGTTCTTTTTGGAAAAGAGATTTTAGGAATTATATCAGGAAGAGTATCTACTGAGGTTGATGCTAGATTGAGTTTTGATACCGATGCAACGGTATCAAAGGCTATAAAAATTATCAAGCAATATAAAAACTATGGGATTGATAAAAGTAGGATTTTAATTAAAATTGCTTCGACATGGGAGGGAATTAAGGCTGCAGAAATATTAGAGAGAAAGGGAATAAGTTGTAATCTTACTTTGCTTTTCAATTTTTGCCAGGCAGTTGCATGCGCAAATGCAAAAGTAACTCTTATCTCTCCATTTGTTGGTCGAATTTTAGACTGGCATAAAGCAAAAACCGGAAGAATATCATTTCCTGGAAATGAGGATCCAGGAGTTATTTCAGTTACAAAGATATTTAATTATTTTAAGGAAAAGGGATTCGCAACAGAAGTAATGGGAGCAAGTTTTAGGAATATTGAGGAGATTAAAGAATTGGCGGGGTGTGATTTGCTTACTATTTCTCCCAAATTGCTCCAAGAGCTTAATGATCAAAATGAAAAGTTGATTAAGAAATTAGATAAGGAATTTATTTCAGATAATTCCCCAGAGTATGTATTTGAAGAAAGAGATTTTAGATTAAATATGCTTGAGGACCAAATGGCTAGCGAAAAGTTGAGTGAGGGTATTACTGGTTTTAGTAAAGCAATTGAGGAACTAGAGAAGTTACTGGTAAATAGATATAGTGAGATTAGTAATGAAAAGCTAATAAAGCTATAAGTTTTATAATTATTAATTTTTTTATAAAAAATTTATTTTAAGAATTTTGAAATAACAGTCTTTTTATTACCCTTTGAGCGATATCAGAATAACTCATTTCACCTGATAATATTTGAGCTATCCTTTTTGGTGCTGTTTTACGTTTAACACCTAATCTATAGCCAGTTTGTGGGAATCTATAGAAGACTTCAGCAATCCTTTTACCCCAAGCCATTGATTTACTCCACTTAAGTTGCATGATTTTGGAATAATTAGATAAATCATAGTCATTATTTGATAGGCAATCATGAATTGATTCAGCAGCATAAAAACTGCTTAATAATGAAGGCCTTATACCCTCTGCTAAGAAAGGGTCACATAGGGAGGCAGCATCTCCTACAACCAAAGCTCTATCAATATGCAGATTATAAAAACCGTTCCAAATTCTTAATCTTTTATAAATAGTTTTATAATCGTCGGTATTAAATCCAAAATAATTAATAATCCTTTTACTTAGATATTTATTATTTATTTGATAATTACCGATAAATGTACCTATACCGATGTTTATAGATTGTTTTAATGGAAATGCCCATGAAAATCCATATTTAATAGATCCGAAGTCGAATCTAACAGAATTTTTTGACAAGTTTCCTAGGCCGTTTAATCTTATCGCAGCAGTTTGTGCGTATCGAGGTCGCTTAGGACCAAGTTTGAGATGAGTTGACCAATGAGAATCTGATCCGTCTGCAATTACTAAAAATCTAGCTTTATAACTTTCATCACTACATTTAATTTCCCAGCTATCATTCCTCTTCTCTAGACTTTTTACTTTGACAGAATTTATAAATAAAGTTCCTTGGCTTTCCGCTTTATCTATTAATAAATTATCTAATACCTCTCTTTTAACAATCAAAAATGGAGATACGCCTGACAGCTCTGCAATTACTTTATCTTTTGATTCATAAGTAAAGTGAACTCTTTTAACTTCAGTTTCTATCGCTTTCTCAATATCAATCGGTAAAAAGTTTCTCATGGTTGCAGCCATTCCACCCGCGCATGGAATTATGCTTTTATGGCTTGATTTTTCAAGAACTAAAACTGAATATCCTTTATTTGATAAATGAGCAGCTGTGGATGAGCCAGATAATCCTCCACCTATAATAATCACATCAAATAATTTCAAACTTTTAAAATTTCTTTTTCTTTCTCAGCAAGTTTACTTTCAATTAATGCGATAAATTGATCTGTTATTTTTTGTATTTTTTGTTGGTTATCTCTAGATTCATCAAGTGAGATTGAGCCATCTTTTTCTTCTTTTTTTTCTTTATCGATAGCTTCTCTTCTAATATTTCTTAGAGCTACCTTGCCTTCTTCAGCATACTTTGAGGCAAGCTTGCAAAATTCTTTCCTTCTTTCTTCTGTAAGAGGAGGCACATTAATTCTAATTGTTTTTCCATCATTGTTTGGCGTCATACCAAGGTCACTAATAGAAATTGCTTTTTCAATTGCTTGTAAACAAGATATGTCAAAGGGTTGTATGGAAATTGTTTGAGAATCTTGAGTTGTTATAGAAGCTAAAGACTTTAATGGAGTTTCTACATCGTAGTATTCAAGACTAATCCTATCTAATAAAGATGCATTGGCTCGGCCTGTACGAATAGTATTGAAACTTCTTTGAGTTGCTTCAATACTTTTATTCATGTTTGATTGGATTTCTTTTTCATTCATAATTAATTTTTTTAAATTGAATTAACTGATTAGTGAACCTATGGGTTCGCCTGCCACTGCCTTTGAAATATTACCTCTCTTAAAAATATCAAAAACTACAATTGGAATGTTGTTATCTTTGCAAAGTGCTATGGCAGTACTATCCATTACAGCAATTTCATCACTTAGAACTTGTTGATAATTAAGAGTAGTATATCTTTTCGCGTCATTAAAAACATTTGGATCTTTATCATAAACTCCATCAACTTTTGTAGCTTTCATCACTGCCTCTGCATTTATCTCAGCTGCTCGTAATGCAGCTGTTGTGTCTGTTGTAAAAAATGGATTACCGCAACCACCGCCGAATACAACAACTCTCCCTTTTTCAAGATGCCTAATCGCTCTTCTTCTTATGTAGGGTTCTGCGATTTCTTGCATCTCTATAGCGGTCTGTACTCTTGTTTCCACACCAGCTCTTTCAAGTCCATCTTGGAGAGATATTGCATTCATAACTGTGGCTAACATTCCAACATAATCTGCGGTAGCCCTATCCATTCCATCTGCTGATCCTTTTAAACCTCGAAAAATATTGCCTCCTCCAACAACAATCGCCAATTGAACATTATTCTCAACCACCTTGGATACATCTTCAGCAATTGATTGGACTATAGCGGGGTCAATACCATAGGGTCTTTCTCCCATTAGAGCTTCACCACTAAGTTTTAGAAGAATTCTTTTGTAAGTCATACCAAATTCATACTTGTATGACAGTAGCAAGAAATATGCAGATTTTCTATTTTAATCTTTTTTAAATGCTTCTTTAAACATTTTTAAATTAATTCATAATTATTTAAATCACTTAGTAGGGAAATAATCTGTCATGAAAATTAAATCTTATGGTTAGCTTTTTAATTAAGAAATAAAAATTTTGTGAGTATTTTAATATTCAACGCAAACTTGGGCCTTTATTCCTTGTTCTCTAAAAGGATGCTTTATTAATTTCATTTCAGTAACTAAATCTGCAAATTCTATGATCTCTTTAGATGCTCCCCTCCCAGTTAAAATTACGTGACATAAATTTTTATTCATATTTAGGTCTGAAATAGATGTAATAATTTCTTTTGAATCGATATAACCTAATTTAATTGCAATATTTATTTCATCAAGAATTACTAACTTATAGGATTTATTTCTCATATAATTTTTCGCTGTTTCCCATGCTTTATTAACTAAAAATTGATCTTTATTTCTATTTTGGGTCTCCCATGTAAATCCAGCCCCTAAAGATCTCCATTCAATCTTATTTGAAAATTTTTCAAATGCTTTTTTTTCGCCAATTGTCCAGGTTCCTTTTATGAATTGAATAATTGCAACTTTGTAACCATGTCCTAATGTTCTTATCCCCATCCCAAGAGCTGCTGTAGTTTTCCCTTTACCATTTCCAGTAAAAACGATAACTAGACCTTTTTCTGAATTTCTCTCTTTTATTCTTTTAGATTGAATTTCTTTCCTTTTTTGCATTCTCTCTTTATAAAGTTTCTCATCTACTTCTGGAGATAAATTACCTCCCATACCTAATCTATTTGCTTCCTCATCTAAATTGTTTATGTTATTAAGATCAGATTGGTCTTTATCTGCCATAAAAATATTAAAAGCTTATTTTCTTTTTAACATGAATTTAGTCTTTCCCAGCAAATTTTAATAATGCATTATTTACTGCTTTTTGCTGATCTCTTTTTGTTATCCAATGATGGTAAGTTTGAGTATGTAAACTCACTGAATGACCCATCATTCTTGCAGCCACGGTATCTGGTAAATCGTAAAAAATAGTTCTCACGGCCCAGGCATGACGTAGGTCATATGGTCTTATATTTAAGCTATATCTATTGAATTGATCTGTAATCCTTTTCCCTATATTTTGAAGAGTTGTTTTTCTCAAATCTCTATTAATTTTTGGTAATAAAGTAGGATCGTGTCCTAAAGAACTTAATTCAAATAAATCTACCCATTTTGGATGAAAAGGCCAAACCTGATGCTCACCTGTTTTCGTAGTTGGTAAAATTCGAAGAATTTTATCTCCACTATCTTTTAGTGCACTTAAATCACAGAAAAAAACTTCATGATTTCTTAATCCATAAGTGGCCATGAGACCAAATACATATTTCCATTCTTTGTTAGGGATATTCTCCCAAAGTTGTTCAATTAAATCATCATCAGGTAAATTACGAAAGCTGGCTTTTTTTATTCCATATCCTCTAGATAAAGATTTCCATTCTGAAGGGAGACTGTGTTCTAAAAACTCTGCAAATACTTTCAAAGATGTTCCGCATTGTTTTCTACTTCTTGATCCTTCTTTGTAAGATTTCAAAGTACTAAAGAATATATTATTGATATCTTTATTATCATTTTTTTGATACAAAGAAATCATTCTTTTGAAATAAGGTTTATAAGAACTATTCCAGGTCGATTTTCTTGCACTATTTAAATGATCATTTCTGTAATCTTTAAAAAATTGTATTTCAAATTCATTGATTTTTTTTATAAATAATTCGTATGTTTTATTGTCATTTTGAGTTGAGGAAGTGATCCAGTTTTCCCATTTAAATTGATCAAGTTCTATTTGTAAATCAATAAGCTGCAATTTTTTTTTAGCTTCCTCTAAACCATAATAATCTGCATTAATACCCAATGATATGCGCTGTACTTTTTTAATATTTTTATTTTCTTTTGAAGGTAATGAACCCCTAATATTAAGTTTGCCGCCCCTTTTTTCTATTTTTAGTTTGCTTCCTTTGATTAGAAAATTTTTATTTATAACATTTATTTCATGAATTATATTCATTATACCTATATAATTATTCTAATAATGACGTTTTTGATGTCTTTTTTCAATCTCTTTAAAAGTTAAATGGAAAAAGTTGGTGTCCTATTAATGAATCTAGGAGGCCCTGAAAGAATTAAAGATGTAGGTCCTTTTTTATATAATTTATTTTCGGATCCAGAAATAATAAGATTACCAATCCCATTTTTTCAGAAACCACTAGCGTGGTTAATTAGTACTCTCAGGAGTACAAAATCACAAGAAGCATATTTATCAATTGGCGGCGGATCACCTCTAAGGCGAATTACTGAACAACAAGCAAGAGAATTGCAGAGTAAATTAAGAGAAAGTGGACTTGATGCAACAACTTATATAGCTATGAGATATTGGCATCCTTTTACAGAATCTGCAATAGCTGATATTAAAGCAGATGGAATAGATCAGGTTGTAGTCCTCCCCTTATATCCTCATTTTTCAATAAGTACCAGTGGATCAAGTTTTAGAGAACTTAAAAAGTTACGAGATAATGATGAAGAATTTAAGAAAATACCAATAAGATGTATCAGGAGCTGGTTTAATCACTCTGGTTATATAAAAGCTATGGTTGAATTAATTTCAGAGCAAATCCTTCTATGTGAAAAGCCCTCTGATGCTCATATCTTTTTTACCGCACACGGTGTACCGAAAAGTTATGTTGAGGAAGCGGGTGATCCATATAAAAAACAAATTGAAGACTGTTCAAATTTAATTGTCAAAGAACTTGAAAAAATTTTAAACTTTAGTAATCCCTCCACGCTTTCTTATCAAAGTAGAGTTGGCCCTGAAGAGTGGTTAAAACCTTATACTGAAGATGTCTTAGAGGATCTTGGGCGATCAAAGATAGAAGATTTAATTGTAGTTCCAATCAGTTTCGTAGGAGAACATATTGAAACGCTTCAAGAAATTGATATTGAGTATAAAGAATTAGCAGAGAGTGCTGGTATTAAAAATTTCAGAAGAGTAAAGGCACTTAATATTAACTCTACTTTTATAAATGGTTTAAAAGATTTAGTTATTTCATGTTTAGAAGAACCAATAGTGAATTTAGATCAAGCCTCTCAATTGCCAGCCAAGGTAAAACTTTATCCTCAAGAGAAGTGGCAATGGGGCTGGAATAATAGTTCTGAAGTATGGAATGGTAGGGTGGCGATGATAATATTTCTAATTCTTTTTATTGAAATTATTTCCGGATCAGGACCATTGCATAAATTGGGTATTTTATAATTAATATTTAAATTCTGATTCTAATTATTAAGGTTAATTTTTGACATTAATTTAAATAGTAGGCAAAAGTTGACAAATAAGCCTACTATTTATATAGATTTATCTACTTCATTGACGCTTGCTTCAACACCTATACAAAAAGGAGATTCTGATGATGAAAATCCTAAGTGGATTACTGGTGCTGAAGCACTAATGGATTCTCTCAGACTTCATGGTGTAAAAGTTATTTTTGGTTATCCAGGAGGTGCAATTCTCCCAATATATGATGCGGTACATAAAGCAGAGAATGAAGGATGGTTAAAACATTATATGGTGAGACATGAACAAGGTGGATCTCATGCTGCAGATGGATATGCGAGAGCCACCGGTAAAGTAGGCGTTTGTTTCGGAACTTCTGGTCCTGGGGCAACAAATCTCGTAACTGGCATCGCTACTGCTCAAATGGATTCAGTTCCACTTGTTGTTGTTACCGGGCAAGTTCCTAGACCTGCAATTGGAACAGACGCTTTTCAAGAAACTGACATATTTGGTATAACTCTTCCAATAGTGAAACATTCATGGGTAATTAGGAATCCTTCTGATATCGCAATGGTAGTTTCTCAAGCATTTTTTGTCGCTTCATCAGGTAGGCCAGGCCCTGTCTTAATTGATATACCAAAGGACGTTGGACAGGAATTATTTAACTATAAAAAAGTTTTGCCTTGTGAAGCGATACCAAATGGCTTCAAAAGGTTAGGTGAAATAAATGAGGACGATGTTAATAAAGCAGTTGAATTAATTAAAAATTCTCAAAAACCATTGCTCTACGTAGGGGGAGGAGCTATCGCTTCAGGCGCTCATGAACAATTGCAAACTTTATCAAAAAATTTTCAAATTCCTGTCACTACAACTCTTATGGGCAAAGGAGTCTTTGATGAAAGAGATGATTTATCTGTTGGGATGTTGGGTATGCATGGAACTGCTTACGCAAACTTTGCTGTCACAGAGTGTGATCTCCTTATCGCGGTTGGAGCAAGATTTGATGACAGAGTTACTGGAAAATTAGATACTTTTGCCCCAAATGCAAAAGTAATACATATTGATATTGATCCAGCAGAAGTAAACAAAAATAGACGTGTTGAAGTAGCAATAGTCTCAGATGTCTCAGAGGCACTCTCAAAGATTAATGATATTTACAAAAAAAATCCCTCGGAAAGTAATACAAAAATCTGGTTAGATAAGATCAATTTCTGGAAGAATAAACATCCTTTGTTTACTCCTCCTGGAGATGGTGAAATTTATCCGCAGGAAGTGTTAATAAAAATAAGAGATTATGCTCCTGATGCATTTGTCACTACAGATGTGGGTCAGCATCAGATGTGGGCAGCACAATACTTGAGAAATGGACCAAGAAAATGGATTAGTAGTGCCGGCTTAGGCACAATGGGATTTGGATTGCCTGCAGCTATGGGTGTAAAGGCTGCTTACCCAAGCTCTGAAGTAATATGTATTGCTGGAGACGCAAGTATTTTGATGAATATACAAGAATTAGGCACTTTATCTCAGTATGGATTAAATGTGAAAATATTTATAATAAATAATCGATGGCAAGGAATGGTAAGACAATGGCAAGAAAGTTTTTATGAGGAAAGATATTCTGCATCTGATATGAGTTGTGGAGAACCTGATTTTATAAAACTTTCTGAAGCTTTTGGAGTAAAAGGCATTTTAGTGACGGAGAGAGATCAATTAAATAATGGAATAAAATCTGCCTTGGATTTTAAAGGACCAGTACTAGTAAATGTACGTGTAAGGAGAGGAGAAAATTGTTATCCCATGGTTCCTCCAGGGAAGAGCAACGCCCAAATGGTTGGATATGTAAATTGTGAAAATATTGCATAAATTATTTATAATAATTTTTTCTAAAATTTGATGATTTTTAAAATTAGGGATAGTGTTGGATTGATAAAACTTCTTCAAATAATATTTATTTTTGTATTCCTTTTTCTTTACCCTATTAATGCATATTCTGCAGAAATTTTACAAATAAATGATACTAATACTATTTTAGTAGGTGATCAAAATAGATCTTTATACTTGAGCTTATATTGCATAGATATTAATGAAAATGATAAGGAACAAGCTACTGAGATTTTGAAAGAAAATTTTCCAAGAGGGACAAAAGTAAAAATAAAACCATATGGATCTAATGCTAATAGATTAATAGCAAAAATTTTTAGAGTCGATGATGATACTGAAATGACTCAATTACTAAATACTTTTAATAACTCAAAAGAGAAAAATTGCATAAATTAAATGGAAGAGCAGATTACACTCCACTGCCTTTTGTAGTTTTTTGATCTTCTCCATGAATGAAATTCTTTAGAAAGGGAATATGTACATTTGTTAGATATATCAATGTTATTTGGATCTATATCTTCATTTATTAATTGTAAAAATGCATACTTTTTTATGTCTAATGGAATTGATTCATAGTTATTTATTTTATTTATATTTTTATTTAATTGAATTAAATATCGATTAGTTACGGAAAAAAAATTATAAAAAGTTTTTTTATCTAATAAATAATTATTTCCTGATATTGATGGTCCAATAGCAACTAAAATATCTTTTCTTGAAGATCCTTTAATCTCAAAATATTTAATTGCTTTAGGAATTATATTTTTTTCTAATCCTTTTCTTCCGCAATGAATAGCTGCAATTCTTCTTTGTTTTTTATCTGCAAATAAGATTGGCATGCAATCAGCTGTATAGATCCATAAATTTTGATTTTTGTTATCACAAATTAAACCATCAGCATAAATAATTCTCTGAGAATTAAATTTACTTGTAAAAGTAATATTATTTCCATTAATTTGATTGATAAAACAATTATTGAATTTATTTCGCATTAGTTTTTCTCCCTGAGAATTTATATCAAATTTTGAACTTTCCTTTGTAAAAAAAGCATGAATGAAGTTGTTTTTTTTTAATAATGGGGATAAATAATAATTAATTTTGATATTATCTACAAAAGTAAAACTTTTTTGGAATTTGCTACTTGAATACAATCGATTCTGATTTAAGTTACTATTCAATTTATTTTTTAATTTATCAATTCAATATCTTTAAGCATCCAAAAGCCTGCAAACTTTTCAATGTAAGGTGTAGATTGAATTGAAATAAATTGATAACCAAGACTGTTTGATTTGGATGTCATAAATTTCTGAAGAAGTTCTTGGGCTTCATAATGAGGTAAATCAGTAACTAACCATTTATCATTTTCTAGTGCTTCAAGTATAAGTCTATCTTTATCAATAAGAAGCTTTACTGGTTCAAGACTACTAAACCATGCTGCAAGCGCAATAGCCCTATCTTTACTAAATAGTCTTAGACCTGGAATAAGATGATCATCCTTGATATGCTCTTCTACAGGAAAAATGTCACCAAACTCTATAGGCCATGACTCTGCTGTTCTAAGATCTCTGATTGATATCTCAGAAAATGTTAATGATTCTCCTCTTACGGCTTCAGGCAAAGGTTTAGGTTCATTTAATATTTGAGCTGTAAAATTAGGAGCTAAAACCCCTTTAACAAATCCCTTCTCTTTGGGATAGATGTTATTTTCGAAATGATTTAACCGTTCAAATAAATTGTATGTTCTTCTGCTTGCTAAAGCCTCAAGCTTTAAGTTTTCAAGAGATTTTTTTATTATCGATTTCATAGAAGATCTCCAAAATCTAACTTTTTCAGGTTTTCTCCAACCTTTTACTTCAGCATCAATAATTGCTTCTCTTAAGGCACTAGTCAACCAAATAGAATTAACCTTATTGGCAGGGCATATTTTATTCCAATAGAAAATCTCTGGTGATTCAAAACTTTTTGTTGATGTAATTATCAGTTCCCATCTTTTTTTCCCGTTCTTCTCAATTATTGGTCTTGAATAAAAATCTAATTCCCAATCAGAACTTTTAAGATCTAATTGATAGCTATTTGTTTTTGAAGATATCATTTTTATTAATCTTTCCCTTGAAATAGAGCTTGTGCCTTTTGCGCTCTCTCATTTGCTTCTTTCATAACTTTTTCTTTTTCTATTAATAATTCTCCTGGAGAATTTTCTAACAAAGCTGTATCTAAACCAATTCTTCCTTTTTCTCGATCAATCTCAATAATTAAAGCTTTAACAAACTCTCCCTCTACAAAAATTTCTCTTAAGTCCCTTATGTTACCTTTTGTTAATGATGATTGGTGAAGTAATCCACTAGCGCCCCCTAAATCGATGAAAAATCCGTAAGGCTTTACAGCTAGAACTTTACCTTCGATTAATTGTCCTAACTTAAGATTTGCAAATTTTTGTAATAATGAAGCTTTTTTCTCCGAAAGGACTAATTTTTTTGATTCTGGAGTTACCTCTAGGAAAGCTACTTTCAGCGTTTTATTAACAAGTGATTGATAATTTGCTCCATCTTCTAATTGAGATCTTGGAATAAAGCCTCTTAATCCCTCAACATCGCAAGTTAATCCTCCCCTGTTAAAGCCATTTACTAAAACATCTATTAATTCTCCGCTCTGGGAAATCTTACTAACTTTATCCCAACTTTTTCTTAAAATTAATGCTCTTGCACTTACCGTAACCATTCCATCCGCATTTTGCTCTTTTATTACTAAGACTTCCATTTCTAAACCAATTGGAAATTTCTCCTTAAAATTTGTTATGACTCCTAGTCCACATTCTTTCTTAGGCATATAACCAGGAGCTTTCCCTCCAATATCTATATATAGTCCATCGCTTTCTAGTGCAATTATTTTTCCCTTTATAGTTTCTCCCGTAAGACCAATTGGTTCATTTTCATTAAGTGCTGCTAAAAATTGATCTTCATCAAAGTCAAATTCATCAACTATTATTTCGTCTTCATATATTTTATTTTCTACAATTGGAAACTGAGGTTTTTCTAGGTTATCAAAGCTTAGATTAGATTGTTTATGATTTTTATATTGAGTTTCTTTCTCTAATGAATTTGTATTTAATATTTCACTTTCTAATTCATAATCCTTTTGCTGAGTTGTGTTCGATACATCAGAATTACTAGAGGGTTTCTTATTCATAGAAGAATTTTTAGATGTATCATTCTTAGAGCTTTTTTTATTCAATTGAAGAACTTGTAAAGGTTTCTTCAATTCACTTTGATTGCCCTTAGATTTAATATTCTTTGGGGCATTATTATTACTTACTCCCTTCATAGGTAAAATAAAACTAGATAAATTTTTACACATTCTAAGGTAATTCCTTAGAAATCTATAAAATGAACCATAAATCAATACGTAATCAATACGAATATTTATCTTCTACAGAAATAAGTAAGGTTGCTTTACAGAAAAGATCAACCATCATTTGGCCATTTGGTGCAGTTGAGCAGCATGGTCCACACCTTCCATTAGCAACAGATGGCATTTTTGTTGATGATATTTTAAATGAAGTTTTAAATATTTTGCCTGGTGAATTACCACTCTTGAAAATACCTACTCAATATATCGGCTTCTCTCCGGAACATTTAAGCTTTGATGGTACTTTATCTTTATCATCAAATTTAATAACATCAATAATTCTCGAAATAGGTAAACAACTTTCTGAAATGGGTTTTAAAAGATTAATATTATTAAATGGGCATGGTGGTCAAATATCGCTTTTAAATACAGCAGCGAGAGAACTAAGAAAAGTTGCTCCTGATCTAAACATTTTTCCTTGTTTTATTTGGAGTGGAATCAAAGGTTTAAGTGATCTTTTGCCTCAGAATGAAATAAATAATGGTCTTCATGCTTCTCTAGCAGAAACCAGTTTGATGCTAGCTATTAAACCAGAGTTTGTTGGACCTGAGCGACCTTTTGAAGGCTTTTCTCAAAATATACCAGAAGGATGGAGTCTTGAAGGGGATTCTCCTACTGCTTGGATGACAAATGATTTAAGTAAATCAGGTGTTATTGGTGATAGTAGAGGGGCAAATGAAAAGCTGGGAAATGATTTAAGAAACCTATTAGTGAAACATTGGTATAAAATGTTCCTTGGATTAATGTCTTCTGACTGGCCAAATGAATAGAGCGCGACTGTTTAAATAAAAATTTTTTATTGTTCGTTTTTGGAAGTGGTTTAAAAATTGAAACTATTTTCATGATATCTACATATTTTCATTATAATTGTGTAAACTCATTGCATAATGAACAAAAGCTTTACCAACATGCAAACTCTAGAATCTAATAAAAAACCTAATGTAGAGCCTCAAGTTGTTGAAAATTCAGGAAATCTTCCTGATTTTACAACTGATGCTTACAAAGATGCTTACAGCAGAATTAACGCGATTGTTATCGAAGGAGAACAAGAGGCCTATGATAATTACATTTCTATTGCATCTCTTCTACCTAAAGATAGTGAGGAATTAACTAAACTTGCGAAGATGGAATTAAAGCACAAAAGAGGTTTTATTGCTTGTGGTAAAAATTTAAGTGTTGAAGCGGATATGGTTTTTGCAAAAGAATTTTTCTCTAAATTACATGGAAATTTTCAAACAGCTTTAGAAAATGAAAACCTTACAACATGTTTACTTATACAAGCGATATTAATCGAAGCTTTTGCTATCTCTGCTTATCATGTATATATAAGAGTTGCAGATCCATTCGCAAAAAAAATAACTCAAGGGGTTGTAAATGATGAATATTTACACTTGAATTACGGTGAGAAATGGCTAAAAGAAAATTTACATACTTGTAAAAATGAATTAATAGCTGCTAATAAAGCAAATTTACCTTTAATAAAAAAAATGTTAGATCAAGTTGCAGACGATGCCGCAATACTATCTATGGATAAAGAAGAACTTATGGAAGAGTTTATGATTGCATATCAAGATGCTTTACTTGAGATGGGCCTTGATAATAGGGAAATAGCTAGAATGGCTATGGCTGCGATTGTTTAACAAATAAATTCTTTAATATTTTTATTTAAAATTTTATTCACTTTAGAAATAGCCATATGCTATTGTTCATAGCGTAAGTTTTATTTCATAAAAGTCTAAATGTTTGGGCTAATTGGGCACTCCACAAGTTTTGCAGATGCAAAAAGAAAAGCTTCAATTTTAGGCTTTGATCATATTGCGGAGGGCGATTTGGATGTGTGGTGCATGGCACCACCTCAACTTGTAGAAAATGTCGAAGTTAAGAGTGCTGTAGGCATTACAATAGAGGGCTCATATATTGATTCATGTTTTGTTCCTGAGATGCTCTCTAGATTTAAGACGGCAAGAAGAAAAGTTCTTAATGCTATGGAATTAGCTCAAAAGAAAGGTATTAACATTACCGCATTAGGAGGCTTTACATCAATTATTTTTGAAAATTTTAATTTGCTACAGCATAAACAGATTAGGAATACATCTTTAGAGTGGGAAAGATTTACAACAGGTAATACACATACTGCATGGGTTATATGTAGACAACTTGAAATAAATGCTCCAAAAGTTGGTATTGATATTAATAAATCACGTGTTGCAGTTATTGGAGCCACTGGTGATATTGGTAGTGCGGTATGTAGATGGCTGACAAAAAAAACAGGTATAGGTGAATTGCTTATGGTAGCTAGACAACAAGAACCACTTATTGCACTCCAAAAGGAGTTGAATGGAGGAGAGGTCAAGACTTTAGACGAAGCTTTACCTCTCGCTGATATCGTTGTTTGGGTGGCAAGTATGCCTAAAACAATGGAAATTGATATTTCCAGGCTTAAAAAGCCTTGTTTAATGATTGATGGAGGTTATCCTAAAAATCTTGATGAAAAATTTAAGGGAAATGATATTCATATCTTAAAGGGAGGTATTGTTAAGTTTTTTAATGATATTGGTTGGAATATGATGGAATTAGCAGAAATGGAAAATCCTCAAAGAGAAATGTTTGCTTGCTTTGCAGAAGCAATGATTTTAGAATTTGAAAAATGTCACACTAATTTTAGTTGGGGTAGAAATAATATTACACTTGAGAAAATGGAGTTTATTGGAGCAGCTTCTGAAAAACATGGATTTTCAGCAATAGGACTAGATAAACATATTAATCCATTACCTGTTTAGTTAATTATGCCGAGACGATTTCTTCTGGATTTTGAAAAACCTTTAGTAGAGCTTGAAAAACAAATTGAACAAATTCGAGAACTCGCGCGTGACTCAGAAGTTGATGTTAGTCAACAACTTCTTCAATTAGAGACTCTCGCAACAAGAAGAAGGGAAGAAATTTTTAAATCTCTTACCCCATCGCAAAAAATACAAGTAGCAAGACATCCTCAAAGACCAAGTACTTTTGATTTTATACAGATGTTTTGTGAAGATTGGATTGAACTACATGGAGATAGAAACGGTGGAGATGATATGGCTTTAATTGGTGGTATTGGTTTAATTAACAATAGATCAGTACTATTATTAGGCCATCAAAAAGGTCGCGATACTAAAGAAAATGTGATCAGAAATTTTGGGATGGCTAAACCTGGAGGATACAGGAAAGCCTTAAGATTAATGAAACATGCAAATAGATTTAAATTGCCAATATTAACTTTTATTGATACTCCTGGAGCCTATGCAGGCCTATCAGCAGAAGAACAAGGACAAGGTGAAGCTATCGCTAGAAATTTAAGAGAAATGTTTGGTTTTAAAGTTCCAATTATTGCTACTGTGATTGGAGAAGGCGGTTCTGGAGGAGCTTTAGGTATAGGGGTGGCAGATAAATTATTAATGTTCGAACATAGTGTTTATACAGTTGCCAGTCCTGAAGCATGTGCTTCAATCTTGTGGAGAGATGCTGCTAAGGCGCCAGAAGCAGCATCAGCATTAAAAATTACTGGACAAGATTTATTAAAGTTGGGAATTATTGATGAGGTTTTACCGGAACCAGCAGGTGGTAATAATTGGGCTCCTCTTCAGGCAGGAGAAACACTTAAAAGTTCTTTAGAAAAGCATTTGGATGAATTACTTAAAATGACAAATGAAGAATTGTTGGAAAAAAGATATTCTAAATTTAGAGTTTTAGGAAAATTTATTGAATCTGTTAATCTTGAAGAGATTCAAGATTAATTTATTAATCATCTATTATTAAATTGAAATTAGCACTTATTACAGGAGCAACAAAGGGCATAGGAAGATCAACTGCCCAGACTTTCGCTAAAGCAGGTTGGAATTTAATTTTGTTAGCTAGAGATATACAAAAACTCCATGATCTAAAAAATGAGTTATCAAATACTGGTGTTCAAATTAATATATTGGCAGTTGATTTGTCACAATCTGACAAGGTCGATCAACACTTAAATCAATGTATTAAAAGTTATGGATGTCCAACAGTTGTAATTAATAATGCTGGGTTTGCTTTTAATGGAGAATTGGTAAGTATGCCGCTAGATAAGTGGCAAGAAATAATTCAAGTAAATCTTACAAGTGTTTTCCAAATATGTGCATGTATAGTTCCTTTAATGAGAATTAAAGGTGGTTTAATTATTAATGTTAGCAGTCATGCTGCAAATAATGCGTTCCCCAATTGGGGGGCATATTGTGTCTCAAAGGCTGCATTGGCTAGCTACACAAAATGTTTAAGAGAAGAGGAAAGAAAAAATTCTATAAGAGCATGTACTATCACTTTGGGTTCTGTAAATACTCCACTTTGGGACTCTGAATTTGTAAATTCTGATTTTAATAAAGATTCAATGCTGTCTTCCGATAAAGTATCAGAAACTATTCTTTTTATTGCTGAGCAACCTAAATCTCAGCTGATTGAGGATCTTACTCTTATGCCTGCGACTGGAGCTTTCTAAATTTTTTTAAAAGTATTATTTCGAGGAATTTGTTGCTACTAATTTACCTATGAGTAACCCACTAATGTGATATAGTTACTTAGTGCATTTAAACTTTTATATATAAAGTATTAATAAATTTTCAAGATTTAAATAATTATTCATGACTATCACTCCAAGTGAAAATATTAAAAAAGAAGTAGATAAAAAAATTTCTGATGTAATTAGAAACAGAATAATACTTCAAAAAAAGAGATTCCACGCAAATGACAATATTTCAGATTTTATTAATCCTGGAGAATTAGAGCATTTGCAAAAAGAGGTTGCTTCTAAAGTAAGGGATTTATTAAAGTCTTTAGTTATTGATATTGAAAATGATCATAATTCACAAGAGACTGCAGAAAGGGTTGCAAAGATGTATCTTAGAGAAGTCTTCAAAGGTAGATATCATAAAAGACCTACTGTTACAGATTTTCCAAATGCTAAAAATTTAGATGAAATATACACTCTTGGACCTATAAGTGTTCGTTCTGCTTGCTCACATCATATGGTCCCAATAATTGGAGATTGTTGGATTGGAATTAAGCCGGGTGACAAGGTTATTGGCATCTCAAAATTTGCAAGAGTTGCTGATTGGGTATTTTCAAGACCACATATACAAGAGGAGGCCGTTATGATTTTGGCTGATGAAATCGAACGTCTATGTGAACCAAAAGGTCTTGCAATTCTTGTTAAAGCAAAACATTATTGCATGTGTTGGCGAGGTGTTAAAGAGCCTAATACAAGTATGATTAATTCTATAGTAAGAGGTGATTTTAGACATGATCCTAGTCTTAAACAAGAATTCTTTGAACTTGTTAAAAATCAACCTGGTGGTTTATCTTGTAATTAGTTTTGGCTTTAAAATTTTATAAATAACCTACTATCCTTTAATTAGATCTAAAAGTTTCTTTGTTTTATTTAAATCTTTTATCCCTGGGGAGCTTTCAATACTACTTGAGACATCAATACCATCTGGTTTGATGTCAATAAGAATTTGTTGTAGCCAATCAATAGATATTCCACCTGCGAGTAACCAAGGCTTGCTGAAATTTAATTCTTTTAGATAACTAGAATTTATTCTTATTCCTGATCCTCCATATGTTTTTTCGTTCCAAGAATCTAAAAGTATAGTATCAATGAAATCAGAAAAAAGCTCAATTTCTCTAATATTTTCTCTATCTTTTATCCTAAACGCTTTCCATAGTTCAATTTGAGGTAATTTTCTACGAAGTTTTTTGGAATATGAAAGATCTTCATCTCCATGAAGCTGTATGACATTCTCAAATTCAAAAGAATTTATGGAAATCATTTCTAGAGGTATATTTTTTACTACAGAAACTCTTTTTACCTGTGGAAAATTTTCTTTAAGATTTCTAAAAATATCTTTTTTTTTCTGAGGTGAGACATATCTGGGCGATTCTTTTACTGAAATTACTCCTATTGCATCAGCACCTAGCTTAGCAATCTGGAGTGCTTGATCAACAGAAGTTATACCGCAAATTTTTACAAGAGTTTTAGCTTCCAACATTTTCAAATTATAATTTTTTTTAATGGGTAGAATGAACTTATTAATAACTATAACGGAGTTTATTTTTGAGAGGCTGGCAAGTTTTAAAAATATGGGGAGTGCCTTTTAAAATTCATCCTTATTGGATCGTTCTCCTTTTCTTATTCTCATGGAGTATAAGTGATCAAATTAATCTAACATCAAGTGATATATTCAATAAACAAGAGGCCTGGATAATAGGTTTCTTCACATCATTTCTTTTATTATGCTCAATAATATTCCATCAGATTTTTCATACATATATTTGCATTAGTGAAGGAGTAAAAATTAAAAATATTACCTTCTTTTTCCTTGGCGCAGTTTTACAAATAGAAGAATATTGTCAAAATGCATTAGGTAATATAAAAATATCTCTTGTAAGACCTCTCTTATGTTTTCTTACCTCGATCTTTTTATTTTTAATTAGTAATCTTAGTGAAACTAAAGAGCAAATTTTCATAAATATAATTACTAGAGTTGGAGTTTTAAATTTATTTCTTGGAATATTTAATTTAATACCAGTGGGCACTTTGGATGGTGGTAATTTTCTCAAAAGTGTAATTTGGTATTATTCTGGCAACAGGAATAAAGGTAGAATCCTTTTAAATAAATTTACTCTTTTATTATCAATACTTTTTCTTACGATTGGTGTTTTTTTACTATTTAGTTTAAATTTTTATTATGGATTAATATTATGTTTATTATCAATATTTGGAATAAATATCTCAAAATCTGATAATCAATATTTAAAAATTGAAAAAATTTTAAAATCTAAGAATATTAATGAATTAAAATTAAAACCGATAAGAAAAATTGAATTTGATCTAACCTTAAGACAGTTTAATAGATTGATAAAAGATGAAAATAATTTAGATAGTTATTTTTTTATAACTAAAAATGGTAGATGGGATGGTTTTATTTCCGTCGATGTTTTGAAGAATATTCCAATTAAAAAATGGGATTTAAAAATAGTAAGTGAATTTAATAAATCAATTAATAACTTCCCAAGCATTTTTGAGAATACTCCTCTTTGGCAAATTATCGAAAAAATTGAAAAAACTAATGAAGGATTAATTTTAATAACAAATCCTTATGGAATCCCAATGGGATTCTTAGATAGGAAAAATATTGGTTTGTTTGTTCTTAATAAGTTAGGTTTTAATATTTCTAATGAAATCTTGAATAAGATTAAATCGAAAAGTAAGTATCCTTTAGGAATTGAATTACCAAAGATAATCAAATTAATGAAGAGTAAAGGTGATATTTAATATTTAGAAATTTCAAAAGGTTTTAAAAAAATATTTTCTGTGGATGAATCAGAATAATTTTCTAGAAAAGAGTTTTCTAAGTGTTTTATAATTTTCTCATTACTTAATTTCAGACCAAAAGGTTGAGGGGGTATTTGGCCAAAGATTTTTGTCCATAAATCAAATGGTGGATTTAATTGTATCTCTCCATGTTGTAGAAATGAACCCTTTTTCCAATACTGAGCGCTACCTATTCTTTTATTTCCATTTTCATCTACTAGGTCAGAAATATAATTTGTACCAAAACAATTTTCCTTGATGCTCCCTTTTTTGACAGATCCATTTTTTAAAGTAATACCTAACAAAGCGAAACTTTTTATTAGCCAAATATTTACAAATTGATAACTGAATTTCTTATATTCAGGTTTCTTAAAAGTTAAGGCATAAGTAATGCCTCCAGAGTGCAAAACTGCTCCACCACCTGAGGGCCTTCTAACTATATTAATTAATCCCTTTTCTTTCAAATCCTTCCAATGTTCAGGGTAATTCTTTTGGTGAAATCCAATTGAAATCCAATCACCTTCCCATAAGTAAAATCTTAAAGTAAAAAGAATATTATTATTTGAAATAGTTTTGTTTAATAAATCAATATCAATAGACATTTGTTGATGACCTGATGACTTAACGGTCGAAATAATCAATGCTTTCTTCTTATAAATCAAAATTAGTTATATAGGGTAGTTTAAAAATTTCTCTAGTAATTTTAAGTATATTTTATAAATGCCTGTTAAATGATTGAATGTAATTTTCTATTTTAAAAATACAAAAATTAAAAATTTTTAATTTAATCATATTTTTCAAAATTTAAATTTGTTAAATTTGGCTTTTAATATTTATATGTTAATACTAAAGATATAAATAAATTTTTTTAAATTTTTAATTTTTTGCATAATATGAATTTAAATAAATATGTTGAAGATTCAAAAATAATAAATAACTTAAATAACGATGAATTTCGAAAAAAAAATATAGTCTCAAAAAAAGAAAAAGATCTTCTAACTACAACTTATTTATTATTAAAAATTTGTTTATTTTTATTAGCATTTATAAGTTTGATTAAAATAGGAAACACCACTCAAATAAGGTTATCAAGACTAAAAGAAATAAAAGATTCTTATTTTTACGAAAAAGATAGATTTAAGAAATTAACAAAAAGATTTGACAACTTATTATCACATCAAGGTCAGCAAAGATTTATGAAGGATCAAGATCAAATGATATCTCGTGACGTTATGAGAGTAATATGGCGTTAATGCAATTGAAAATTTTTAATTTGTATTATCGAAAGTGTTAGTGAGGATTAATGCACGTGGAAAAGTTGAAACAAGGAGTTGTTCTTATTACAGGGACTACCTCTGGAGTAGGGTTAAATACCCTTAAACCCTTAATTACTTCTGGTTGGAAGGTAGTTGCAATTAATCGTTCGAATAAAAGAGCTCTCGATGCAGCCTCAGGCTTTTTAAGTCGAGATGATTTAAATAAAATTAGTTTTATTGAAATTGATTTGTCAGATTTAAATAAAGTTAGGGAAGGTGCCCAAGAAATTTCTACAAAATTTAAAGATGCGTTGAAAATACTTATTTGTAATGCGGCAGTCTATAAACCACGTTTGAGGCGCCCAGAGAGATCTGTTCAGGGTTTTGAAAATTCAATGGCAGTTAATCATTTTGGTCACTTTTTATTAATTAATCTTTTAATTAATGATTTAATTAACTCTGATAAAGATATTAATTTGAATGGAAAGAATATTTCATTTACTTCCAGAATCACCATTCTGGGAACTGTGACCGCAAATTACATTGAATTAGGAGGGAAAATTCCCATTCCAGCACCTGCTGACTTAGGAGATTTAGCTGGTTTTGAACGAGGCTTTCTCTCACCTATAAGTATGGCAAATGGAAAAAATTTTAAACCTGGGAAAGCCTATAAAGATAGTAAGTTATGCAATATGATAACTGTTCAAGAATTAGCAAAAAGATATCCTCCTGAAAAAATTATATGTAATTCCCTTTATCCAGGTTGTGTTGCTAACAGTAAGTTGTTTAGAAATACTCCTTGGATATTTAGATTACTATTTCCTCTATTTCAGAAATACATTACTAGAGGATACGTCACCGAAAAATTAGCTGGTCAAAGGGTTGCTTCAGTTGCAACAGATAGTGATCTATTTCAGTCAGGAGTTCATTGGAGCTGGGGAAATAGACAAAAATTAGTTGGGAAGGTATTTTCTCAGAAACTTTCAAAAAGAATAATTGATAGTCAACTTTCTCAGAAGACTTGGGATTTATCTATGAAATTGGTTGGTCTAAAATAATATTAAGAATTTAACTTAATCGAATCCTAATAAGTCAAAAAGATCTCTATCTTTAAGAGGATTGCCATCTAGAGGCTCTACATTCTCTAACATATTTCTAGCAAGAGATAAATATTCATTTTGAACTTCAATAACATCTTCAGTTTGTTCCATTTCAAAAATAGTACATTTTTTAAGTCTTGATCTTCTAATCGCGTCAACATCTTTGAAATGAGCCATTATTTTTAACCCTGCCTCTTTATTGAATTTATCTATTTGATCTGTATCTTTGGATCTATTTGCAACAACTCCTCCTAATCTAACTTTATAGTTTTTTGCCTTTGCCTTAATTGCTGACACTATTCGGTTCATTGCAAAAATTGAGTCAAAATCATTTGCAGTTACTATTAAACAATAGTTTGCATGTTGAAGGGGAGCAGCGAATCCTCCACAAACAACATCACCTAAAACATCAAAAATAACTACATCAGTATCTTCTAGAAGGTGATGTTCTTTTAAAAGCTTTACTGTTTGACCGGTCACATATCCTCCACATCCTGTTCCTGCTGGAGGTCCTCCACTTTCAACACACATCACCCCATTAAAGCCTTCAAACATAAAATCATCTGGCCTAAGTTCTTCACTATGAAAATCTACCTCTTCTAAAATATCTATGACGGTAGGAACCATCGAATGTGTCAAAGTGAAAGTACTATCGTGTTTGGGATCGCAACCAATTTGTAAAACTTTCTTACCTAATTTTGAGAACGCGGCAGAGAGATTTGAAGATGTTGTAGATTTTCCAATTCCTCCTTTTCCATAAACAGCTATGACAAGAGCTCCTTCTTCTATCTTGACTTTTGGATCTTGCTTGACTTGAACACTTCCTTCTCCATCAAGGGGTTTATTTATTGTACTTGTCATTAAAGCTTAAAAAATCACATTTATATTTATTCTTGCAGGGAAAATGCCACCTTGGATATATTTTTCAATAAATATTTATTTATTAACAATAAATAAGCAAATTCGAGGCTGTAAAAGAGCATTACGAAGTAATTCTTTATACTTTAAGTGTAAATACTCATGTTTTAGTTTTATGAATTATGTAATTTCAGCTGAAAAATGCTTTTGCATCATAGAGCGTTTCATCACTAATTTCTGCAAGCCCTTTCGATAAGGCATATTTTTCAGTATTTGTTTTTACTTTACCTCGGACAAAAAATGGAACTTTCGTTAATTCTGCTTTTCCCGAGTCCGTCCAAATTATTTCATTAACCCCAGACTCGATATTTTCTGTTTGATTTTTATCCTCATTATTTTGAGATTTAACTGCTGTGTGTCCTAAATGACTTTGGTGTCCATCAACAAATTCAAAATCATGTTTGAACATATCAATTAAATGTTCTTCCAGTCCCATCATTAATGGATGTACCCAGTCATCAAAAATTACATTTGCGCCTTCCCATCCCATTTGAGGGCTATATCTTGCTGGAACATCTTGGACATGCATAGGCGTACTTATAACTGCGCATGGTATACCCAGCCTTTTGGCGCTATGTCTTTCCATTTGGGTTCCTAAAACTAGTTCAGGAGATGTCTTTTTTATTGCATCTTCAACTTCAAGGTAATTATTTGTTATGAGTGCTTCTAAGTCTAAATCTTTCGCGATTCCTCTAACTTTTCTTGCCATCTCTCTGCTATAAGTCCCTAAGCCTACTACCTCAAAACCAAGCTCCTCCTTAGCTATTTTCGCTGCTGCAATTGCGTGAGTTCCATCTCCAAAAATAAAAACCCTTTTGCCTGTTAAATAATTGGAATCAACTGACTTTGAATACCATGGAAGTTTCGATTTGTTTTCTAACTCTTCTTTATTTGTTAGTGGAAGATCTAATTTATTGTGTACTTCATTAATAAAATTAATTGTATTCTCAATTCCTATTGGGATAGTAGTGGTATATTCCATTCCAAAATTTCGTTTAAGCCACTCACATGATGCTTCTGCAATTTCAAGATATAAACAGATATTTAAGTCTGCATCTATTAATCTTTTGATATCATCTGGACTTGAATTAAGAGGAGAAACTACATTTGTATCTATACCTTGCTCAGAGAGGATTCTTTGAATTTCTATTACATCATCTCTACATCTAAATCCAAGAAGGGTTGGTCCCAATAAATTCACTTTTGGTCTTCGACCCAGTTCCTTCCACCTCTGTGGACTTATTTTGCTTTTTTCATTAGCAGCCTCTTTTAGTAAAGTTCTAATTAATTGATAAAAAGTTTCTGAAGCACCCCAATTTTCTTTTTTACTGTAGGCGGGTAATTCTAAGTTGACAATTGGAATATCAAATCCCATCCCTTTTGCAAGGGCTCCTGGTTGATCTTGTATTAATTCTGCCGTACAACTTTCACCGACCAAAAGTGCTTTTGGTTTAAATCTCTCCACAGACTCTGAAATATTTCTTTTTACTAATTCTGCAGTATCACCACCTAAGTCTCTTGCCTGAAAAGTTGTGTAAGTTACTGGAGGCCTTTTACCTCTTCTTTCTATCATAGTAAAAAGTAGATCTGCATAAGTATCTCCTTGCGGAGCATGAAGTATGTAGTGTAAATCTTTCATTGAGGATGCTATACGCATAGCACCAACATGAGGTGGGCCTTCATATGTCCAAAGAGTTAATTCCATAATTTTGTTATTTGTGAGTAGCTAAAGTTTTTGTTGTAAGTATTTGATTTCTCTTTAGGGGCCTAGAAAATAAGCCTGCTAAATCCGCAGCTTGATCAATACCATGAATTGGACTAAATACCATTTCAATGGACCATTTTGTATGAATACCCTCTGCCTCTAAGGGATTCGCTAAGCCCATCCCGCAGACAACTAAATCAGGCTGCGAGTTCCTTACACGATCTAATTGATTCTCTACATGTTGCCCCTCTACTATTTTCGTATTCTCAGGTAATAGATTTAGTTCTTCGTCCATTAATTCTTTGTTTAAGTAAGGAGTACCAACTTCAATTAGATTCATTTCGCACTCATTGTGTAAAAACCTTGCCAATGATATTTCAAGTTGCGATTCCGGTAAAAGGAATAAATTCTTACCTTTTAAAATCTTTTTATGAGATTCCATTGCTTGCCTTGCTCTATTTGCTAGGGGAGCAATTACCTCGTGAACTTTGAGAGCTGGAATTTTAAATGCTTCAGCAGCTGCTAATAACCATTTACTACTTCCCTCAATGCCGAGTGGAAAAGGAGCATATAGTATCTCACAACCTCTATGTTGTAAATCTCTTACAGTATCACTTAAATAAGGTTGAGTTAATAAAACTTTTGTATTAGTTCCAATTTTTGGTAAATCTGTGGATTGCCTTGGTGGAAAACTTTCAACATTGTTTATCCCTATACTTTTGAAAATTTTCTTAAATCTATCTTCTACATTATTGGCGATAGTCCCAACTATTAATAATTTTTCTTCATCTGTAGATTCCATCAATGGTATTAAAGCCTTAAGTGCTCCATCTTCACCTTGAGTAAATGTAGTTTCTATTCCACTCCCTGAGTAGTTTAAAAATTGCACTCGACCTAAAAATCTTTTGTTTAATTTCTCTGCAACTGTTGCTAAATCAAGCTTAATTACTTCGCTAGGACAAGAACCTACAAGAAAAAGAGTTTTTATCTCTGGTCTTCTTGCTATCAGGTCGTTAACAACCTTATCAAGCTCTTCATGCGCATCTGCAAGACCAGCTAAATCTTTTTCTTCTAATATGGCTGTGCCAAATCTTGGTTCAGCAAAAATCATTACTCCCGCAGCACTTTGGATTAAATGAGCACATGTTCTTGAACCAACTACAAGAAAAAAAGCATCAGGCATTCTTCTGTGTAACCAAACTATTGAGGTCAATCCACAAAAAACTTCTCTTGGACCAGTTTCTTTATAAAATTCTACTTTATTCATTCAATAAGTTATGAGAGCTTATTTCTAAAGCATGCATAATTTTTTAATTTAAAGAAAGTAATTGATTAAGTTCTCTTACAAATTGAATAGATTTATAAAACTTATATGAATGTTTAAAAACGCAAATGAATAAATTTTTAATCTAAAAAGATTGTCATTTTAATTTCTCCAATAATTATTTTCATCGTTAAGCTTAGTAATTTTCCAAACATTTCTTGAGATTTTTGTAGCTAATAAACCTCCTCTTTCAACCTTAGATTTGCCTGGTTTAGCCCCCATTAAGATAGAAACTTCTGAAGTACTTAATGGAGCACCTGTCTTTATTGCTAATTCTGTTAATTCAAGTCTATACCTAAGATTATTTAGGTTTTTACTCTCATTATTTTCATCTATTAGCCAGCTAAATGTAGGATCTTTTTGAGACAATTTCTGCATCAAGCTTAAACTAACTAAGCCTAGGGTTTTTTCTGAGCTTAAATCATGAGTTCCTATTGAAGAACTGATTGATTTTTCTTGAGAAGATGCCATGATTTTGATGCCTATTTAAATTGAAGTTATCGGTTTATGGAAACTATGCAAGTAAATTTAATAGAAAAACGGATCGATAATAAGTTATAGTCTCATGAATGGAACCAACATCTAGCTTAAATAGGGTAGACCGAAAGAATAAACGTGCTGTAGTTACAGGCTCTGAGATTCAGTCTCAGGCTAATGCTGGTGGATTTATAACTACCGACTCAGAAAAGTCTTTAGTTTCTAGGCAAGCTAGTCAAGTTGAACAGATTGAATTAAGAACGTATGTTTTCCTTGATTCTCTGCAGCCGCAGTTGGCAGCATATATGGGAACAGTCAGTAGAGGGTTTTTGCCAATTCCTGGAGATTCATGCCTATGGATGGAAGTTTCTCCTGGGATGGCAATACATAGGGTTACCGATATAGCTTTAAAAGCTAGTAATGTTCGACTGGGACAGATGATTGTGGAAAGAGAATTTGGTTCATTTGCCCTCTATCATAAGGACCAAAGTACTGTTTTACATTCTGGAGATGTTGTTCTTGATGCTATTGGGAGCGAGGTAAAAAAAAGAACAAAACCTACAACAAGTTGGACTGAAATTATTAGAGCGATAACCCCTGATCATTCAGTTCTAATTAATAGACAAAATAGAAGTGGTTCAATGATTCAATCAGGTATGAGTATGTTTATTCTTGAAACTGAGCCTGCAGGTTATGTTTTAAAAGCTGCTAATGAAGCAGAAAAAGCTTCAAACATAACTGTTGTTGATGTTAAAGCTGTTGGGGCCTTTGGAAGATTAACTTTAGCTGGTAAAGAAGGCGATGTTGAGGAGGCTGCAGCAGCTTCAATTAATGCGATAGAACAAATATCTAATTATTAATATTTAACTTAAACCTAATTCTTTTTTTAAAAAAGGAGCAAGTTCTCTTGCGGCTTTTCCTCTACTCCCTAATTTTGATAATTGAGAATCATTTAACTCTCCATAAACTCTATTAGCTTCTTTAACCCAAAAAATTGATTCAAATTCTCCGTTCGGATATTTTGGTTGTTTAAGAATTTCTCCCCAGCAAATTCCAGTAGTTTCTTTAACTAATTCGCCATTTGGATCACATAGGACCATGCAACTAATAAGTCTTGCACTCCTATAAGGTGTATCTCCAAGCTCATTTAATAACTTTTTTAGTTTTTCAGAGTTGTTTTTTGCATATCTTGCTGAAAAAATTCCTGGTTTACCTTCTAAGAAATCTACTTCTAAACCTGAATCATCTGCCAAGGCCCATGAGTTTGTTTCTATAGAAGCTGCTCTTGCTTTTAATAAAGCATTCTCCAGATATGTTTTGCCAGTCTCTTCAACACTAAGAGAATCAGGCTGTTTTTTTACCTCTAAATTTAAAACATTAAGCATCTCTGTTATTTCAGAAACCTTATTTGGATTGCCGCTAGCGATAATTAATGTTGTTTTACTCAAATTGTAAAATTAAATATAATTTATCTTAACTGACAGCTTGATACAGAGACAGGAAAGGTTGAACATTCCACACCTGTGCAGACAGGGCCTGTCTCGTACGGAATAAAATTAATGTAAATTTTTTATTAACACAACTGTATGTTTTGATGCTCTGACTGAATAATGTAATAAGTAAATTATCAATTATATCAAGGGTGATAAGTTTAGCTTATGTATCATAGTAAAAACATTAATCGAATTTTAGGTAAAAATGCTTGACTTTTCAGGCCTCTATAGAGCATTGTTCGATATGAACATTCCACATTTAGTAATTAGTAGGCAATGGCTACAGAAACAATGGGTATCGCTCTCGGCATGATCGAGACACGAGGACTTGTACCTGCAATTGAAGCAGCAGACGCAATGACAAAGGCAGCAGAAGTTCGCCTTATTGGTCGTGAATTTGTTGGAGGCGGTTATGTAACCGTTTTAGTTAGAGGCGAAACTGGAGCAGTTAACGCAGCAGTTAGAGCTGGTGCTGATGCTTGCGAAAGAGTTGGTGATGGCCTAGTGGCTGCTCACATTATTGCTCGTCCTCATAGAGAAGTTGAACCTGCTTTAGGTAACGGAAATTTCCTTGGACAAAAGGACTAATTTTAGATAATTAAAAGCAAAAGGCTTTTGAATAATTTCCCTATAAAAACCTAAGGAGTATCTATGAGTAAGAAGTATGACGCTGGGGTTAAGGAGTACAGAGACACCTACTGGACTCCTGAATATGTGCCCCTAGACACTGACCTATTAGCGTGCTTTAAATGCACTGGTCAAGAAGGTGTTCCCAGAGAGGAAGTTGCAGCAGCGGTTGCAGCAGAATCATCTACTGGTACTTGGTCCACAGTTTGGTCCGAGTTGTTAACAGACCTAGAATTTTATAAAGGTCGTTGTTACAGAATCGAAGATGTTCCTGGAGATCAGGAATCTTTCTATGCATTCATAGCTTATCCTTTAGACCTTTTTGAAGAAGGTTCTATTACAAACGTACTAACTTCTTTAGTTGGTAATGTATTCGGATTTAAAGCTTTAAGGCATCTACGTTTGGAAGATATACGTTTCCCAATGGCTTTTATTAAGACATGTGGTGGACCTCCAAACGGTATACAAGTAGAAAGAGATCGTCTTAACAAATATGGTAGACCGTTACTTGGTTGTACTATTAAACCTAAACTAGGTTTGTCTGGTAAAAACTATGGTCGTGTTGTTTACGAATGCTTGAGAGGCGGACTCGATCTAACTAAAGATGATGAAAACATTAATTCTCAGCCATTCCAAAGATGGAGAGAGCGTTTTGAATTTGTTGCTGAAGCAGTAAAACTTGCTCAGCAAGAGACAGGTGAAGTTAAAGGTCATTACTTAAACTGTACAGCTACAACTCCTGAGGAGATGTATCAACGTGCTGAGTTTGCTAAAGAGCTTGATATGCCCATCATCATGCATGACTACATAACAGGTGGTTTTACTGCAAATACCGGTCTAGCTAACTGGTGTCGTAATAATGGAATGCTTCTCCATATACATAGAGCTATGCATGCTGTTATAGATAGACATCCTAAACATGGTATTCACTTCCGCGTATTAGCTAAGTGTCTTCGCCTTTCAGGTGGTGACCAGTTACATACTGGAACTGTTGTTGGAAAACTTGAAGGTGATCGTCAAACAACTCTTGGATTTATTGATAATTTAAGAGAATCATTTGTTCCTGAAGATAGATCCAGAGGTAATTTCTTTGATCAAGATTGGGGATCAATGCCTGGAGTATTTGCGGTTGCATCTGGTGGTATTCATGTTTGGCATATGCCAGCTCTTCTTGCAATTTTTGGAGATGACTCTTGTCTTCAGTTCGGTGGAGGAACACATGGACACCCATGGGGTTCAGCTGCTGGAGCTGCCGCTAATAGAGTTGCCCTTGAAGCTTGCGTAAAAGCGCGTAACGCTGGTAGGGAAATCGAAAAAGAAAGTAGAGACATTCTGATGGAAGCTGCAAAGCATAGCCCAGAATTAGCTATTGCTTTAGAAACTTGGAAAGAAATCAAGTTTGAATTCGATACTGTCGATAAGCTTGACGTTCAAAACTAGCTCTTCTTATCAGAGGGTTTTATTTACCCTCTGATTTGAATCTTAAATTTCAAAACATTTTACAAATTTTTTTATTATGCCTTTCCAGAGCACAGTCGGCGACTACGCAACGGTAGCAACCCTGGAAACATTCGGTTTCTTACCACCGATGACCCAGGATGAAATATATGATCAAATAGCATACATAATTGCACAAGGTTGGAGTCCTGTTATTGAACATGTCCATCCAAGTGGTTCAATGCAAACTTATTGGTCATATTGGAAATTACCGTTTTTTGGTGAAAAAGATCTTAACCTTATCGTAAGTGAGTTAGAAGCATGCCACCGAGCATATCCTGATCATCATGTAAGAATAATCGGTTATGACGCTTATACACAAAGTCAAGGTACAGCGTTTGTCGTTTTCCAAGGTCGCTAATTAGAGCACCTAAATAACTTTCTCCAAATAATTAAAATTGATATTTGGAGAAAGATTTTTTAAGAATTTTTTATTTGAAGACTATGACAAAAAAAACAAGTAGACAAATTGCTTTAGAACGAAGAATTGCTATGAGTGATGGAGGAAAAAAGTCACTAGCTAATTCAAGCACTAAACAGGATAGAGTTCGCTCTGCATCAGATGCAAGAATAAGTCCTGCTGTTGTCGTAAAAAAGTCTTCTGTAGTTTCAAAAAATAATAATCCTGTAAAGAAACGTCATATACCTCAAAAAAACTCCACTCTTACAAGTAGACAACTTGTTCTTCAAAGAAGGAAGGCCTTATCAACTCATGGTAAACCAGCAATGAATTCCTCTGATAGAACAAGGTCAGAATCTGTCTCAAAAAAGAATAATGAAACTTCTGTAAATTTAGTTGATAGCAAAGCTGAGACTCCCGTAAAAGTTGAAACCTCTTTGTCTGTGAAAAAGGTAAATCAAAAAAGAAGGATAGGACCAAAGAAAAAAGTAATCGCTAATACAAGTAGAGATATTGTTTTAGCTAGAAGAGAGGCACAGTCTAAGCATGGTAAATCAGCTATAAAGCAAAATCCAAGTGCTGCCTCATTAGCACGAAGAGGTGATCCTGACCTTTCTAGTAAGGAAATTGCATTGAGAGTGCGTGAATTGAGAAGCAAAACTGGCGCTTCATCTATAAAAGGTAATGGGAAATGTCGACCTTGTGGTCCAAATAGAAATGGCGCTAAACAAAAAGCAGATGCTCATTGGAAAGTTGGTGAAAGTGGAACAAATTCAGGTCAAACTGTTACAGGTACTCAAGCTAATAGATCCTCAAAAACGACAGGAAACGAGTCAAGCACTTGTAGAGATATTACCGGAACTCAATATTTAGGAACGGAAGTTATTAATGAATTTTGTAATTCAGAATTAAATTATGCTCAGCCTGCAAAAATTAATGTAAGTTCAACTACTTCAGGTAATAAAGTAACTGGAAATGAAGTTGGTAGATCAAGTTTAGTTACTGGAAATGAACCTGGGACATGCAAGAACCTTACTGGTACAGAATATACTTCCGCAAACTTATCTCAAGATTATTGTGGAGGTGTAAGTAAAACTCCTTCAAAAATAAGACATAGTAAAACTTTAGATGGTCAGCATGTCTCTGGTTCATTGCCAGGGAGATCAGCTCTTGTTACTGGAGATGAGAGTGGTTCTGCTCATCAGCTAACAGGTGATCAGTATCTTGGTTCAGATCCATTACCTGATGGCAAATCTTATGAGAAAGTTGGTTCTTATAATACTCTCAATGGAAACTTAGTTACTGGAACTGGAGTTGGCAGATCAGAACGAATGACAGGTAATGAAAGCGGTAGTTGTAAAAATGTTACTGGAGATGAATATATTGGATCACAGCAATTTGAGAGTTTCTGCGGGTCAAAGCCTTCACCAGAACCTAGAAAGGTAGGTTTAAGTATTTCTCAAAATAATAATTACATTAGTGGAACTATGACCGGAAGATCCAATAATGTCACGGGTGATGAGCCTGGAACTTGTAAAAATGTTACTGGTACTCCATATGCAGGTGTAGAACAACTTGAAAATAATTGTGATTCAAATGCAAAAAATGAGTTAAGAGGAAAAGGTAAAATTTATCTAGGAAATAGTTCGAATGCTCGCCTTACTGGAAAACAGCCTGGAATTGGAGGGCAAATGACTGGAGCGACTAAAGGAGCTTGTTTAAATCCTACAGGAACGCCTTATGTCGGAGGAGATCAGTTAAATTCCAATTGCTCTAATCAAAATTTAACTCAATCTTATGCAAATAATGAAAAAGTAAAACATAATACTTGGGATGATTTCTCAGTTAATTCTCCCTCTAGAGATAGGTATTCTGAAAAATCACGTGATTCAGTAACAGGTAATCAGTACGAAAGTGGATCAAATATTACAGGTCCCTTTGATATGGCAATAGATAAAGTTACAGGAACTGAACAATTCAGATTCGATAAAAATAAATTAAATTCTTTGAAACCAAAGCAAGATATTGAAGATGTAGATATATCAAAAGAGAGAGCGCTTTCTCGCATTACAGGTGAAGGACAATCTGCTGGTCTTAATATTACTGGTGATGACTGGGATAGAGGAGATCGCGTTACAGGAACCGAAGGGGCTTCATCAAGAAGGAGAAATCCATCTAGAGCAGGTTTTACAAGTGCAATGCCTCCAATGGAAATAAAAAGAAACGACAAAATGAAAGAGCCTGATTTTCTCATCACTGGATCAAGTGGTAATACTAGAGAAGGGCAGCTTGTAACCTTCTCTGGTGGAGCAAGAGGATAACTAAAAAATGGTTTTAAGAGGATTGGCTAAAGCCAAGAACTTCACTTTGGGACCTACGGCACCATTGAAATCATTCTCTCAAAATATTAAAACGGTCCCCGATAAAAATAAATTAATAAATATATCTAATGAGAAACATGCTCTAAGTAACACTATTCAAAATAATAAACTTTATGAATATGAGAAAAAGACAAAAAGAAGCTTTGACAATATTGTTTCTACATTAAAGGAAATTGCTTATATTCAACATAATGAAGATTTTCTTGAAAATGCCCAAGAAATATCTCAAAAAAATTTAGGAATAGATTTACCCACCCATATCTTAGATAAGTCTTGGGTTAAACCTCTCGATATGAGAGGTTTATATGCATGGTGTGTTTTTAAACAGCATGAAAAATTTAGTGATGATTTTTTCAAAAATGATCCTTTATGTGGTGCAGCAGGTAGCACTGAGGCCAAAGATTTTGAGAAGTTTCTCATAGATTGTGGTTTTCATCTTTTAGATATAACACCTTGCTCTGACGGAAGACTTGCTCATACTGTTGCTTATGTACTGAGAATTCCATTTAGTTCTGTAAGAAGAAGATCGCATGCTGGAGCCCTTTTTGATGTTGAGAATACTGTTAATAGATGGATTAAAACAGAGCATAAAAGATACAGAGAAGGTTTGCCCAATCTTGCTAGTAAAGATACGAGATATTTAAAAATAGTTACTTATCACTTTAGCTCTGTTGATCCTCTTCATCAGGGTTGTGCTGCCCACGGGAGTAATGATGAATTGGCAGCTCAAGAAGGACTTAATAAATTATTAGCATTCAAAGAGTCTGTTGAAAATAGCTTTTGTTGTGGCGCATCTGTGGATTTAATGCTTATTGGCCTAGATACAGATACAGATGCTCTAAAAATTCATTTAAATTCAAAAGAAGGAGGGATTAGTTTAGAACATACAATTTCAACTTTAGATATTTATAATTCAACAATAGATAAATCCGAAGAGGCTTCAGAGAGAGAAATTTGTAATCATATTTCTAACTATTCATCTGAGAATCAACTTACCGGAATGGAAAAGTTCATTTTTAAAATAATTAAAAATAATATTTCTCAGATTGATTATGTTAAGTCATTTCACAAGGGATCATACGAAGATATTGGACATGCTGAGAGATTCATAGGTGTAGGTATAGGTTTTAAAGAAGTTCATTTAAGAAACCTTACCTATTTCGCTCATTTAGATACTGTCGAGGAAGGCGCCCCTGATTTAGATGTAGGTATAAAAATCTTTTCAGGTTTAAATGTCTCAGAAGATTTACCAATTCCTATAGTAATTAGGTTTGATTATTCAGGAAAAGTTCCTGGAGCAAAAGAAAGAGCGATGAAAGATTGTGATAGGGTTAATAATGCAATATCAATTAGATATAAAGATTTAGTGGATCAAGGTTTGTTACATACCTGTCTCACCATAAGAGATAGAGACAAAACTGATTCTGCTCAAATAATTAGCATGTCTTTAGATAAAAAAACAACGGAGGCTCATTAATTATGCTTATTTGCAAAGTGATAAAACCACTTGTTTCAACAAATAGAATCCCTGGTTTTGAACATAAACATTTACAAGTTGTTCTAGATGGTTCTAGTAATAAAGTTGCTGTAGATTCGGTTGGATGCAAACCTGGGGATTGGGTCATTTGTGTAGGAAGCTCTGCGGCAAGGGAAGCTGCTGGTAGTAAATCTTATCCAAGTGACTTAACAATCGTTGGAATTATTGATCACTGGGATCCAAATAATATCCAAAAGTAGAGGAGATTGTTATTTTGGAAATAATGAGAGTTTTAGGAAAACTGGTATGTACTCAAAGAGTTGAAGGATTGGGTCATATGCATTTGAGGATTTTGCAAAATAATAAAGGCAAAAAATTAGTTGCAGTTGATCCGGTTGGGGCAAGAGAAGGAAATTGGGTCTTTACTACAACTGGAACAGCTGCTAGATTTGCATGCCCTAATAATCCAGATACAATTACAGATCTAACTATCGGAGGAATTATTGATTTTTGGGATTCTTAAAGCTTAATTAAGCAAAACTTTTACATTATCAGTTTGTTCAAAATCTCTTTTAGATTTAAGATAAGTTTGATTAAAAAAAATAAATGTGGGAAGAAAGAAAATCACCTTTGAGATTAGAAAGGAGATTCGAATTTGATAATTACCAGCAGTCCAGTAAATTTATGAAAGAAATTGATTCTTTGTGTAAAGAAAATCAAATTTATCCAAATATTAGTTTCGGATCTAAGTTTGTGAGTATAACAATATTTCCAAATTTGGAAGAAATTACAATAAAAGAAAGAGAATTTACAATAAAGATTAATGAGAAATTTACAAATTTGATTTCATAGTAAATAAATTAATACTTATCAGGTTTTTCAATATCTCTTTTAATTAAAGCCATTAAATAGGATGGAGCCTTATATCTCCCTGGTAAACATCTATTAAGTGTTTCAAGATGTCCCCAACATACAGTTCTTTGAATCTCTTTAATTGTTCGACCCTTTAAAATTAATAATCTAAGCGCTTTACAAAATAATGGATAACCAGCTTCTAATTCATCTATATTTAAATTTGCTGTTGTCATAGATAAAGCCTCAGTCAGGTTTTAATCTAAACAACTATGGTGCAAAATTGGCACAAATAATAACTTTCTACATAAATTTTGAGGTTAGTGAATGTATGCTACACAATCAATTTCAATTAATACACCCTTAGGTAAAGAAGATACTTCCACACAAGCTCTAGCAGGAGAAGGTTCGTTTTGAAAAAACTCAGAATAGATTTCATTTACTATTTGAAAATTATTCAAGTCTGTGAGAAATATAGTTGTTTTAATAACGTCTTCAAGACTCGCTCCACTAGCAGTTAAAACTGCTTTTAAATTATTTAACACTTGAGTTGTCTCTTCCTTAATATCTCCTAAACAATCTATCTTATTACTATTAGGATTGATAGCAATTTGACCAGAACAATAAACAAAGTTTCCAGCTTTAATAGCTTGATTATATGGTCCAACTGGATTTGGTGCTGCATCAGTTTTTATAGGAATTTGAGAAGACATTACTTTTTAACTTGTTCTAATAATCTATACCCAAGAGTCTTTTTTAGCTCTCAAATAACTAAATTCATTTAGACTTTTTGCTCTTAAAAAAAGATTAATATTCATTTCTTCTTTTAAAGTTGTTGGGATAGTTAAATTCTTTGCCAAGATTTTCTTTTTAGTTTCTTCAAGTTTTTTCTTAATTAATTTGTCATTTGGGTAAATATCTAGTGCCCATAAAAGATTTGATTTTGTGTATTCATGAGCACAATAAATGATCGTATTTATTGGCAAAGATAATATTCTTTTTAGTGAATTGTACATTTCTTGATTGGTACCTTCAAAGATTCTTCCACAACCTCCTGAAAATAATGTGTCTCCAACAAATAAAATTGGATTGTCAAAATCTTTAGAGTAAAAGGATATATGTGTACTTGTATGTCCCTTCAGTTCAATAATTTTGAACTCTTTATTTAATATTTTGATCCGATCTCCATCACATACCGAGATGTTTTGAAGAGGGATCCGTTTTTTGTCTTTTTTTGAGGCGATAATTTTAACATTTGGCCATTTTCTTAATAATTCTTGAGTTCCTCCAATATGATCATGGTGGTGATGTGTTTGCAAAATATATTCTAATTTAAGATTTCTATTCTCTATCCAATTAATAATAGGTTCAGCAATACCTGGATCTATAACAATAGCAGATGTATTTTCTTCCCAGATCCAAATAATATTATCGTCAAGAACGGGTATCCCAAATATTCCTTTTTCTTTATTTATTGTCATTATTAATTTAGAATTAGGAAATCTTAGAAGAAAAATAAAGGAGTCTATGATTACTATAGCTTTAGCAAAAGGAGCTCTGTTAAAAGATTCTATTTCTATATTTAAAAAAGTTGGCTTAGATTTTACTGAAGCTTTATTAATGGATAATAGATCTTTAACTATTTATTCAAAATGTGGGAAGGCAAAAGCTTTGTTGGTTAGAAATGGAGATGTCCCTGTATACGTAAGCTATGGACAAGCCGATCTTGGAATAGTGGGATATGATGTTCTTCAAGAATCTGACTCTAAAGTTGCTAAATTATTAGACTTAGGATTTGGTGGATGTCATATGTCTTTAGCTGTTAAAAAGAATAGTGGTTATTCCAAACCGACTGATTTACCAGCCAACTGCAATGTTGCAAGCAAGTTTGTTAAAACTGCGCGTTCTTACTTTGAAAAACTTAATATGCCAGTAGAAATAGTTCATCTTACAGGCTCCGTAGAGCTGGGTCCTATCACTGGGATGGCTGAAGCAATAGTTGATTTAGTTGCTACTGGTAAAACTTTAAAAGAAAATGGCTTAATTAAGATTGAAGATATCTATTATTCAACTGCCCGTTTAATTGCTAATCCTCTATCTTTAAGGCTAGACAACACACCTCTCCGAGATGTTATTTTGGCAATAGAATCATGTAATTAAATAAAAATTAATTTAAATGTTTTTGAAGGATTTTAAAAGAATAAAGAAATTAGGTAGATACATAACTCACGATAAAAGGACCTTATATCTTATTATTATTATCCTTATTCCGGTCGCTTTTGCGGGAGCGATCCAGCCCCTACTTGTTGGTCAAGCTATTACAATTTTGAAGAATGAAACTTCAGATGTATGGCTAAGTAAAACTTTTATTGGGCAATCAATAAATTTAATAATATTAAGCCTTTTTGTTTCTGTCCTTTTAAGGCTGATCTTACAGGGTTATCAGACTTATAATATACAGGCGGTAGGACAGAAATTAACTGCAAGAATAAGAAGAGAATTATTTACCCATTCGATTTCCTTATCTCTGAGATTTCACGACAAAATGCCAGTGGGTAAGTTACTAACGAGGTTAACTAATGATGTTGATGCTTTATCAGAGGTTTTTGGAAGTGGAGCAGTAGGAGTAATTGCAGATTTTGTTAGCTTAATCGTTATTTCATTAACAATGCTATCAATAGATAAAGGTTTAGCCATAATTCTCCTTCTTACTCAAATACCTGTCTCTTACTTCATTATTTGGCTACAAAAACGCTATAGACGAGCTAATTATCAAGTCAGAGAGGAGTTGTCACAGCTTAACTCCGATTTTCAAGAAAATTTACAGGGACTTGAGGTCGTACAAATGTTTAGTCGAGAGGAAATTAATAGTAATAAATTTAGTAGAACTGGAGAATCTTATAGAAAAGCTGTAGATGGCACAATTTTTTATGACAGCAGCATCTCTGCATTTATTGAATGGATTTCACTCGCAGCAGTATCTTTCGTATTGGCAATTGGAGGTTATTTAGTAACATCAGGAAACATTGGATTAGGAACTTTAACTACCTTTATACTTTATTCGCAAAGACTATTTGAACCTTTAAGGCAGTTAGCCGAGAGATTTACTCAGATTCAAGGAGGACTTACTGCTATTGAGAGAATTAATGAATTATTAGATGAAGAAATTGAAATTAATGATCCACTTTCAAATAAATATGTAATGAAAAATTTAAATGTTAAGGGTAAAATTGAATTTAAAAATGTATCTTTTTTTTATAAAAAAAATGATTATGTAATTAAAGATTTGTCTTTTAAGGTTAATCCCGGAGAGCGCATCGCTTTCGTTGGTCCAACAGGTTCAGGTAAAACTACCTTAATAAGGTTACTTTGTAGATTATATGAGCCACAAAAAGGAGAAATTTTGATAGATGATATTAATATCAAAAATATTCCTCTAATAGATTTGAGAAATATGTTGGGAGTTGTTCTTCAAGATACATTTATTTTTAGTGGCAATGTTGCTCAAAATCTAAAATTGAGTTCTGTTATTGAAGATAAAGATTTAGAAATTCTTTGCAAGAAACTTGGATTAAACGAGTTACTAAAAAAACTACCAAATGGACTTCAAACCTCCTTAAGAGAAAGAGGTGGGAATCTCTCTTCTGGAGAGAGACAACTATTATCTGTAGCTCGTGTCGCAATAAGAAACCCTAGTATTTTAATAATGGATGAAGCAACTGCATTTATGGACCCTACAACAGAAGCTACTCTTCAGAAAGATCTTCAACATATCTTAGAAAATAGAACCTCGTTAGTAATAGCACATAGATTAGCAACTATTGAAAAATCAGATAAAATTTTAGTTCTCAAGGGAGGTGCTCTTGTAGAACAAGGAACACATGAAGAACTTAGAGAAAAAAAAGGTTTATATTTTCAGCTCTCAGAACTTCAAGAAAAGGGATTTGCTGATTTCTAATGATTTTAAGAAATAATAGATCATCAATAAAACAATCTAATGTTTTAGATAAAGCTATCCTTTTAGAAAAATATGGTTTAGATTCATTTGACTTCAAAGTTAAAAATGATGATGGTATTTATGTATGCAGTAAATTTCGAGAACTAGATTTAATTGAACTTGATCAATTACTGCAAACTGTGGGATGGAGCAGAAGACCGATGCGAAGAGTTAAAAGAGCACTTGAGTTTAGTGTCCTTGTTGTTGGGGTTTGGCGACATGATGAGAAATTCCCAAGACTAGTAGGATTCGCAAGATGTACCGGTGATGGTATTTTAGAGGCAACTATTTGGGATGTAGCTATTAATCCTGTGTATCAAGGTCTTGGTTTAGGTAAAATATTAATGAAATATTTATTGAATAAATTAAAAGCTACTGGGATTTCAAAAGTTACTCTTTTTGCAGACGCAGGAGTCATAAAGTTTTATAAGAATCAAGGTTGGACATTAGAGCCAAAAGGTACAAAATGCGCTTTTTGGTATGCAAATTAAATATTTGCTAATTTTTATAATATTTTTTATAAATCTTTTTTATCGAGTAGCCTCTTCGCATTAATCTTCTTAAATACCAATTTTTTAAAGATTGCCGGACAAAATTTATACCGTCCCATTTTCTGCTGCTTGTGTAAATAGGAGTCTTCAAAGATCTTAAATTTTTTTTATCTATCCTAC
>CACNSV010000002.1 GCA_902623195.1 uncultured Prochlorococcus sp. | reverse complement strand
AAGCAATGCAAACTCTCGAGGGCTTAACTCAACAGGCTTTTCACTTAAAGTAACTTGCCTTAGAAGCAAATGAACTTCTAAGGGGCCAACAGAAACTTTTTCTTGTAAACCTATTCTTCCCCTTTTTAATAAAGTTCTACATCTAGCGGCTAATTCTTCTAAACCGAAAGGTTTTCTAAGAACGTCATCAGCTCCTTCATCTAATAGATTCACTAATGCTTCAACTCCAGATCTAGCTGTAAGAACAATGACAGAACAGCCTAATTGCTGTGCTAAACGCATAGCAGTATTATGTTCCAAAATTTCTGCACTCACTAACAGGTCAGGAGATTGTTCTCTACACAAATCAATGGCTTCCGCGGCGGAACCTACGGCTGCAGCAAGATGTCCGTCTTGCCTTAATCTTTGAACAAGAACGGTTCTTAATGTTGGGTGTGGTTCAACTACTAGTACTCTCGAGGGTGTTTGAGAGGTTGAAGGCAATTGTGAATTACCAGGAGTTGAAGCTAAGATTTGCTCAGTTGATTGCATTCTTAATTACTGTTTGACCAGGCAATTTATTTTTATCCTTAATAAGGTATAACAAATGGAAAATAAAAATCAGAATCTATTTAATTATGACTTCATTTGAAAACCCAAAAACAATTCGGCATTTTCAGTCAATTTGTGATAATTGCCAAGACCTAATAAATCGAAATCATAATCAATCTGATATTAAATTGTTTAGCGATGGATATTTGCAAGCTTTAAGGAATAGCAATAGTTTAGAGCCAAAGGATCAAGAAAAATTAGAAAGATTAATTGATAAATGGTTAAAGGATCCTTCGAGTTTTTTCGGACCAGATGGCAATCAAATGAAACAGTTTTATAGATAAAAATTGTAATTTTAATATTAATATTTATTAACTTTAAAGTATTTATACTCACATAATGTTTTAAGACGCTAATTCAATTTCTAGTTTCTCCTTAAGTTCTCCAGAATTATACATTTCAATTAAAATATCAGAACCTCCTAGAAATTCACCCTTAAGATAAACTTGTGGTATCGTAGGCCAATTTGAAAACTGTTTAATGCCTTCTCTTATTTCAAAATCACTTAAAACATCATAAGTTGAAAATTCAATCCCAAGCGAATTGAGAATTTGAACTACATTATTAGAAAATCCACATTGAGGCATTAACTTTGTGCCTTTCATAAAAACCATAACAGGACTTGAGTCAATAAGTTTTTGAATTTTATCTTTAATTTGATTGTCCATAAATTAATAAGGTGTTTGTGTTTTCAACGCTAATGCGTGAATAGCCTCAGAAGCTAGCTCAGTTTTTAAAGCCGAATAAACTAATTGATGCTGTTTAACCAATGATAATCCATTGAATTCAGAAGAGATGACCGTGACCTGCAGATGATCATTACCGTTAAAAGTTTCAACTAACACCTCTGAATTAGGAATTTTATTTGTAATTAATTGAATTACTTCTGATTTTGTAACCATTTAAAATTTAGATCCCTTTATATTGAGTCTCAACAAATCCAAGTTCAAATAAATCATTATAAGCTGATTTTCCTTCTGGACTTGATGCAGACATTAATTTTATGATTTCAACCAGTAAAGGTACAGCAACCTCTGGCTGATTTTTACTCTTGTAAAGCTTAGCAAGTTTGGCATTTGATTCAGCCCATATTTTTAAGGTTTGCCTACCTTTAATTTCCATTTCTTTTGGGATTCTGGCGTCTAAACCTCTATATGAGCCATTTAAATCCCTATAGAAACCTGATAATTGTTTAGCTAAATTTCTAGCTTTATCATATGAATCTTTTGCTTCGTCATAGCTACCAATTTTTACAAACTCATCTCCACTATCAAGAAAATTTTGAACATTGATAATTGAAAATTTATCATTCTTATTTGAAAGTACTTTATAGTTTTCAGGATTCTTGCTATTTGCTAGAGAACCATCAATGGAGGAAAATGCACCAATTGATATAAAAATTAAAGCAATAAATTTAAAAAATTTCATGTTTTTACTTTTTCGTTATTATTCTAGCTGATCGTCTAGTTTACGCCCTATTCGTTTTAAAGCTTTTACTTCTGCCTTATATAAACATGATCTAAGATAAAAATTAAAGTCATCAACAGAAGTATCTGAAAAATCATCTAGATTAATAGGCTTTTCTATAAAAATTGAAAATCTGTCTCTGAATTTGGGCTTAAAATTATCATAGGCAATACCTATAGGTACAATTTTTATTGGTTCAGCTTTTTTTCTAGCAAGTTTAGCTAATCGAAAAAGTCCCTGTTTCAATTTTAACTTTTTATTATTTTTAGTAATTTTACCTTCTGGAAAAATTACTAATTGATTTTTTGAAAAAATAAGTTCTACTGCATATCTAAGAGAGGACAATGATGGAGATTCCTGATTAATTGAAAAACACCCCAACCTTCTTAAAAACCAACCCTGAATACCCTCCATTTCAGGAGTAGTTACCATAAATCTACAATCTCTATTGGTTACTCTCCTTCCAATTGCACAAGTCAAGATCAAACCATCCCATCTAGATCTATGCGTGGGAGCTATTATCAAGGGACCATTTACAAAATTTAAGAATTCTTTACCTTGAATTATTTTTTTGCTAAAAAAAAACCTAAGCACAATATCCTGTGTAAGCCACATAGCAAGAATTGCTAAAAAAGGCTGAATACCATAAGAATTATCCTCTTTGTATTTCTTCACACCTGTTATGAAAATTAAGTATTTATAATAAAATTAATCCTTTATGAAAATATATTGGTTATTATTGGGCAGTTAAAACACTGTCTAATTAAAATACTATAAAAGTTTGTTGTTATGGCATTGCTAGGAGTAAATATTGATCATATTGCCAATGTAAGAGAAGCAAGGAAGACTATTGAGCCAGATCCCGTTCAATTCGCTTTCTTAGCAGAACTAGGTGGAGCCGATTCAATTACAGTTCATCTGCGCGAGGATAGGAGACACATTCAAGATAGAGACTTATTTTTATTAAAAAAAACAATTAAAACTAAGCTTAATTTAGAAATGGCAGCTACAACTGAGATGGCAAACATAGCAAAAGAAGTTATTCCTCACTACATAACTATTGTTCCAGAAAAGAGAGATGAAGTAACCACTGAGGGGGGATTAAATTTAATCTCGAATGAAGATTTTTATGTGAAATATGTTAAAGATTTAAAAGAATCTAATATCATAGTAAGTGCATTTATAGACCCTATTACTTCACAATTAGATTGTGCAAAATCAATTGGATTTGATTGCATTGAATTACATACAGGAACATATGCTAATTCAACACTTAAGAATAAATTTGAACAGTTACAAAAGATAAAAGAAGCCACTTATTACGCATCTGATTTAAATCTTATGGTAAATGCTGGGCATGGTTTAAATTATCAAAATGTTAAAGAAATTGCATCAATAACCCAAATAAACGAACTTAATATCGGACATAGTATAGTTGCAAGAGCCCTTGCTGTTGGACTAGAAAAATCAGTTAGAGAAATGAAAACCCTTATTTCAAGAAAATAACCAAAATGACAACCTATTATTTTATTGCAGCGAGCAAAAAGTTTCTAACAGAAGAGGAACCTCTTGAAGAGATCCTTAAAGAAAGAAGAAGAAATTATAAGGAGAATAATAGAAACATAGACTTTTGGCTTTTAATTAAACCTAAATTTCTAAAATGTTCAGAATTGAAAGATCTTTATAATAAAATTCCTGCGCCTCAAGCCGCTGTAATATCAACTGACAAAAAATTCATCACCTTTTTGAAACTTCGTTGTGAATTTGTGGCTCATGGAGAACTGGAATTGCCTAATAATGAATTATCTGATCCATTAGCTGTTGACGAACAAGATATTTAAGATAGTTGCTAAATATTTACAAAACGAACAAAATTGAATTGATCAGTGAAATACTAGCGAAAGAAATATTAATAAATCCACCATTTATAACTGATAATTTTAAGATTTCGATACAAAACTACTTTTTAAGTAAATGGATAAAAGATCAAATAACATTAAAAAATGATATTTTTGCCCTATGTGAATTTCAGACATTAGCAGAATATACCGAAGAAATTGTAAAAAATATATATATAGACCAAAAATTAAAAAGTTGGAATTTTGAATCAATTAAATGGAGTATTATAGAATCCTTTGAAGAGTTGAAAGAATACAAAGAATCTTGGCCCCTAATAAATTGGATTAATAAATTTATTGATAATAAAAAAATATTAAATAGTGAAATATATTCATTAATTATAAGAATTACAAAAGTCTTTTCTGATTATATTTTATATAGACCAGAGATGATTGAGAAATGGCATAATACAAAACTAAAAAATCCAAACTTATTTTCTGGATTAAATAAAGATCAGTATTGGCAACCTATTCTTTTTAAGTTAATAGAAAGAAAATTAAATAAGCCAATTTGTATATATATGATAAAGATAATAAATGATATTAATAATCTTAAAAATTGTTCAAAAATTAATCTTCCAAAAAATATATATTTAGTAGCTTCAGATAATCTGTCTAAATTACAAATAAGTTTTTATTCCAAACTATCAGAGCTAACAAATGTAAATATCTATTTATTATCTCCAGGACATGATCTGTGGGATAGAATTAATATAGAAGATGGAGCAATATCACTAGATATCAATAACAAAAAGCAATATTTATTAAAAGAAAGTATTGAGTCAATTTTTTGTAAGTTTATTGCAAATTTTGAGAAATTAATAGAGGAAACAACTTTTAATGAAGAAATAAAAGTAAATATTCAATTACCATTTATAGACCCGACAATTAACTTAAAAAAAAATCATAAATCACCATTACTCCATCAAATCCAAAAAAATTTAATCTATAATAATAATCAAAATATTAATATTAAGGATAATGATGAATCGATTATTTTTAAGGGATGTAAAAATATTTTAATTGAATTAGAGTATATTAAAAATGAAATTAAAAGTATCTGTACCTCTAATAAAGATATAAATTATTGTGATATTTTAGTCGCCACAAATCAAATTAATAGTTTAAAACCCTACTTAAAATTTGTTTTCAATTCAGATGAAAGAATTCCATATTTTTTATCAATCCAAAATTACAAAGACAACTCTCCAATTTATAAACTTCTAAAAATATTTATAGAAATAGCAAATAAGAAAATCACTATTAATGAGATAAGAGAATTATTATCAGAAGATACATTACAGTCAATTTACAACTTTAATAATTCTGAAACAGAAGAGATCTTATCATATTTAATAGATTCAGGATTTCATTGGGGAATAAGCAGGAAAGAGCGATTAGGAGAATACAAAAATAGCCTCGATTGGTGTATTAAAAGATTTACTTTAGGTCAAATTTATTCAGAAGATTTTTATATAAAAAAGACAGATATTAATGCATATTCTCCAAATAATCCAAGTATTGACATTAATAAATGGATCTTAATACTTAATGAAATAGTAAGAATAATTAAGAGTTTAAGGAGCACTAATAGTTTTGGAAATTGGATTTCAATTTTTAGGAATATCTTTAAAAATGATATGATTCAAAATGAAAAATTTAATGATGAAATAAATAATTTATTTAAAATTTTAGAAGATATATCTAGAATCGTTAATTCAGAAGTAATACTCGATTTAAATGTATTACATGAGATCCTAAATACTTATATAAATAATCAAACAAGTAATCTTGATAGAAGAAAAAATGAGGTTTTAATTAGTACTATTGAGAAATCAAGACTTCTCCCTCATAAAATAATTTTTTTGATGGGGATGAATCAAGAAATATATCCAAAAACAATTGATAAAGATAAAATAAATATATTAAATAATGAATATATATTTGGAGATCCTTCTTTAATAGATAAAGAAAAATACTTCTTTTTAGAATTATTACTATCTTGTAGAGAAAAATTTATTATTTCTTGGTCTAATTATGATTTTGAAAATAATGTATTAGAAATTTCTTCTCCAATAAGAAAACTAATAAATTTATTAAAAAATGAAATTGATATAAATCACCAAGATAATTTTATAAATGATATGGAGATTAATAGAAGTCAAAATAAAATGATAAGTAATAAATCACTTGATCCTAATGAAGGATTAATAAAGTCATTAGAATTTAAAAATGAAGATTCTCAAAATAAAAAATATAAATTATCGGAATTAATCAAATGGTTTAAGTCTCCTCAACTATATTGGTTAAGACAAAGAAATATTTTTCCAAAGAAAAAATTTATACATAATCCAAGTGACGAAAAAATAAGTAATTATGAGAAATATAAATTACTTAATAATTTATTAAGCGATATAGATCTTGAGGAAGCAGACTACAAAACCAAATTAAATGAATTAAAGATAAAAGAAATGATCATCTCAAATGGAATTATTTCACCCAAAAATAATATTTATATAAATGAACTGGAAGTCCATAAATTAATTCAAAGTTTAATTTATAATTTTAAAGATTTAAATAATATTCAAAGAAAATACCAAAAGTCAGAATCAAATAAAATTGAATATTTTAAATGTGATAATAAAATTATTGAATTAATACATTCAAATATTAATTTTCAACAAAGATCAGAAACGTGGATAAAACTACTTTTTATATCAACATTAGATAAAGATATAAATAAAGCTCAAATTATATATAGAAAAAACAATATTTATAATGTAGAAATCTTAAATGCTCCATGTAAAAGTGATGCGATTAGACTAATTGATCAATACCTAAATATTTATCATAATTCACTCGAATATTGCTTACCACTTCCTCCAGAAAGCAGTTATAAATATATATTCTCTTTTATGAAAAATAAAAACCATGAAAAAGCGTTTATAGATGAATGGATAGGAAATAAAAATTTTAATTTAGGAGAAAGAGATAAACCAGAGATGCAACTATGTTATGGATACGAAAAAGATCCTAATTTCTTTTTAAATGATGAATATTTCCAAGAGTTATCCATACAATTATATAAACCTCTTATAGAATCTTTTTTATAAGATGAGATTTAATTTTGATAAAAAAATAAAATCTTCCAAAAAGGAATTTTTACTAGTAATTAGTCAATTCATAATAATTGCATTACATTTAATAAAATTTAATTTATTTAACCAAAAACTAATTCAGGGTGAATTTCTGACAATCATTTATATAAGTAACTTTTTAATTACCTTAGCATTAATAATCATAGTATTTTCAGCAAAGGATCTTGGAAAATCGTTATCACCCATGCCAAGACCAAAAGAAAATAGTAAATTAATTACGAGTGGGATTTATAGGCTTTTTAGACACCCGATGTACTACTCATTAATAATAATTTCATTTAGTTTCTTTTTAAAATCACTTACAGTTTATAGGTTAATACTTAGCATTTTATTAACAATTATAATTTCTAATAAGATTAAGATAGAGGAGAAATACCTAACAAAAAAATTTCATAATTACACTTCATATAAAAATGAAGTAAAGATATGATTTATGAATATTAATAATATAAACTTAAAAGATGGATTATCATTAATAGAAGCGAGTGCTGGAACGGGTAAAAGCTTTACACTATCTCATATAGTGATAAGAAGTATATTTGAAAATAATATTAATCCTGAAAATATTTTATTATTAAGCTTTACAAATAATACATGTAAAGAACTTCGTTTAAAAATTAATGAAAGAATTAATAGTTTTGAGGATTACATAACTAATAAAACAAATAATGTAGATATAACATTAAGAAATTGGTGTGATAATTTTATTAAAAAAAATACTAATAAGGATAAGATCATTAAAAATATTAAAAATGTAAAAGACAATATTAATTATTTGTCAATTACTACTTTCCATGGACTATGCAAAAAAATAATTGATGATTACAGTATTGAGTTATCAACCAATTTAGGTTCTACACTTAATAATACGATTGATGAGCAATATATTTCTATAGTTAATGAATTATGGATCGAAGAATATTCCCAACTTGAAAGAGAAATAATAAAATCTATAGAAAATAAAAAAATATCTACAAAATATAATAAGAAAGAAATAAATGTAATTAACAAAAAATTATTTATTAATCTCTTAAGAGAGATTGATCATGAAAATATTTGTAAATTTAACAATAAATATAACAATGTATTAGATACAAATAAATTCTTGACTGAATATATTTATTCAGCTTGGAATCAATTTTGTGAAGAATGGAGCAGAACAGGTGAAGACTTATTTAAATTTTTAATTAAGCTTGGACAATTAATTGAAGAGAAGGGATTTAAAAGTAGAATTTACTCAGGAAAGCCAAGAGATAAATTTAAAAAGATATCTAAATGGATTCTTGAAATTAACAAAGAATTAAATGAAAAAGATATAATCAAAATTATTTCTGATATTTCAAATGATGATTTACTCTCAAAATATTTTTATGATAAGACGATTATTAGAGAAGCTAATAAATATAATATTAATGTAGATTTATCCGATTTTAAAAAATTACAGCATAAAATATATGAATTAAAAGATGGATTTTTTAATGAATTTATAAGAATTATTTTAAATAAAGCTTACTTGAAATTGCTTGCACTTAAAGATAAAAATAATATACATAATTACAATGATTTAATTAAAACTATTGAAAATAAATATCTAAATAAAAACATTCAAAATGAAAGAAGTATTAAATATATTAAGAAAAAATATAAATGTATTCTGATAGACGAATTTCAAGATACTGACATAATTCAATGGTCTATCATAAAAAAGTTATTTAATGATAATCATCACTTTCTTTTATGTGTAGGAGATCCTAAACAAGCAATATATAAATTTAGGGGAGGGGATATAAAAACTTATTTAAATGCAAAAAATGATTCTAAAAAAACATATACCTTAGTTGATAATTATAGAACTTCAAAAGAACTAATTGGGGTAATAAATTATATGTATAAAGATGGACTATTAAACTCTAAATTAAATTATCCAAAACTTAATGCAAAAAACGAAACAACTATGAATTGTGGAGATGTTTTTCAAATAATAGAGTTCTCAGAAAAGAGTATATGCCTAGAAGATTATCTAATTAATTATTTACAATATCTACTTACTAATTTTAAAGATATAGATATAAATAAGGTTGCAATATTAACCCTCTATAATTACCAATGCATAACAATTAAAGATATTCTATTTAAGAATAATTTACCATGTAAAATAATTAACAAGAGTAATATTTTTGATACTGAATCTTCTAAGTTACTTGAGTTATTTATAAATTGTTTAGTTAATCCTTATTCAATAAATAATATAATGTTATTAGTTACATCAAAATTCATACAAAGAGAAGTAGATGCATTTGCAGATTTTGATAATAATAAGGAGATTGATAAAGTTTCAGAAAGATTAAGGGAATGGTCAAATGATCTTGAGGAATTAGGGTTTATAAATTTAGTAAATGAGTTAATTAATGATTATAAGTCTCCATTTATAATCCAGAATAATGATTTAATGATGAATTTATTTCAATTAGCTGAAATCGTTGAGCATGAATTAATTAGAAATAATTACAATTTAAATAACTTACTTTATTGGTATCAAAATGAATTAAATAAAGACACAAGAAAACTTATAGGTGAAGAATACTTTATAAAAAATTATAATCAGAATCAAGGTATAAATATATCAACAATTCATAGCAGTAAAGGGCTTGAATACGATATAGTAATTTGCCCATATTTATGGGACATAAGAAAAAGTTCTAGCTATTTGAAAGGTCCAATTTGGAAAGATTATAAAGAGAGAGAAATATATATAAATATTAAGGATAGTCATCATAAAGTTAAAGATCTAAAATCTAGAGAAGAAAAAGATCTAGGGAATGAATCTGAAAGGTTAATATACGTAGCTTTAACAAGAGCAAAATTTAAACTAATAATTTTTAATAATATTGATAATTTAGATAATACTTTAAATAAAAATCTATTAGAAGTTTTTCCTAATAAAGAAAAGTATCTTTTCCAAAAACAAATAGATTTAAAACAAACTCAATTAGATCAACTTAAAAATAGATATACCAATAATTTTACAAATAAATCACCATGGAGTTTTTACGATAAAAATAAACGAATCTACAATGATAACTATATTAAAGATTATCTTACAAGAACCAGTTATTCATCATGGATAAGTCTCAATAATGAAAGTAATTTTAATTTAAAAGATTATCAAGATAATTCATCTATAGTAAAAAGCAAACTTAATCAGAATACAAATAAATCATCAGACTTATTAACAGAGGCAACTCCCTTAAGCAGTTTTCCAAAAGGGACAAATGCAGGTGCTTGTTTACATAAAGTAATTGAAAGATATAACTTTCATAATGAAGACATGCAAAATCTGCGAAAAATAATTGGTGAAGAGCTTAAAAATTTTGATATTGATGTTTCTTTTTTAAAGAAAGTTGAAGACGCAATTTTAAGAGTTGCGAGATGCAGTTTAGGAAATAAATTACAAAATAAAAGATTAATTGATATACCAAATTCACAAATTTTAAAAGAATTAAAATATGATTTGGCCTTATCAAAAAATGGATTAGAAGTAAAGTCTGAGGATATAGCAAAATGTTTTTGTATTGAAAAACAATATGATTTTGGAGTGAATTATTCTAAAAAGATAGAAGATTTAAAAATTCATAGTGCTGGTTTTCATTCAGGTTTTATAGATTGCGTAGTACCAATTGGAGAAAACTTAGATAATAGTAAATGGTGGATAATCGACTGGAAAAGTAACTATATTTCAAGTAGTAATGAATCACAATGCATTCCACAAAATTATAATTATGAAAATATGAAAAGTGAGATGATAAAGCATCATTACCCACTTCAATCCCATTTATATTTATTAGCTTTACATAGATTATTAAAATGGAGACTAAAAAATTATGACCCAATTAAAAATCTTGGAGGTTATGTTTATATTTTTCTTAGAGGATTGCCAAAAACATCAGTAGAAAATAAATTCAACTCAAATGAACTATCTCCAGGGTTATTTATTGGGAATGCTCCATTAAAGCGAATAAATTATTTAGATAATTTATTTAAAATAGGATCTATTTTATAAGTTAAATTATGGAGGTTTATAAATACAATCATATTTATGATATTTTGAAGGAAAATTTTAATTTTGATGAGAAGCAGTATGGAATCTATATAAGAGATGTTCTAAATTTATTAAAAGAATCAGAGAAGAAAGGAGAAACATTTGTTGAGATAGATAACGTTAATATAGAATTTCCATTTGAAGGGAATGAATGGCCAGAAAAACATATTAATGCATTAGATAAGTCAGGTTTAATTTATTCTGAAGATTCTCCAATAATTTTTGAAAAGAGAAAATTATCATTCGAAAAGTGGCCAAAAAAAATTAAAAAAATTTTAGGTATTCTGTTAAAAAAAACGAATCAAAATAATACCAATTCGCGATCAAAACGGGAATCAAATAGCAGCGATAAAAAAACAACTATTATAAATTTATTCGAAGAATCAAACTTAGTTTTTCTTCAAGGAGGACCAGGGACAGGTAAATCTACTCTTATTTTAGAAATAATTTTATATTATCTAAATAAAAATAATTATATAAATATTGGACTATCGGCACCAACTGGAAAGGCTTCTTCAAGATTAAAAGAATCTCTTGATTATAAAAAAAATTCTGATTATAGAGATGAAATAGATAAAATCGAATGTCAAACTCTACATAGATGGATTTATAATTCGATTAATAAGAGTGGCAAATTAAAATATGATTTGAAGGAATTAGATATGTTTGTTATTGATGAAATGTCAATGGTCAATATTGACCTATTTGAAATAATACTTAATTCATTAGCTAAAGATTGTAAATTACTTTTAGTTGGAGATGCGAATCAATTGCCTCCTATTAATAGTAGTTCAATTTGGAATTATATATTTTCAAATTTAACGAAAAATCCTTTTGATAAATCCATTGTTAATCTTGAAAAAGTTTATAGAAATAGTGGAGATATTGTTGAACTAAGTAAATTAATTTTTCATAAAAATAACAATCTTTTTAACTATAAAATTGACCAAATTAATAAAAATAAAATTACAAGTAATATTAAGGTATATAAAAATAAAAATAAATCTATTCCTGAGAATCTTGTTAATATTATCAATTTACACCTAAAAGATTTGAAAGATTCAGTTCGGCTTTTAAGTAGTAAAAGTTATATTTTTAACCAAGAGATAGAAGATCTGTATGATTGTGAAAAAAATTTGGTAGTCGAAATATTTAAGAAATTGAATTCAAAGATAATTCTATGTAAAACAAATTCTGGAATTTGGGGTGTTAATGATATAAATAAATTAATCCTAAATCAAAATAAACCATATAATTTTGAAAAATGGGACGAAGGAATGCCCATTATGTGTACAGAAAATAATAATGCATTAGGTATTGCAAATGGAGATATAGGTGTTGTAATAGGGAAGAGAAACTTAAGAAAATTTCTATTTAGAAAATTTAATAAATTTAATAAACAAGTCGCAGCTTTAATTGCACCAAATAAATTAGAAAATATTGTACCTGCATTAGCATTAACAATTCACAAATCGCAAGGGAGTGAATCTGAAAGTGTATATATTTTATGGAATCAAAACTTAAGTAAAACAAAGATCATAGAAGTTAATAATCAAAAAAAAATACTTCTGAAAGATAATTTTGAAAAGAGACTCTTTTATACAGCAATTACAAGAGCCAAGAAAGATTTAACCCTTTATTATTTGAATACTTAGTTTATTTATTTTTATGTTTGACCATTAGATGTTAAATTAGAATTAAGGCTCTGTATGGCATAACAACAAATTAAAATCTCAGTCTAGATAATAAGTTGTAAGCCTGATCAGATGACATCAGGCATTATTTAATGGTTTCAAAAAGAAAATCGACTCCTTCAGATATTGATGGAAGTAATCTTACTCAAGATTATGTAAATAATTTAATTACTGAAGATAATTCAGCAGAAAAAACAAAAACTCAATTAGAAGAAGACGATAGTTTCTTAACTTTTGGTTTTAATAAATCATTATTAGAATCACTTAAAAAAAAGGGTTATAAAAATCCAACCCCAATTCAGAAAGCTGCTATCCCTGAATTAATGCTTGGAAGAGATCTTTTAGGACAAGCTCAAACTGGAACAGGTAAAACGGCTGCTTTTGCTCTACCAATTATTGAAAAACTCGAAGATAACAATGAAGTAGCGGCTAAGGTTTTGGTTATGACTCCAACGAGGGAATTAGCTACTCAAGTTGCTGATTCTTTTAAAAGTTACAGTTCAGAATCTAAGAATTTTAATACTATTGCTATTTATGGAGGAACTGATTTCAGAAATCAAATATCTTATTTAAAAAGGAAAACAGATGTAGTAGTAGGCACTCCAGGGAGAATAATTGACCATATAAAACAAGGTACATTTAAAATAAATAATATAAATTGTTTAGTATTAGATGAAGCTGATGAAATGCTTAAGATGGGTTTTTTAGAAGATATCGAATGGATAATAGATAAACTACCAGAAGAAAAACAAATGGTTTTATTCTCTGCAACAATGCCGAGAGAAATTAAAAATATTGCAAAAAAATATCTTAATAATCCTGCCGAAATCAAAATTAAAAGTATAAAGAAAGAAGCACAATTAATTTCACAGAAATTTATAAGTATTCAAAGGAATTATAAATTAGAAGCTTTAAAAAGAATCTTAGAAATTAAAAATGAAGGAGTAATTATATTTGTAAGAACTAAATCCCTTACAGCCTCAATTGCAGAAGCTTTAGAGATTTCAGGACACAGTGTTGCCGTTCTTAACGGAGATATTCCTCAGAGTCAAAGAGAGAATACTGTCGATAGATTAAGAAAAGGTTTTATTGATATTTTAGTTGCAACCGATGTAGCAGCAAGAGGTCTTGATGTAGAAAGAATTAAATTAGTTATTAATTATGACTTCCCTTTTGATACAGAAACTTATACCCATAGAATTGGAAGAACTGGTAGAGCGGGTAGATCTGGGGAAGCAATATTATTTGTTAATAGAAGAGAAAAACATTTCTTAAGGAATTTAGAAAACTCGCTAAAAACAAAAATTGAGGAATTAGAAATACCAAATAATCAAATAATTAATGAGAAAAGGATGGATAAATTAACCAAAGATATTAATGCAAATTCTATATTTAAAAAAAATGATGAGGAGAATAGATCCTTAATGATTGATATTTTAGATACACTCAAAGTCAAATATTCTATGAAAAATGAAGAAATTGCAATGGCTGCAATAAACCTAATAGTAGGAAATAAACCGTTTTTTATCGAAGAAGATGAATCTTGGATCAATAAACAAAACCTCGCTGAACGTGATCGACATACAAAAAAAGGACAAAACAAATCAAGGAGTTTTAACAAAAAGTCAAATCATGATAATAGTGGGTTTGAAACTTTTAGATTTGAATATGGGAAAGTTAATAAGATTAGAATTCCAAATATAATTTCTTCAATCTGTTCATCAACTAACATCAATGGTAGATCTATTGGTAAAATTCAAGTTTTTAATAATTTTAGTCTTGTTGATTTACCAAAAAATTTAAATAAGGAAACCATTAATAAATTAAAAAATTTAAAAATAAAAAGTTATTAATTATGAAATTTCTTCAATTTTCAAAAATATTTTCTTTAATCTTTTTTATAAATATATTTTTTGCTGATAATTTACGATCCGAAATTAAAACAAATTCGATCATAAAAATACTCTGTAAAGAAAGCGTAAAATCAGAATTTAAGAAAAATAACTTTGAATATGAAGAAAGTATTGGTGATGAGGTTTGTAATTGTTATCTAAAAAACATATCAAAAAATATTAATCATAAAGACTCAATTTCTAAATGCAAATTAGAAAATTATAAAGAAAATTAATTAAAAAAAATATAGATTTAAATTTATTTATGAGCAAGTTAAAAAATCAAAATCCAATTATAAGGTTATATTTAAATTTATCAAAGGAAAAAAATCTTATATTTTTTGCTTTTTGTAGTTCAATAATTAATAGAATTCTTGACTTGGCTCCACCAGTAATTATTGGACTTGCAGTAGATATAGTTGTAAAGGAGGAAAATTCTTGGATCTCAAATTTAGGATTCAATGAGGTTCCAAATCAGTTAATTATTTTATCTATTTTGACAGTTTTTATTTGGAGTGCAGAATCTATTTTTCAATATCTATATGCTGTCTTATGGAGAAATCTTGCGCAAATTTCCCAACATAAATTAAGAATTAAGGCTTATGAACATATTCAAAAATTAGATATGCAATTTTTTGATAGAGATAATACAGGTAGATTACTTTCAATCTTAAATGATGATATAAATCAACTCGAAAGATTTTTAGATCATGGTGCAAACGAAATTATCCAATTATTCGTATCGGTAATAATAATAGGAGGGACAATGCTATGGGTTGCACCAAATATAGCTATTTTCGCTTTCTTACCTATCCCCCTAATATTTTGGGGCTCCATAAATTTTCAAAAAAAACTTGCTCCTAAATACAGAGATGTAAGATCTAAAGCAGGATTATTAGCTTCAAGATTAAACAATAATTTAGGCGGAATACTTACTATTAAAAGTTTTACAACTGAGAGATGGGAATTAAAAAGATTAAAAAAGGAAAGTTTGATTTATCAAAAAAGTAATAAATCTGCAATTAAACTATCTTCAGCTTTTATCCCTTTGATAAGATTTGCAATTTTGTTCGCATTTATTTCCATATTATTAATTGGAGGATTTCAAGTATGGAACAAAACACTAAATGTAGGAACTTATAGTTTTCTGGTTTTTATAACGCAAAGACTACTCTGGCCTTTAACTACACTTGGACATGTATTAGATGATTTCCAAAGATCACTCGCATCAATAAACAGAGTTATAGATTTAATAGATACTCCAATAAAAATTAAAGATGGTAATAAAAAAATAGATTTAAAGAGAGTTAAAGGTGAAATAATATTTAAAAATATCTATTTTAATTATCCCGAGAGAGATTCTACTATTTCAGGTATTAATTTCAAGATACCGGCGAAAAAAACAATAGGTATTGTGGGTTTAACAGGCTCAGGGAAAAGTACTTTAATAAAATTACTTCTAAGAATTTACGATTATGATAGAAATAAAGGAACAATATCTATCGATGGGGTGCCTATACAAGAAATAAATCTAAAAGAATTAAGAAAATGCTTTTCCTTAGTTAGTCAAGAAACTTATTTATTTGATGGAACTGTTATGGAGAATATTTCTTATGGGTCAAATAATTCAAGCTTAGAAGAAATTAAAAAAGCAGCAAAGATTGCAGAGGCTCATAATTTCATTACAAAATTGCCTAGGGGATATAAAACGATAGTAGGTGAAAGAGGACAAATACTTTCTGGTGGTCAAAGACAACGAATTGCTTTAGCTAGAGCTATTTTGAAAAATTCTCCTATTTTGATCCTTGATGAAGCAACAGCATCTGTTGATAATGAAACTGAAGTTTTAATTCAAAAATCCCTAGCCAAATTAACTTTAGAAAAAACTACAATCGTTATTGCTCATAGATTAAGCACAATTAAGAAAGCAGATAATATAATTGTTATGAATAATGGGAAAATAATTGAAAATGGCAAGCATCAACAATTATTAGAAAAAGGAGGAATTTATGCTGATTTATGGAATGTTCAAGTCGGAATTTAATACTTTTATATTAAAAAGTTAAAAGATTCAATTACATTTTTAAACATTTTTTCAACTTTATTCCATCTTTCTTCATTTGTCCCTACCGCAAAAGTATATAAACTTCCTCTATCAATAACCACTGTTGCAAGTTCATGTCTATCTTGCTCGTTTAGATTGAGTTCATATTCCAAATCATAAAATACATGCTTTTCATCTTCTCTTTGATTCGCATTTAATAATTTTACTGACCTACCTGATCCTTCAGGGGCTATAACTTTATCAATTAAAGTTTGACCTACCTCAGATGGTGTCCCAAGTTGATCTAAATCAACATCATTATTTACATCAGATACTACCAAGCTTAAAGTCTCATTACTATTAATTAAATCATGATAAATAATCTCTGGGCCACCATTTACCTTAACTCTAGTCCATCCAGTTGGATAGAAAAATCCATACCTTCCATCAGGACTTTGATAAGCTTCAAGGCCAGCACTTAATCCACTACCGCAAGCACTCAAAAGAAAGCAAATAGATAAAATTAAAAAATTTTTAAAGAGATTTTTTTTCATTTCTAATTGATAATATTTTATAACCTTAACAATCATAAGACATTAAAAGCAAACAAATAGAGCCAATTTTTAATTATATGCCTAGATTATTCTTAGAAAATATTTAATTTTGATAACTTTTACGAAACCTCTGGCAAAATTGATAGCGCATTTTGAGAAATTTCCAGGGATAGGGCCAAGAACAGCACAAAGATTAGCTCTATATACTTTAAAACAATCTGAGCAGACTATAAAAGACTTTTCTAAAGCACTTTTAGAAGCTCATAATAATGTAGGGCATTGCAAAAATTGTTTTAATCTTACTTCTGAAAAGGAGTGCGAAATATGTAAAAATCCTGATAGGAATCAAAAAGTAATTTGCGTTGTAGCAGAGGCCAGAGATTTATTAGCTCTAGAAAGAGCAAGAGAATTTAAAGGAATTTATCATGTAATTGGTGGGTTAATATCTCCAATGGATTCAATTGGGCCAGAGCTTCTTGAAATAAAAAGTTTGGTCGAAAGAGTTAGTAAAAATGAAGTTGAGGAAATAATATTAGCACTTACTCCAAGTGTAGAGGGAGATACAACAAGTCTTTATATTGCCAAATTACTTACTCCATTTACTAAGGTCACTAGAATTGCCTACGGGCTTCCTATGGGTAGTGAGTTAGAGTATGCAGATGAAGTGACACTTGCTCGTGCACTTGAAGGAAGAAGAGATATTCTTTAGGTATGAAATCCTTTAATTTCGCTAAAACAGATAATTTATTAAGACTTCCGCCATGGATAAAGTTTCCTATAAGTAGAGCTTCTGAATTCGAGAGGATTCAAAAACTTATTAAAAAAGCAAATATTCATACAATTTGTGAAGAGGGAAGATGTCCTAATAGAGCAGAATGTTATGCCTCAGGTACTGCTACTTTTTTATTGGGAGGTTCAATCTGTTCAAGGGCTTGTGCATTTTGCCAAGTAAATAAAGGGAAACCCACAGAGCTCGACCAATTAGAAAGTATAAAAGTTGCACAAGCTGTAAAGTCTTTAAATTTAAAATATGTTGTCCTTACTTCAGTAGCAAGAGATGATTTACATGATCATGGAGCAATTTTATTCACCTCTACAATTGACGAAATAAGAAAAATAGATCCATCAATCAAAATTGAAGTCTTAACACCAGATTTATGGGGGGGCGGAAGAAATTTACAAGAAAGAGAAGAACTTCAGAAACTGAGATTAAAAAAAATTCTTGATAAACAACCAATATGCTTTAACCATAATCTTGAGACAGTAGAAAGACTACAAAGAGAAGTGAGAAGAGGAGCAAATTACAAAAGTTCAATAAATTTGCTAAAAATGGCTAAAAATATTTATCCAAATATTGAGACAAAGTCAGGAATTATGCTCGGTTTAGGAGAAAATATAGAGGAAATAAAAAATACATTATTAGATCTTAAGAAGGTAAACTGTGATCAAATTACTATCGGTCAGTATTTAAGGCCATCGTTAAATCATCTACCCGTTAAGAAATATTGGGAACTAGAAGAATTTAAAAATATTGAAAAATTTTCAAAACAATTAGGTTTTAAAAAAGTTTCATGTGGTCCTCTAATTAGAAGTAGTTATCATGCAGGATAAATTAAATCTTCTTTAATTAATTTTTTTTCTAATTTTTTAAGTATTGAAGAACAATCACCTTTCATTAAAGTACCAGCACCTCCCCATATTAGTCTTAAAAAAAGATCCGAAGGAGAAGCACCTACCTCTTTAATAAAAGAAAAACCAATTAATTTAAAATACCTGACAAGTTTTTTACTATACCCTTCAGAATCATAAATGGCTAACAATCTTGCAAATTTGCATGAATTTTTTTCTATAGCCCATGCCATTGTAGTTGCCCAAATTAATTCTGAAACAAATTTTGGAGAACCGTTCAGAATTCTAAGCGTATCTAGTTGAAGTCCATCTCTAGAGTGTAATGTCCAACCTTTAATTTCACCCCAAATTTTTACTGAATTATTACTAACCTTAGCAACAATAATTCTAAAAATTTTTAAACCTAAAACTTCTCTAACTTGAATTTTTATTGTTAAATTTTTTGAGTCTGCAATTCTTTGTAATTGATTTATATCCATATTTAGAATTTTTCTTAATCATTATTGGTTTCTTCTATCTTATCTTCAATTTGCTTTTGTCTCTCAGCAAACCTTGCCCTATCAGCATCAGTAAATTTTTCTATACATAAATGGCATTGAACACCTTCTATATAATGTAATTTTTTCTTATCTTCTACTGATAATGGCATTCCACATGCATGACAAATAGTATAAGAACCCTTTTTTAAATTATTATCCACAGATACTCTTTCATCAAAGACATAACATTCACCTTTATATTTATTTTTATTTAATGGTATTTCCTCCAAATATTTTAGGATGCCTCCCTTTAGATGATAAGTATTTTGATAACCTTTCTCTAAGAGTAATGATGTTGCCTTTTCACATCTAATTCCACCTGTGCAAAACAATGCAATATTAATATTTTCATTATAATTTGTAACTTCTTTTATATTTTTATCAAGCCAATCAGGAAATTCCCTAAAGTTTTTTAAGTTTGGATTAATAGCATTATCAAAACTACCTAGTGAAACTTCGTAATCATTTCTTGTATCAATTACGATAGTTTTCTCATCAGTTAGTAAATTATTCCATTCTTCAGAATCAACATAAGTACCTGATATTTTTTTGGGATTTATATCTTTAATACCCATAGTTACAATTTCAGCCTTAATTTTTATTTTTAATTTTTTAAAAATCTTCTCATTAGAAAAACTAATCTTTTCATTCAAATCTTGATTTTTTAGAAAAAATTTTATTTCTCTATAAAAAATATTAACAATTGTTTCCTTACCACAAATTGTTCCATTAATTCCTTCTTTTGCAAGAATTATTAAGCCAGTTAGACCTTTATCTCCTAATTTTTCAAATTTATCTCTTAAATCAAATAGTTTCTTTTCTAATATTGGACTAAAACAATACAGCGAGACAATTTTATAATTATCTTTCATTTAGAGGTCAGTGCTTGTTTATCTAAAACAAAATTTTTATTAAAAGAAACTCCTACTTCTTCAAGGAGTTTTCTATCTGTTTCACAAGCAGGATTTGAGGTGGTAAGCAATTCATCTCCATAAAAAATAGAATTTGCTCCACATTGAAAACATAAAATTTGAGCTTCTTTAGAGAGATTTTCTCTGCCTGCACTTAAACGAACTTTACTTCTAGGCATAAGTATCCTTGCAGTAGCGACCATTCTAATCATTTCTATTGAATCAACCTCTTTAGAGCTTTCTAATTTAGTGCCCTCAATAGCCACTAAAGCATTTATTGGAACACTCTCAGGATGTGGATTCATATTGGAAAGCACTTGAAGTAATGAGGCTCTATCTTTATTAGACTCACCTAATCCAATTATTCCTCCGCAACAAATATTTATTCCTGCACTTCTTACCCTTTTAAGGGTATCTAATCTATCTTGATAAGTTCTTGTAGTAATTATATTCTGATAATATTCAGGACTTGTATCAAGATTATGATTGTAAGCAGTTAAACCAGCCTCTGCTAACTTTAAAGCCTGTGCATCATTCAGCATTCCTGCAGTCACACATGCTTCCATTCCTAAATTCCTTACACCTTTAACCATTTCTATCATTGAATTAAAAGCACTTCCATCTCTTATCTCTCTCCAAGCCCAGCCCATACAAAATCTTTCTGCTCCTTGATTCTTAGCTATTTCTGCTTTCTTTAAAACAGATTCAACTTCTTGAATAGGATTACTTTTTAATTGGCTCGTACTATAAATAGATTGACTACAATATGAACAATTTTCTGTACATCCTCCTGTCTTCACACTAAGTAGCGTAGATAACTGAACTCTATAATTATTAAATTTACGATGAACTATCTGAGCATGCCACATTAAATCTATAAGTGGTAGATTTAAAATCTCAAGAATCTCTTCCCTTTTCCAGTCGTACTTTACATCTAATGTTGAATCTTGATTCAATTTAATCATTTTGAATTACCTAAAAGATAAAGAACTTTTTAATGATTGATTTGAGACTGATTTAATTCCACCAAATCTTCTATTTCTTGATTGGAAGTCAATAATGGCTTTTAAGAATTCATTCTCATCAAATTCAGGCCATAAAACATCAGTTATATAAATTTCAGAATAAGCAAGCTGCCAAAGTAAAAAGTTACTAATACGCTTTTCACCACTAGTTCTTATTAACAAGTCAGGATCTTGAGAACCACTAGTAAGCAAAAGAGATTCAAACATTTCTTCATCGATTTGGTCAGGTTTAATTTCTCCTGAGATTGACTTCCTCGCTAATTCTTTTGCAACTTTTACTAATTCCTGCCTCCCACCATAATTTGTACACACATTTAAAGTGAACTCATCATTAAGATGAGTAATATTTTCAGCATCAATAAATTTTTTTCTTAAATCTTCTGAGAAAGAAGACAAGTCGCCAATAAATTTGATTCTTATTAACTCTCTATTCAATTCATTAATCTCTTTATCTAAAACTTTTTCGAATAAATTTAATAGAAAATTCACCTCTTCATGTGGTCTTGTCCAATTCTCAGTTGAAAAAGCATAAACAGTTAAAACTTTGATACCAATCTTTTTGGATAATTTAATTATTTTTTTTAAAACTGATACGCCCTTATTATGTCCATGTGATCGTGTTAAACCTTTATTTACTCCCCATCGGCCATTTCCATCCATAATAACAGCTATGTGGTTAGGGACTCTTAGTTTATCTATTTCTAATGATAAATCTCTAATTTTACTTGTTGAATTTTTTAATTTCATAATCGATATTAAGTGTTTGATTTTAATCAGAATTGTTTACAGATTTTTCTACACCAATACTTGAAATGATATCAATTGTCTCCTTCTTTGGCATTGAAACATTTCTATTTGTAGATGATTTTGAAATGGTTTGGTTATTTAATCCGCCAATAAAGTCATTCAATAACTCTTGTAATCTACTACTTGTGATTGGTCTTTCAAGCTTTCCTTGATTAGCAAGTGATAATGTTCCTGTTTCTTCTGAGACGACAATACAAATGCATCTATCAAATCGTTCAGTGATGCCTAAAGCAGCCAAATGTCTCGTTCCATATCTACTTATACCTTGACGAGATAAAGGGAGTATTACTCCCGCAGAAATAATTTTATTACCTTTGACTAATATGGCACCATCGTGCAAAGGCGTATCTGTAGCAAATAAATTTATCAGAAGATCTGTAGAAAGCTGTGCATCTATTTTTATACCAGAATATAAAAAATCTTCTGGTCTTAAATCACTACCAAGATCAACAACCATAAGAGCTCCTCTCCTGTTTTGAGAAAGTTTTCCAGCGGCATCAACAAGCTGATTAACTGCATTTGAATTAGCTCTAAATTCCTTCGGAGGATTACCTAAAAGTACCGTTAATCTTCCTGTACCTAATAATTCCATTAATCTTCTAAGTTCTCCTTGCCACAAAATTGCGAGTGATAATGAACATGCTATTACAAGAGCATCAATTAATTTTGAAGTTAAGGGTAGAGAAGCAAATCTTTGGACAAACCATGCAAGAGATACCAAAAATAAATATCCTCTAAGAAGCCATAAAGTCCTTTGCTCTTTAACTCGTGAGAAAAGCAGCATTCCGAAACCAGCTGCAAAAAAAACATCGAGTAAAAGCTTTAAATTTAGAAATCCCCAAAATCTCACATTAAATTTAAATACTTATTTTAAACTTACCTAAGATTGTTTAATAAAGCGATCTGGCAGGACATCAAATTTTAATAGATCTTCAGGAGTTTCTCTTCTCTGAATTAATTCAGCATTACCATTTGAAACTAATAATGCTGCAGGTCTCGGGATCCTATTATAATTTGAACTCATTGATAGGTTATAAGCCCCTGTTCCAAAAACACATAATAAATCTCCAGTTTTACAGTTTCCAATTTCAATTTCTTTAAATAAAACATCCCCAGACTCACAATGCTTTCCAGCTATTGTATATTTGCTTTTATGATTTTTATTAAGGGGATCATTTACTAAGCAAGCAGAATAATTTGACTGGTAGGTAATTGGTCTTGGATTATCACTCATTCCCCCATCAACAGATATATATGTTTTCAATCCTGGAATCTCTTTAAATGAACCAATTTTATATATAGTTACTCCTGCAGTCGAAACTATTGATCTACCAGGTTCACACATAAGTAGTGGTAATTCAAAATTATTTTTATTACATGCTTTTGATACTGATTCAGATACTGTTTTCACCCAATCCTCAATTGAAGGAGGATCATCTTCATTTGTATATTTAATTCCTAAACCTCCACCAACATTTAATTCCTGTATTTGATGGCCATATTTTTGAGCATCAATTGCATAATTGACTAATATTTCGCCCAAATCTCTATGAGGTTCCAATTCAAATATTTGGGAACCTATATGAGCATGTAAACCAACTAACTCTAAGTTTTTGACTTTATTAATTTCTTCAAACACGTAGGCTAAATTTTCCAAGCCAAATCCAAATTTACTGTCAAAAGATCCAGTTCTAATATATTCGTGAGTATGACATTCTATTCCAGGTGTGAATCTGATCATTATGTTGATTTTTCTGTCTAAAGATTCAGAAAAACTTATCATCCTCTCCAAGTCATAATTATTATCTACAACGACTTTAATTTTATTTGTTAGGGCAAACTCTAATTCTTTATCAGATTTATTATTACCATGAAAAACAATTTTTTCGCAGGATACACCACCCTTTAGTGCTGTTAATAGTTCTCCTTCCGAAACAGCATCAAGTCCAAATCCCTCAGAAGATATCAAATTACTCATAAATAAGGAACTATTGGCTTTAGATGCATAGATAGGAAGAGAATTACCAGGATAATATTTATCAAGTGCATTTTTATATGCTTTACAAGAGTTTCTCAAAGTCAATTCATCTAAAATATATAATGGTGAATCGTAATTCTCTATTAAACGTGTTACTGAACATCCTCCAATTAATAACTGATCATTTTTAATTGTGGTAGTTAAGGGTACAATATTTTTATTAGGGCTTTGAAAGTCAATTTTATTATTAATAAATGAGCTTTTTTCTTTCATTTTTTAAACATTTTCAAAGATACTATATAAGTTTATCAATTAAGAAAAACTTTTATTATTTTAGGCATCAAAAATGATGATAAATATAAGTAAGGTAGAAACTAAAGACTCAAAAAGCTGTTACGAACTAGATTTAAAATCGATAAAACATTGGAATAAAAACCAATGGGAAAAAGAGCTTGAAAAGGAATACATAACTGCAATAGGAATATTTTTTAATAACTCACTAGTAGGAGTATGCGTTATTCACAAAATATATGATGAAGCAGAAATAAGATATTTATCAATTCATCCCTCTTACAAAAGAACAGGTTTAGGTAAAAAATTAATTTATCAAACCTTAAAAGAATGCAAAAAGGAAAATATCAAAAGAATTTTTTTAGAAGTTTCACAAAAAAATCAGCCAGCCTTAAGCTTCTATGATAATTTAGGATTTAAAACAATAAGCATTAGGAAAAAATATTATAAAGATGGCACAGATGCTCTTTTAAAGAAAAAAAATGTTAAATAAATAATTAAATTTTCTTATTGTGCGGATAACCAGAATCCATGAAACACTAGTGAATTAAGCCAATCCCGCTGATAATGTAGTATTTGGTCAAAGTAAAAAATACATTAGGTATTCACAAAAGCTCATTCTGAACACAAAACAGGCTCAATACTGGTAGGTTATTAATAGGAACTCAACATGTAATGTTTGAAAGATTCACCGAAAAAGCTATTAAAGTCATAATGCTTGCTCAAGAAGAAGCAAGAAGACTTGGCCATAACTTTGTTGGAACAGAACAAATTCTTTTAGGACTGATTGGGGAAGGAACAGGTGTAGCTGCTAAGGTTTTGAAGTCTTTAGGAGTAAATTTAAAAGATTCTAGAATTGAAGTTGAAAAAATTATTGGAAGAGGTTCAGGCTTTGTAGCGGTTGAAATACCTTTTACACCAAGAGCAAAAAGAGTTCTTGAACTTTCTTTAGAAGAAGCACGTCAACTTGGTCATAATTATATTGGTACTGAACATTTACTTTTAGGATTGATAAGAGAGGGTGAAGGGGTAGCAGCTAGGGTTCTTGAGAATTTGGGAATAGATTTAACTAAAGTGAGAACACAAGTTATAAGAATGCTTGGAGAAACAGCTGAAGTTGGACCTGGAGCCGGTTCCAGCAAAAGCAATATAAAAACTGCAACATTAGATGAATTCGGTACAAATCTAACAAAACTAGCTAGTGAATCAAAACTAGACCCAGTCGTTGGTAGACATGCCGAAATAGATAGAGTTGTGCAAATACTCGGTAGAAGAACTAAAAATAACCCTGTTTTAATAGGCGAGCCTGGTGTTGGAAAAACAGCTATTGCAGAAGGCTTAGCCCAGAGAATTCAACAAGGCGAAATTCCTGATATTTTGGAAGACAAACGAGTTCTTACTCTAGATATAGGTCTTTTAGTCGCAGGAACAAAATATAGAGGAGAATTTGAAGAAAGATTGAAAAAAATAATGGAAGAAATAAAATCTGCAGGCAATGTAATTTTAGTTATTGATGAAGTTCATACACTAATTGGAGCAGGTGCTGCGGAAGGAGCTATAGATGCTGCTAATATTCTAAAACCTGCATTAGCTAGAGGAGAGCTTCAATGTATTGGAGCCACTACTCTTGACGAATATAGAAAGCACATAGAACGTGATGCAGCACTTGAGAGGAGATTTCAACCAGTGATGGTTGGAGAGCCGTCCATAGATGACACTATTGAGATTCTTAAAGGTTTGAGAGAAAGATATGAACAACACCACAGATTGAAAATTACTGACGAAGCTCTTAACGCTGCAGCTCACTTAGGGGATAGATATATATCTGATCGATTTTTACCTGACAAAGCAATCGACCTTATAGATGAAGCTGGAAGTAGAGTTAGACTAATTAATTCAAAACTTCCTCCTGAGGCTAAACAAATTGATAAAGAATTAAGAGAGATCCAGAAACAAAAAGAGGAATCTGTTAGAGAACAAAATTTTGATCAAGCAGGACAATTAAGGGAAAAGGAGATTGAATTATCTTCTAAAATAAAGGAATTATTAGAAAACAAGAAAGAAAATCAAAGCGAAAGCAATGTTTCTAAAGATGATAATCCTTCAGAAGTTTCACTCAATGTTGATCAAAATCCTGTTGTAAGTGAAGAAGATGTTGCTCACATAGTTGCTTCTTGGACAGGAGTACCTGTTCAGAAATTAACTGAAACTGAGTCAGTAAAACTTCTTAATATGGAAGACACTCTTCATAAAAGGCTTATAGGTCAAGATGAAGCAGTCAAAGCTGTATCAAGAGCAATTAGACGTGCAAGAGTTGGTTTGAAAAATCCAAATAGGCCAATTGCAAGTTTTATTTTTTCTGGACCTACTGGAGTTGGTAAAACAGAATTAACCAAAGCACTTGCTTCTTATTTCTTTGGAAGTGAAGATGCAATGATAAGACTAGATATGTCTGAATTTATGGAAAGACACACTGTAAGTAAACTAATAGGATCTCCTCCAGGTTATGTAGGTTTTAACGAAGGAGGACAATTAACAGAAGCCGTTAGAAGAAGGCCATACACAGTAGTTTTATTCGATGAAGTTGAGAAAGCTCATCCTGACGTATTTAACTTACTATTACAATTACTTGAGGAAGGTAGACTTACTGACTCCAAAGGAAGAACAGTTGACTTTAAGAACACATTATTGATAATGACATCTAATATTGGTTCAAAAGTTATTGAAAAAGGTGGAGGAGGTCTTGGCTTTGAATTTTCAGGAGAATCTGTTGAGGATAGTCAATACAACCGTATTAAATCTCTAGTTAATGAAGAGTTAAAACAATATTTTAGACCTGAATTTTTAAATAGATTAGATGAAATAATTGTTTTCAGGCAATTAACAAAAGATGAAGTTAAAGACATTGCAGAAATAATGCTAAAAGAAGTTTTTTCTAGAATTAATGAAAAAGGCATAAAATTAACCGTAACAGATGCATTCAAAGAAAGACTCGTAGAAGAAGGGTATAATCCTTCATATGGAGCAAGACCTCTTAGAAGGGCCGTAATGAGGTTGCTCGAAGATAGTCTTGCTGAAGAAGTCCTTTCAGGTCGAATTAAAGATGGAGATTTAGCCCTGGTTGATGTGGATGAAAATAAAAAAGTTACGGTAAAGATCTCACCTGAAGAGTCACCTCAAGAGCTTGCTGGAGCTAATTTTTAATTAGAAATAGCTAAATGCAGATAATCTCTCCAGATAAAGTTATTAGAGGTAAAAATGCATGGAAAAAATCTTTACCGGAAATCGTAAGGATCTGTAAATCTCCTCTGCTTCTAGGAAGAAGTTATATAACAAGATCTATAAGATCACTAATGTCTAAAGATTTAAGCCAATTAAATCTGAAAGTTTATAATTCTGAATTAGAATTTGATTGCTGCGAAAAGGATTTAAAAAGAATTTATAATCTTGCAATTGAGCATAAATGCGATTCAATTATTACTGCAGGTGGTGGGAAAGTTTTAGATGCAGGTAAGCTATTAGCAGAATATCTCTCAGTGCCATGCATTACAGTTCCTTTAAGTGCTTCAACATGTGCAGGCTGGACAGCCTTAGGAAATATTTATACTGCCGATGGAAAATTTGTTAAAGATATAAAACTTAAATCTTGTCCAGAAATATTAGTTTGCGATCATTCTTTTATAAATTCAGCTCCTAAAAAAACATTATCTAGTGGAATAGCTGATTCATTAGCAAAATGGTATGAATCATCTATTACAAGTTCCTTAAATAATGATGGCATTATTCAACATGCCATACAAATTTCGCGAGTTCTAAGAGATCAATTATTTATTCAAGGTGAAGATGCCTATAACAATCAATCAGAAGATAATCTAGCATGGTGTAATGTAGTGGAAGCAAATTGTCTAACAGCTGGCCTTATTGGGGGCATTGGTGGAGAAAAATGTAGAACAGCCGCAGCACATGCTATTCATAATGCAATTACACAAATAGCTTCAAGTAAGCAACCACTACATGGTGAGATTGTGGGAGTTGGGATCCTAATCCAATTAAGATTAGAAGAAAGCAAAAATAATAATAAATTAGCAAATCAATCTATAAATCAATTAGTTAAATTCATGAGAAAATTAAATTTACCAACCACTATTTTAGAACTTGGTATTAACGTTTTTGAAAATGATAATCTTCTAAAAATAGCTTCTTTCACATGCAGAAAAGAATCTGAAATACATTTTCTTCCTTTTGAATTTTCAAAAGAAGATATTATTCACGTAATCTCAAAATTTGAATCAGAGAAGATAACAATTTAAATTATTTTGAATTCATATATTGAGAAAGATATAAATAGCTCTAACTTTGACTATTTTATGAAATTAAAGAATTCGATAATTGATCCTTTAGGGAAAAACATAACTGAAGATTTACATTGGTTACAATTAGAAAAAAGATGGGGTGCATCAAAGTTTCCAGTAGTAATTGGAGGTGAAGGTCCTCCTTTATTGTGTCTACATGGTTTTGATAGTAGTTTTTTAGAGTTCAGAAGGATATATCCCTTATTAAAAAATAAATTTAAATTAATTATCCCTGATTTATTAGGATTTGGATTCTCCCCAAGAATATCAGGCATAAATTATAATTCTGAAAATATAATTTTGAATTTAACTGACATAATAAATAAATTAGAAATTAATAAAAAAATTAATATTCTTGGAGCATCTATGGGAGGTTCAGTTGCGTTTTCTTTAACAAAAAAAATAAAGGGAGATATAAATAAAATGGTACTTTTGTCCCCAGCAGGTTTATTTACAAAACCAAAAAAAATACCCAGGCCCTTTAACCAAATGGGTGCGGCATTTCTTGGTTTGCCGACAGTGAGGAAGAATCTTTGTCGCCAAGCTTTTGCTTCTCCTGATAAAAGCGTTGGGGTCGCTGAAGAACAAATAGCATCTATACATTTAGGTTGTAAAGGATGGCGAAACTCCTTAGCATGCTTTGCTAAAAGTGGAGGTTTCGGAGGAACTTATAAAAACTTACAAAATATCAAAATAAAAACAATATGTGGAGAAAATGATAAGATACTTGGTATTGGTGAATTAAATAAATTTCAAAAGATAAATAATTTAAATTTAGTAAAACTTAAGAACTGCGGACATCTTCCACACTTAGATTTACCACAACTTACCGAAAAAATGATACTAGATTTTTTACTCAATTAAAGAATATGATTCCTAAATTAATTAGATTAGGAATTAAAACTACATTAAAAATTATATGCGAGGACATAATAATTAAAGATATCCAAATAGTAAGTAAAAATAATAAATTAAGCTGAATAATAGACGAATTACATATAAAAGCAGAAAGTATAATTTTTAATAAAATTAATATAAGTAATATAAACAGTAATATAAGAGATTTATTTATAAGATTCGCATTTAATAATAAAGTAATTTTCTTCAAAAAATTTTTCCCTCAATATATATGAAACTAACCAAAGATAATATAAATAAAACCTTATTTGATATTAAATGGGAAAAGTTAAAAACTTCAATAGAATCAATTGTTTTAACGAGTTTTCAGAGTATCGAAATTAATAATCAATTAATTTACTTCATTAGCTCAGATGGATTTCCTAATAAGAATATGTCTTATACTTTGATGTATATTAAGATAGTATTTTACTGGTAAATAATATTAATCAAGAAAAACTTTTAATATTAAATGATAAGAATATTATTGTAAAGAATTTAATTTTTCATGAGAATTACATCGAACTTGAATTAAGTTCAAAAATAATATTCAATTAGTTATGCCCCTCAATAAATCAAGAAAGATAATAAAATAATATATTAATGATGGTGTAAAAATATAACTATCTATTCTATCAAGTATTCCACCATGCCCTGGCAATAAATTACCAGAATCTTTTAATTTAGCATCCCTTTTCATCATTGATTCAATTAAATCTCCTACTAGAGCCATCAAAGAAATTATTATTCCAAATAAAGTTCCTATGAGAAAATAATTATTCCAATTAAATAGATAACTAAAAATAATTCCTGTTGAAACAGAGCAAAATATACCTCCTATTAAACCTTCAACTGTTTTACTGGGAGATATAGGTGAAAGAGATTTTTTTCCAAAAATTTTACCGAAAATATAAGAACCAATATCACTAGAAACAATAATCAAGCATGAAATTAAAGTTATATTAAATCCAGAAATATATCCTAAGTCAGAGAATCCGTTCCCTTCATATTTTGAACTTATAAAAATAGAATCTAATTCCCTTAATCTTATCCAATAACTCGGTAAAAAACCTAAATAAAACAAACCAAAAATAGAAGTTGCAATATCAGAAATTTTACCTGGCTTTGGCTGAAGTAATAACCATGTACATATACCAATTGAAGAAATTGGCAAAATTGCATTTGAGATCTCTTCCCCAATTATTCCTTTTAATTCAAGATAAGTTGAAATAATGAGAATGAAGCATGAAAACAACGTAGTTTTTGTTGCAGGCTTAATACCAGTAAATTCTGCCATTCTAAATAACTCTAATAAAGCCAAATAAGTGAGGACAGTAATACCAATAGCAAAATAGAAATCACCAAGGACTACAACTACAAGACCAAAGACACCAATAATTAAACCACTTTTAAATCTCATAAAATATTTTTTAAGTGTTAAGTACGTTTATATAAAAATCTAACAGGTTTTCTCCCATTAATCCTTGTTTAATCAACCAATCAACTCTCTCTTTTTCAATCCTTTCTCCAGGGATAGCTAGAGGTATTCCTGGAGGATAGGGGCAAATAATATCAGCAGAAATCTTGCCAATTGATTGATGAAGACTTACTTTCTGAATATCTTTTAGCAAAGCTTCTGAAGGAGGTATTTCTGGAATTTGAATTAAACTAAATGGCGGTTTAATTGGTTTAAGTTCCTTTCTTTCAATTATTGATGAAAGTAAACTTTTCCATAAATTTTCAAACATATCGATAAAATTTCTTTGTTCCACAAATCCTAAACAAAAAGTCACAGTCATCATTTCTGGTAATTCAGAAATAATTCCTTTTTTGTAAAAAAACTTATCTGCAGTAAAACCATCAATTCCATAAGAACCAGTATTTAAGACAATTTTTAATGGATCATCTGTTTTTATCAGTGGTACATCTTTCGAAACAAGTTCACTGTAAATATTTTTTGCTTCACTTATCCTTTTTTTGTATTTTTCAAGACTATCTTTTTCCAACCAATCTTTAAGAGATTCTTCGCAAGAAGCTAAAAGTAAAGAATTTGGACTTGTAGTTTGAAGTAAATTAATCTTTCTAGCTAGATTACTTTTATCAATAATGTCACCTTGATGCCACAACATAGCAGTCTGAGTTAATCCATTAAGTGATTTATGCAAAGAATGAACTACCAAGTCAGCTTTAGCATTAACAGCTGAATTTGGTAGATCAGAATTTTCGCAAAATAAAAAGTAAGATCCATGTGCTTCATCCACAAGAACAGGAATTTCAAATCGATGACAAAGTTCAACTAAAGCTTCAATTTCACAGGAATAACCTTGATAATGGGGATTAACTAAAACGATTCCAGCTATTTTAATATTATTTAGCAAATTGTTATTTAATATTTTTTTAAGCCATTCTTTTTTAATTGGCAAATATTGACCAGTAATATCTGAAAACTCAAGATCAAAAAATATAGGAATTATATTTGCAACAATACAAATTTTGATAACAGAAATATGGATATTCCTTGGTAGCAGAATATATTCTCCTGAATTAGCCATTGATAGAATTGACGATTGTAATAATCCTGATGCACCATTTACTCCAAACCAACAACTATTAACAGCAAATTTTCTTGCAAAATAATCTTGAGAATCTTTAATTAAACCAAAATCAGAAAACAGAGATCCAAGCTCAGGTAATTCAGGAAGGTCCCAAACACCAGGATCTTCATATAGCAATTGAACTAATTTTTTTGGAAGAGCTTTACCTCTATTATGCGAGGGGAAAAAGAGAGATCTAGAAAACTTTTTTCTTAGAAAAGATGAAATACTCATAAAGTAATTTTGACTCTTATAGAATTGATGTAAAGATTATTTGCTCTTTTCGCTATCGTTAATCAAATGAATGATTCAGAAATGCAATATACTCCAAACAAAAATCTCATTTGGCTTTTATTACGACCATGGATACTAATCCCTAGAGTTATTTATATACTTTTAACTATTTTTTTCTTTACATTAAGATTATTATTTCAAGGTTCAAGTAAAGATAAAAAAGTTCAAAAAGACCTCTCAAAATATCTTTTTAACGTAATAACTGATTTAGGACCCTGTTATATAAAACTTGGACAGGCGTTATCTACAAGACCAGATTTAGTTAGACAAGATTGGCTTACTGAGCTAACAAATTTACAAGATAATTTACCACCATTTGAGCATAAAATCGCTTTAAAAATCGTAGAAAAAGAACTTGGTTCTCCAGTAAACATTTTATTTGATGAATTTCCTAATAAACCAATAGCTTCAGCAAGTCTTGGACAAGTTTATAAAGCCAAGGTAAATGGTAATTATTATGTTGCAGTTAAGGTTCAAAGGCCAAATTTAGAATTTATAATAAGAAGAGATGTTGTTATTTTAAAATTACTAGCAAACTTTTTAGCTCCTTTTTTACCTTTAAATATAGGGGTAGGGATTGGAGAAATAATCGATGAATTTGGCAGGGCTTTGTTCGAAGAGATTAATTATGAGAAAGAAGCAATTAATGCAGAAAGATTTGCAAAATTATTTAAAAATAATCCACAAGTCATCATCCCAAAAGTAGAAAAATCTTTTTCTTCAAAAAAAGTAATCACTACATCTTGGATAGAAGGGGTTAAATTAAAGGACCGCAAAGAAATTGAACAGAACAGATTAATACCATCTTCTTTTATTAGAACGGGGGTTATTAGCGGCCTTCAACAACTCTTTGAACATGGATATTTTCATGCAGATCCTCATCCTGGGAATATGTTTGCTCTTAAAGGTGGGGATCAAAATAATGGGAATATTGCTTATGTTGATTTTGGGATGATGGATTCCATTTCTGATTTTGATAGATTAACCCTAATTAAAGCTATCGTTCATCTAATAAATAATGAGTTTCTATTGTTAGCAAAAGACTTCCAAAAATTAGGTTTCTTAAGTGAAGATCAAGATCTTGAGTCACTAGTTAAACCTCTTAAAGAAGTATTAGGAGATTCTCTTGGTAAAGAGGTAGGAAATTTTAATTTTAAAGAGATCACGGATAAATTTTCAAAATTAATGTATGATTATCCTTTTAGAGTCCCTAGTAGATTTGCACTAATAATTAGAGCAGTTGTTAGCCAGGAAGGCTTAGCTCTTAGACTAGACCCTGAGTTTAAAATTGTGAGTATAGCCTATCCATACATTGCGAAGAAACTTTTAACAGATAATTCAGATGAAATTGTTGATATATTACTTGAAGTAATTTTTGATAAGAATGGGAGAATTCAAGTTGATAAATTAGAAAGCCTTTTAAATATTCTTTTTAAAGATTCTGTAGATATTAATGCTGATTTAATACCAGTAGCAAATGCAAGCCTAAAGTTATTTGTCAGCAACAAGGGATCAGAAGTAAGAAAAAACCTCTTACTAAGTCTAATAAAAAATGATAAAATTGAATTAAATGATGCAGAAAAATTATTCACTCTGCTTACTGATACATTTAGCCCTTTAAAATTAGCTAAAAATGCAGTGAAGAAAATAATTTCTCCAGTATAGCTAAATGTTTAGTTTATATAATTAATTTCGTATTATTAACATTACTAATTAAAATAATAGAAAAAAGAATCTCTTATTAAGTGATTTATAAATGAATTAATAAAAACTCTTAATTTTGAGGATATTAAGTGAAAATTTCTAATTTTATAAAATTTAAAACATTGAAGAGAAAAAATAATAAAGATAAATCTGTGGACCCTTATATAAATATTGGGACTATCATCAAGGAAAGTAGAGTTAAAAAAAATTTATCTATTGAAGATTTATCATTCATCTCAAAAATACCTATATCGACAATTTTAGGAATAGAGAATAATGTAAAAGAATTAATACCACCATATCCTTTTACAAGGTCAATACTTTTAAAATTAGAAGAATGTCTATCTCTAGAGAAATTAAAACTTATTAAATTAATTAAAAAGGAATATATTCCAACTAATAAAAGAATAAAAAGAAATTTTACATTTACTAAAATTGATCTTTTCAATTCTTGGCAAGGTAGTTTTATCTATCTATTTCTGATAATAATTTCAATATTTGTGCTTAATAGTTATTTTTTAAATAATAGAGTAATTGAATTTAAATATATAGAGAGGAAAAGTAGTTAAATATTAAAATCATAATCTTTCGTATTTTGCACCAAGTTCACTATACTTTTTCATGAATGGTTTAATCTCTGAAAGTGATGTATTAATTTTCCATTTCCAATTATTTTTTGTAGTCCCAGGTTTATTTATTCTACTGGAGTCATCCAAGCATAAAATATCTTGAATTGGTGCAATAAATAAATTAGCCCTAGTTTTCATTCCTAATTTTATCAATTCCCAAGACGGATCATTCCCAAATGAGAATTCTTTTTGAATGTTTTCTTTTATTTCTTTGTCTAAGTCATTCCACCAAGACACAGTTGTAGAGTTATCATGAGTCCCTGTATAAACCACCCAATTATTTCCATGAATATTTTTGGGTAAATAAGGATTATCTTCATTTCCATCAAATGCAAATTGCAATATTTTCATTCCAGGCAATCCAAATTGTCTCCTTAAATCGATAACATCTTGATTTATTATTCCTAAATCTTCTGCAATGATCGGTAAATTTTCAACATTTAAAGAATTCTGTAAAGAAGTTAGTAACTCTTTACCTGGAGAATTAATCCAATTCCCCTTTATTGCATCTTTAGCTTTTCCCTCTATCCTCCAATAGCCTGCTAATGCACGAAAGTGATCTAATCTTAAAATATCTACTAATTCAAACTGTCTTTTGAACCTTTTCTTCCACCATTCAAAATCTGTTTCCTTATGTTTATCCCATGAATATACTGGTGTGCCCCAAAGTTGCCCAGTTGAAGAAAAGTAATCAGGAGGGACTCCACTCTGAAAATACAATTCTCCATTTGGCGATATCGAAAATAAAGACTTATTACTCCAAACATCCACACTATCTTTAGAGACATAAAAGGGTAAATCACCAATCAACCTTACTCTCTTTTTTTCTGCAAATTTTTTTAATTTTAACCATTGCCTATTTAAATGCCATTGAATTAATTTACTTTTTAGGATAGGTTTTGAATTGTTTTTTTCCCATTTTTCAATTGCTAACTTATTTTTATATTTAAATTCTTCTGGCCAATTCCACCATGCAGAAAAATCGAATTCCTCTTTAAGAGTCATAAACACAGAAAATTCATTAACCCAAGTATTATTTTCACACCACGTGTAAAATTGATTTTTTTTATCAAAAGATTGTAATTCCCATGAATCAAACAAAAGATTTCCAATAATTTTTGATAATTCATCAGCAACCTTAAATTCAAAAATATTTAAATTTTCAGCATCTAATTGAAAATTTTTAGCTTTATGCGACTCTTTAATATAATTACTCTTTATTAATTCATCAACATCTAAGAACCAGGGATTAAGAGCAAAACTTGATGGGGAACTATAGGGAGACCCCATTGAATCAGTGGGGGAAAGAGGTAAAAATTGCCAAGTATTAATTTTATAAATCGATAAGATTTCAATCCAATCTTTTACAGAATTGCCAAAAGTTCCGCAATAACTTCCTCCAGGAAGACTTGTTGGATGAACAAGAATTCCAGAGTATTTTTTTAATGGATCAAAATTTAAAAACATACTTATGTTTATTTAATAGTTTAAAAAACACTAAATTTATTTTTAAATACCCCTTTTTTTAAAATATCTAAAATAGTTTAAGTAAACAAACTTTATGATCAACTTTATAAAAAGTTTTACTAAATTTCAAAAATTTTGAAAAAATAAAGAATTTTTATATAGTTGTGAAGTTTTTAACCTAAGTAATAAATAACTTGTGACAATCTCGCAATAAAGACTACCATACTAATGTGTACTTTAAATTGCAAATTTCGTGACAAGTTTTATCACGGCAGTGCAAAGCGATCAGCCAAACTTTAATTTAAATAATAGTCGACTTAGACTAGTTAGTGGGACCTCTAATCCTAACTTAGCAAATGAAATTGCAACTTATTTAGGTATTAAAAATGTGCCTCTAATTTCAAAAAGATTTGCTGATGGTGAACTTTATGTTCAAATTCAACAATCTATAAGAGGCTGTGATGTATTCCTCATACAACCAACATGTGCTCCAGTAAATGATAGTTTGATGGAACTAATGATAATGGTTGATGCCTGCAAAAGAGCCTCAGCGAGGCAAATAACAGCAGTAATACCTTATTTTGGATATGCAAGAGCAGATAGAAAGACCTCAGGGAGAGAATCTATCACAGCAAAATTAACCGCTAATTTATTAGAGAAATCAGGAGTTGATAGGGTTTTAGCAATGGACTTACATTCTGCTCAGATACAAGGTTACTTTGATATACCGTGTGATCACATTTATGGTTCACCAGTTTTAATTGATTATTTAGAGTCTTTAAATCTAAGAGAAGTAGTTGTAGTTTCTCCTGATGTTGGAGGAGTTGCCAGAGCTAGAGCTTTCGCAAAACTTATGAAAGATGCCCCTTTAGCAATTATTGATAAAAGGAGATCCGCTCATAATATTTCTGAAAGTTTAACTGTAATTGGTGAAGTAAAAGGGAAAACAGCGATTCTAATAGATGACATGATTGATACAGGAGGAACTATATGTTCTGGTGCTAATTTGTTAATTAAAGAGGGGGCAGAAAAAGTTTTTGCATGTGCTTCTCATGCAGTTTTTTCACCTCCTTCTCATGAGAGACTTAGTGTCAAAAATTTATTTGAACAAGTAATTGTAACCAACAGCATTCCAGTATCCCAAAAAGAATATTTCCCACAATTAAAAGTTTTATCAGTAGCTAATATGCTAGGTGAAGCTATTTGGAGGATTCACGAAGAAAGTTCTGTTAGTTCTATGTTTAGATAGGTTCTACTTATTTTTCTTTTTATTCTTTTTTGCAGGCTGGTTTTCAGTTATTATTTTATTAACTTTTTTTGTTATATCTTCGGGAATACTATCTGGACAATAATTTAATGCTGTCTCAACAATTTGAAATTCAGCTCCTGCGAATAGCTTTTCTCTTTCTAATTTAATGTCTCCCAATTCTTTTATTTGTCCACCATGTTTACCCTCTAAAACCTGCACGTAAGTAGCTGTAGCGACTCCAATAGCTTTTGGAAAATCTATACCAGCTTTAGAAGCTATACAAAGATAGGAGGCTCCCATCCCTTTGTATAAGTAAAGATCTTCTTCCATCGCAGGTTTAAGTTTCTTATTTGCATGCATTTCTTGATTAAATAAATTTACATCCAAGATTAAACCAGATAAGAATATTGGGAAGAATAGTATTTTAAATAATTTCAAAGAATTTAGACCTAATTTTCATTTGTTTTTTTATTATAAAGCTAACATTTAAAATTCTCATATTTTATTATAATTTTTCAATCATTACATTATCCTTGTTTCATGATGACTTTCGACTATTTTTAAATTATTTTCATTCCAAGAATATATTACTCTAAATCTCAATTTATCCATATCAAGAAGTCTTGTATGTTCAAGAATATACCAATTATCATAAGTTGATTCAAAAATCATTTCGTGCTCATCAACTTGTTTTATATTTGAAATACCTTTTTTATCACTTAAATAAAAATTTTCTCTAATTAATTGATGACCTTGCAGATATGCTTTCATAACCCCTTTTTCTTTAAATTCAGGATTATCTTCAAAAAAAGAATATTTATCGGACGGGTTCCAAGTAAATTTATAGTGAGATTCCCATGCATTTTTGCTTTCAAGACTTTCAATTTTTAAATTCATGCAAATATTGTAATTTTTGTTCTTATCTTTTAAAAAATATATTCTCTGTGAATTCCATAAACCAATATTTCTTTTGAACCACCGTCTCAGATTGCTATTTATTGTCACCTCTGGGGAATCAAATGATCCATATTTTAATTTATTATTTGAATTAATAGCTATCATTTACAAATATGCTCTATCTATTTCATAGCTTATCTGTAGAATTAGTATAAATATCTTAAGGTGTTTATAAGCATTGACAGCTTTTCAACACCTCCTTAAATACTATTGGATGATAAAAAAGAACTAAAATTAATATTGGTTGCAGCTAGAAGCCATCTCTCTAGAGGGGATTTAAAGTCTCTAGTTGATTATTTAGAGAGCGATAATTGCGAATTTAAGATATCATTACAAATTTCAGATCCAACTGAACAGCCTGAACTTTTAGAGCTACATAGATTAGTTGCTATTCCTGCATTGATCAAAATTTCTCCGAATCCAAAACAAATATTTGCTGGTAGTAACATTTTTTCACAACTTAAAACATGGCTTCCAAGATGGAAACAAGAAGGTTTAATCAAAAATCTTGGAATAAACATTCAAGCCTCCAAAATAGATAGTATTAGGACTCAAAAAGAAATACTTCTAGAAGATGAATTACTTGTTTTACGCCAGGAGAATGAGACCTTAACAAAAAGGATCGAGTCTCAGGAAAGATTACTTAGAATGGTAGCTCATGAACTTAGAACACCACTTACAGCTGCAACTTTAGCTGTACAAAGTCAAAAACTTGGTCAAATTAATTTAAAAAAATTACAAGAGGTAATAAAAAGAAGACTTGAAGAAATTGAACTTTTATCTCAAGATCTTTTAGAAGTAGGGACGACAAGATGGGAAGCTCTTTTCAATCCTCAAAAAATAGATTTGGGTAATATTTCAGCTGAAGCAATTCTCGAGTTAGAAAAATTCTGGAGATTAAGAAAAATTGTAATTGATACAGATATTCCTTCTGATCTACCAAGTGTTTATGCTGATCAAAGGAGAATGAGACAAGTTTTTTTAAATTTAATTGAAAATGCATTAAAGTTTTCTGAAGACTCTGGATCAATAAAAATAACAATGATCCATAAAACTAATCAATGGGTTGAGGTCACAATTTGTGACAAAGGTCCAGGAATACCAAAAAATGAGCAAGAAAGAATATTCTTAGATAAAGTAAGGCTGCCACAAACTTCTGAAGGAACATCAGGATTTGGAATTGGACTTTCAGTTTGCAGAAGAATTGTTGAAGTACATGGTGGCAGAATATGGGTGGTATCAGAACTTAACAAGGGTTCATGTTTCCATTTCACAGTACCTGTGTGGCAAGGTCAAAATAAAGCTCAACAAGACTTGACGAAAGGCTAGCTTTACTCTTAATTTTTTAATAGGTAATATTATATTGACCTTGGCCCCATCGTCTAGAGGCCTAGGACACCTCCCTTTCACGGAGGCGACAGGGGTTCGAATCCCCTTGGGGCTATAAATTAAGATTAACTAACTAGTTTAGCTTGTCTCTCAACAGCTATTAAATTTTCACTGAGGTCTCTTTTTAATCTTTTTTCTATCATTCCTATAGGCATCCACTGACATCCTTTTACAGTTAAATCATAGATTAAAGAATTTTTGCCTGAATTAGCTATTGATTGAATTTTCCAATAACCTTCAAATTTTCTAAAATCACCCTTTATTAAATTAAATTTTATTAAGCCATTATCTTTTTCTTCATACAAATCCAATAATACTTCAGCTGAAAATTTTAGACCTAAGAAATCTTGTGAGCCAACTTGTCTTACATGCAAATTAGTTTCGTTACTAAAAATTTTCTTGCTTGATAAAAGATTAGGTATAAAAAGATTTAAACGATCATAATCTGTTAATACTGACCAGAGAGACTTAAAAGAAGCAGTTGTAGTTAATTGAGCGGCAAGTCTTCTGGCCCCGTCAGATAACTTTTCCATCGTTTGCTCTATTGTCTTAAAATCATTAATTTGATCTTTATTTATTGATTCTTCAGAAAGCTTCATTAACAAATCTCTTTTTTAAGAAAATTATTATTAGGTAACTATACTCATAAAATTAAATAAATTTGTTAAAAAAAACTAATTTTATTAATTTATTACGATCTCAAAACGTAACCATTTATGTAAATTAAATACATTTTTGTGTACAACTTGATATCGTCTTATAAAAGTAATTTACAAAATGGCCTACTCGGAAGCAAGAGTTATTGCAGGTGGACTAGCTCACATACCAATAATAATAGGTATTTTTTGGTTTATTAATAGTTATTTTAATAAAAGAAGGAATAATTTTGAAAAAGCCAATAATCCTGCTAAAGCCAAACCAATCGCAAAACCGAAAGCAAAAGTAGCAGAAAAACCTGCGATTAATAAAGTTGCAAACAAAGTTAGTGAAGTTAAAAAGGTTGAAAATAAAGCTAGGGAAGTTAAAAAGGTTGAAAATAAAGTAAATGAAGTTAAAAAGGTTGAAAGTAAAGTAAATGAAGTTAAAAAGGTTGAAAATAAAGTTAGTGAAAACATACCAAAATCAAATTCTTCTTCCTCATTAAGTTCAGAAATAGAAACAGTATCTCCAAAGGGTAAAGAAAACACTAAAATTGATCCAAAGACTTTAAATAAAATGAAACACGCTGATGTTCCCGTAAATACTTATAGGCCAAAGACACCTTTCACTGGAACTGTTATAGAAAACTATAGTCTCCTAAAAGATGGAGCTATCGGAAGAGTAAATCACATTACATTTGATTTATCTGGTGGGGATCCATTTTTGAATTATGTTGAGGGACAAAGTATTGGAATTATGGCTGATGGGGAAGATGCTAATGGTAAGCCTCATAAATTAAGATTGTATTCTATTGCGAGTACTAGACATGGTGATAATTTTGAAGGAAATACAGTCTCACTTTGCGTTAGGCAACTACAATATGAAAAAGAGGGTCAGACTATTAATGGAGTTTGTTCAACTTATCTATGTGATATTAAACCTGGAGATAAAGTTAAGATTACCGGACCTGTTGGCAAAGAGATGCTCCTCCCCGACGATGAAGAAGCAAACATTGTTATGCTTGCTACTGGCACAGGCATAGCTCCTATGAGAGCTTATTTGAGAAGAATGTTTGAACCTTCTGAAAGAGAAAAAAATAATTGGAATTTTAGGGGAAAAGCTTGGCTATTTATGGGAGCTCCTAAATCAGCCAACTTATTATACGAAGAAGATTTACAAAAATATTTAGCAAAATATCCTGATAATTTTAAATATACAAAAGCTATAAGTCGTGAACAACAAAATTCTAAAGGTGGAAGAATGTATATTCAAGACAGAGTCACCGAATCAGCTAATGAACTTTTTAATATGATCGAAGATGAAAAAACTCATATTTATCTTTGTGGGTTAAAAGGTATGGAACCTGGCATCGATGAAGCGATGACAAAAGCTGCACAGGAGAAAGGCCTTAACTGGTCAGAATTAAGACCACAGCTTAGAAAGGCAGGAAGATGGCATGTTGAAACATACTAATACTATATTTTTTACTTTTTGATTTAGACACATTACATAGCATTAGCCCAAAAAATTGATGATTTTATATATATAAGATCAAAGTAAATATGCAATCTTCAATAAGTAATCCATTAAGGCTTGGATTGCGTCAAGAAAGAGTTATTCCTCCCCAATGTCTAGTAATTTTCGGAGCAAGTGGAGATCTTACTCATAGAAAACTTATACCAGCTTTATTTGAGCTTTATCTCCAAAGAAGGATTCCGAGTGAATTTGCAATTGTTGGATGTGCGAGAAGACCATGGAATGATCAAGAGTTTAAAGATAAAATGAGTATAAAACTTGAGAAGATAATTTCTAAGAATAAAAGTGAATGGAATCAGTTTTTAAAATATTTATTTTATGAACCTGTTGATCTTCAACAAGAATTACATTTAGAGAGGCTTGCCAAAAGATTAATTACTATTGATAAGTTACAAGCTACTCATGGGAATAAAACATTTTATCTCTCTGTATCACCAAATTTTTATGGGAGTGGTTGCAAAGCCTTAAAACAAGCTGGTTTATTGGAGGATCCAGCAAAAAGTAGGATTGTAATAGAAAAACCTTTTGGGAGAGATTATTCCAGTGCTAGAAAGCTAAATAAAATCGTACAAAGTTGTGCTGATGAAAGTCAAATTTATAGAATTGATCATTACTTAGGTAAAGAAACTGTTCAAAATATTCTTGTACTAAGATTTGCCAATACAATATTTGAACCAATTTGGAATAGAAATTATATTTCAAATATTCAAATAACATCCTCAGAGACTGTAGGAGTTGAAGATAGAGCTGGTTATTATGAGACTTCAGGAGCTCTCAGAGATATGCTTCAAAATCATTTAACGCAAATGCTTGCGGTTATTTCTATGGAGCCTCCTGGTAGATTTGATCCTGAAGCGATAAGGGATGAAAAAGCCAAAGTACTCCAGGCGACCAAACTTGCAGAGGAAGAAGAGCCTTGGCGATGTTGTATAAGAGGACAATATCAGGAGGGAGGTAATGATGCTAATCCTTTAAGAGGATATCGTGAAGAGCCAGGAGTTTATCCTAATAGCACAACAGAAACATATATCGCTACCAAAGTTTTTATAGATAATTGGAGATGGCAAGGAGTCCCATTTTATTTAAGAACAGGCAAAAGGTTACCAAAAAGATTAGGTGAAATTGTTTTAACTTTTAAAGATGTACCTGTACATTTATTTGAGTCAACAATTATAAATCCAACTCCAAATCAATTAGTTATTAGGATTCAACCAAATGAAGGAGCAACTTTTAAATTTGAAGTAAAATCTCCAGGTTCTGGAATGAGATCAAGGCCAGTTGAAATGGAATTTTCTTATGATGAATCTTTTGGGGAACCCTCCGATGAAGGTTATGTACGATTATTAGCAGATTCGATGTTAGGTGATCCAACTTTATTTACTAGAAGTGACGAAGTTGAAGCGGCTTGGAAATTATATACCCCTCTTATTGAATTAATGGAAAACGCTCCTTGGAAACTTCCTATTCATAAATACGAATCAAAAACTTGGGGCCCTTCCGAATCTGATCAATTGCTATCAAAAGATAATATCTTTTGGCGTAGACCCTAAATTAAAAATGAAACCTCAACTGACTCTCCAAACCCCTTTAGAACTACCTTCTGCAGAAATATCTAATTATTTAAATAAACTATGGATTTCTGAAGGAGAAGATAATGCAGGTGCAAATACTTTTTCTTTAATTGTTTGGCAACCTTCTTGGCTTGAGCAAAGATTAGTTAAAAATAATTTAATAAAAGGACCTATAACTGGAAACTTAAGCGAGGAGATCATAAATGCAGCTAAGAGTTTAATATTAAAAAATGGATTGCCTTTGTCAACATCCCTAAACAGTCAAGATTTATTTGACTTAATTAAAGTCGATGTAACTGATAATTGCACAGATGATCTTCGTGGGCAATTTTTTGAAGCATCAATTAGTACTCTTAATCCAAGAAGATTAATAACTCTCGCTCCAACATTTTCTGATAATTCTGAGATTAAAACTTTCGTATCGGCTTATTGCCCACTGAATGAAGAAAATAAAGATCAAACCATTTGTGGAGATCTTGTTGTAGTTAGAGGTGGTGCAGATTCTATATTAAAGAGGGGGTTAAATATCGTCGATGAATTAGCTATACATGATCTTCCCGCCTGGCTTTGGTGGAATAGTAGCTTAGATGACTCTCCAAAAATATTTGACTATTTCATCGAGAGTGGTAAAAGATTAATTATCGATACAGCTAATGGTTCATCAAAAAGATGTATTGATATCCTTAGCAATGCTTTGACTTATGAGAAATCTATTAATGATTTAAATTGGTTGCGACTTAAAAGTTGGAGAGAATCACTTGCTATGATATTTGATCCCCCACCTCGAAGAACTTTACTCGATCATATTTCACAAGTTGATGTAGATATTGAAGGAGATCATATTATTCAAGCTTTATTCTTAATATCTTGGATAAGCTCTAAATTAGGTTGGATTTTCCTTAAAACATCTTATAAATATGATTCATTAATTATTAGATTTAAAAGGAATAATGGAGAACAAGTTTCAACTGCTATCAATCCATTACCAGTTGGCAATCCAAGTATCCACTCAGGTCAAGTTATTGGCTTAAGATTGATTTCCCAAATAAGCAATGATCCACAAAAAAATACATGCATTATTCTCGGTTCAGAATCTGCAGAGTGTATGAGATTAGAAGCTGGCGGGATGGCTGATATGCAACTTATTGAGGAAGTTGTTCCAAGTTCATTTTTATCATCAGAAGCGGATGTGAGTAAATTACTAGCTAGCAGTAGAGGTAGTACAAGCCCTTTATTTGAAGAAGCTATAAAAACTGCCTCATTGATATATAAAAGTATTAATTACTAATAAATAATATGTCTTGTATTATATCTGCTCCATCAACAGATGCTGGAAAAACAACGTTATCGTTATTAATCTCATGTTGGGCTTATACAAAAGGCTTAAAATTACAAACATTTAAAGTTGGGCCTGATTATCTTGATCAGGAACAATTAAGTTCAATTGGGCAACCAATGTGCCGTAATTTAGATATTTTTTTAAGTGGAGAAGAATGGGTTAAAAATTCATTTTATGAACGATCCAATAAATTTGATTTAGCCTTAATTGAGGGTGCAATGGGCTTATATGATGGATTAGGTTCAACAAATTATTCGAGTACTGCAAATGTTGCAAGAATTTTATCTCTTCCAATAGTTTTTATTGTAAATGCTAAAGGTCAAGTAGGTTCATTACTTGCACTTTTAAAAGGATTTCAAGAATTTGATAATAAAATAAATATAAAAGGAATTATTTTTAATAATGTTAATTCTAATAGACATAAAGATTTAATTAAAGAAGTTTTTAAAAACCAACCTATCAAAATTATTGGATTTCTTCCATTTGATGAAAATATTAATTTAAGTAGAAGTAATCTTGGTTTAATTTCACCTTTAGAATTAAAAACAAAAATTAATGTTGAATATTTCGCTGAGTTTGCAGAAAAACATTTAGATTTTTCAATCTTCATAAATCTACTTAAACCAATAACAAAAAAAAATTACATAAATAATCCTATTAATTTAAAACCCTTTTCTAATATCAAACCGATAGCAATTGCGGGGGATAAGATTTTTCATTTTCAATATCCAGAAACAAAGGAATATTTAAATGAGATTGGAATTCCCCTCCTTTCATGGAATATATATGATGATCAAGAGATTCCTAAAGAAGCTCACTCATTAATAATTCCTGGAGGGTTTCCCGAAAGATATGCTCAACATATTAGTAACTCAAAAAGGAGTTTAAAATCTTTGAGAGAGTTTTATAAAAAAAAGTTTATATACGCAGAGTGCGGTGGAATGATGCTATTGGGAGATTCCATCGAAGATGAGAATGGCCTCTCTCATAATATGGCAGGTATACTTCCCTTTAAAGCAAAGAAAGGAGGTTTATCCGTAGGATATAGATATATAAAGGGGGAAAAAGATTCCAGAATAATTAAAAAAAATCAACAAATAAGAGGTCACGAATTTCATTATTGGCAAATAGAAACTCAAATAAAAGATAAACTTTATAGTCCTTTATTTTCCTCTCCCTGGAAAATTAAATCATGGGGTACAAGATATAAAAAAGAAGGATGGTCAAATGACAATCTGCATGCAAGTTGGATACATTTGCATTTACCTAGTAATAAAGGAGCTTTAGAGAATATGGTAACTAATCAAAAAAAGAAATTTTAATTAAAAATATAATAAAATATGTTTGAAGGGGAGCCCATAAAAAATATGCCTGGTAAGGAAATCAAAGGTCCTAAAATACTGCCAACAATAACTTCTAATTTTGAATGACCTAATGTTTCCTTTAAATTCAAAGAAGATTTTTTATCAATAGTTTTTGATAATTTATTGATCTCCTTAGCATTCAATCCAGCAGATCTTCTTACACCACTGGCATCATACATAACTATCAATGAAATGCCTACAGCAAGAGCAAATATTGGATCATCAAAACCCAAATCCATACCTAATCCTGAAGTTAAAGAAGTAATTAAAGCAGAATGACTTGAAGGCATACCACCAGTTTCAAAAATGATACCGAATCTAATTTCACCTACAGAAAAAAAGTTAAAAACTATCTTTAAAATTTGTGCAGTTAAACAGGAAATTAAGCTCCAAAAAAGTAGTTTATTATTTATTAATTCTAATATTTCAGTCATATTAACTCATCATTTATCTATCTCGATTTGTAATGAAGTCAGCAAGAGAAAGCAAATAATTTGCATCTTCACCCCATGGGATAATAGCTTCTTTTGCCTTTTTAACCAAGTTAAGAGCTCTTTTCTTTGATTCCTCTAAACCAAGTAATTTTGGATAAGTAGTTTTATCTGCCAGAATATCTTTACCAGCAGTTTTACCCAACGTCTCGCTACTTGCAGTAACGTCAAGAATATCATCAATTATTTGAAAAGCTAGTCCTATGCCCTCAGCGTAACTAGTTAAGGCTGCAAGTAACTTTTCATCAGCACCTGCAATCATTGCGCCTGTTCTTACACATGCTTTTAGTAATGCTCCAGTTTTATGTAAATGAATATACTCAAGAGTTTCCAAGTCTACTTTCTTACCTTCACATTCAAGGTCAACAACCTGACCACCAACCAATCCAGGAGCACCTGCTACTAAGGATAATTCGCCAACAACATTTAATAATCTTTTAGAATCAACTTTTGGACTTCTTAAGGAAACCATTTCAAATGCTCTTGTTAAAAGAGCATCTCCAGCAAGGATAGCTATAGCATCTCCATAAACCTTATGATTAGTAGGTCTTCCTCTCCTTAAATCATCATTATCCATCGCTGGTAAATCATCATGTATTAATGACATTGTGTGAATCATTTCAATAGCAACCGCTGTCGGAACAGCGAGCTTAGGATCTCCTCCTGCCAAGGAACAAGATGCCAAACATAAAATTGGTCGTATCCTCTTCCCCCCTGCCAACAATGAATATCTCATCGACTCTCTAAGGATTTCTGGTTTTTCAGGAGATAATGAAGAATCAAGAGCTTCTTCAACAACCTTTTTAGTTTCTTTTAGATATTTTTCAAAATCAAAAATTTGGGAAATAATTTGGGCCATTATCTAAAAATTTAAATTTTAAAACTATAAGTTTTTTTCATGGTAAAAGATCATCCAAAGTTGAAATAAGTCCGCAACGTTTTTGCCAACTAGCAATAGTGTTCACTAATAGCATCGTAACTGTCATCGGGCCAACCCCACCAGGAACTGGTGTATAGGCAAATACTTTAGAAATCACATCCTCCATTATTACATCTCCACACAGTTGAGTCACATTATTATTAGAACTTTTTAATCTATGAATGCCAACATCTATTATTACAGCCCCTTCCTTTACAAAACTTGAATCGATAAATTTAGGCTTCCCAGCTGCTACTACTAAGATATCTGCTTTTAGACAAATATCCTTTAGGTTTTTTGTTTTGGAATGAGCAATTGTTACTGTTCCATTTAAATTAAGCATCATATGTGATATTGGTTTCCCCACAAGTAGACTTCTTCCTACCACAACAACATTCTTCCCTTCAATTTTTATATTTTTAGAATTTAAAAGATTGATTATTCCTGCAGGAGTGCATGATCTTAAACCTGGTTCGCATTTTATCAATTTGCCTATATTGGTTTCATGTAGGCCATCAACATCTTTTAAAGGATTGATTTGACTGATTAATTTTTGTGCATTTAACTCTTTAGGTAATGGTAATTGAAGTAATATCCCATCTACATCATTATCTGCATTTAATTGATATATTAATTGTTCGACTTTTTGATTAGACACATTTTCTTTTAAATGATGAATTAGGCTATTTATTCCTACTTTCGCACATGCCCTTTCTTTATTAGCAACATATACACCACTTGCGGGATCATCTCCTACTCTTATGACAGCAAGACTTGGAGGCCTTTTTATACTTAAAAGGCTTTCGGAAATAGTCTTAGTCAATCTTTCTTGAATTTCATAAGAAACCTGTTTACCATCTAATTTTATTGACATTAAAAAAATTTCTCCTTTTTTTACTTAACATGTTTATAATCTTAAGACAAAGAAAAAGATTTACTTATATTCTGTGCAAAACCTTACAAGACTAATAAAAAAAGTTAATAACTTATGGATTAAAAGTCAAGTCCCTGCTCAGAAACTAACTAAAATCAAAAAAATTGATAGATTTTTAATAATATTGATTTGTATAATTATTTCTATTATTACTTCATATGAATTTTTCACACAGCCCATACAGAGCTTTAATTTTATAATTCTAGTATTTATAAACTTCTTTGAAATCTTTGTTTGTTGCGGAGTTCTTGTATATATTTCTAAAAAAGAAGCTCCTAGGATAAATTCAAGGCAAATTTTTTTACTAATTGGTCTTTTACTAACTGTACAGATTCTAAAAATTAATATTAAAGGGATAAGTCCTTTATCCTTAATTATCCCTCCTACATTGATAATTTCTCAGGGGATGGGCACAACTATAGCATTAGCCTGGGTTTCAATCGCTTTAATTAATTGGCCAAATTTTCAAACTGGAATGAATATATATTTATTACTTATTACTTTTGTTTCATCATGTATAGTTGCTATTCTCGGTGGAAAGATTAGGAGTAGAGCTCAACTATTGCAAGTATCGATATTAGTACCATTAGGAGCATTTATCGGTCAATATTTTTTCTTAGGCTTTGATAATAATAGTTTATACAATTTCAATCTCCAAAACATAATCTCAAAACAGGGAAATATCATCTCAGATTCTTTTTTATTAGCAGCACTAATGCTAATGTCTACAATCTTTATGCCAATCCTAGAATCAATATTTGGGTTAGTTACAAAAGCCAGATTACTTGAGCTTGCAGATCAAGAAAAACCACTTTTAAGAAAACTTTCAATAGAAGCCCCTGGAACATATGAACACACTTTACTGATTTGTGGATTAGCAGAGGAAGCCACAAGAATGATTGGTGGTAATGTTGATCTTATAAGAACTGGAGCTTTATATCATGATATTGGGAAGTTACATGCTCCAAATTGGTTTATTGAGAATCAAAATGGTAGTTATAATCCTCATGATGAACTAGATAATCCATGGGAAAGTGCAAAAATTTTACAAGAACACGTCGATAAAGGAATACAGATTGCCAGGAAATATAGGCTGCCTAAATCGGTTGCTAACTTTATTCCTGAACATCAAGGGACATTAAAAATGGGATACTTTTTATTTAAAGCTAAAGAGAGAGATAAAAATATTTCAGAAAATAATTTTAAATATAGAGGACCTATCCCTCAATCAAAAGAAACAGCTATCCTCATGCTAGCTGATGGATGTGAAGCAGCTCTAAGAGCAATGGATATAAATGCATCAGACGAAGAAGCTTTAAAAATAATTTCAAAAATAATAACTTCCAGAATACAAGATGGCCAGCTTTTAGATAGTAATATTTCTAGAGGGGAAATTTATCTTATAAAAATTTCGTTTCTAAATGTGTGGAAAAGAATAAGGCATAGAAGGATTCAGTACCCTACAGCAAAAAATAATAGTTTTTCTTAATTATTTATAATCTAATACTTTTCCTATGATTTGGTAAACACCAATATAACAAGGCTAAGACGCTGAAAATAGAAGTTATCAAAGTTAAACCTCCAAGTCCTGAATAATCTTGCAAATTTATTAATCTTACTATTGAGTAAGGTAATGCTCCTGAAATTACCATTGATAGGGAAATTAATGCAAGCGTTACACCCCATTTTCTCTCAGCTAATAAAGCTGAAGATGAGACAATCCCCACTATTGCAGCAGGCCAACCTAAGCTTATTGCTAAAGTCATATTTGCAACCTTTAAAGGCGGACCATAACTTATTACTAACGCAATGACTGGTAAAGCAACTATGTTGGCAATTAAACCAATCCAAGAGAGTGTCCAATATCCGATTATCCTATCTCTCATTAAATTTATGGATTTTAAATAAATCTACAATATCACTTGATCAAATCAAAGAATGATTAAATATTTAAAATAAAATTTTACTCTCCAGGGTTAGATATTGTAACATTTTCAGATTTACTGAAATCATCATATTGAGGATGAATAGAATTTTTTTTCTCGGAGAAAATAAGTCTATTTAGAGCATTAACATAAGCATTAGCAGCTGCAACAACTACATCTGTATCGGCAGAGTGGCCAGAATATATTTTTCCATTATTACGAATTCTTATTGTTACTTCTCCAAGAGCATCAATCCCCTCAGTAACTGATTTAACAGAAAACTCTATAAGTTCATTAGGAACCTTTGCAAGAGTATTTAAGGCTACACAAACAGCATCTACTGGTCCAGTTCCTAATGCAACCACTGTATTTTCAACAAGTTCTTCAGTATCAAATAGTGTAATAGTAGCTGTAGGTTTTGATTCATTACCACAACTTACCTGGACGAGTTTAATTTGAAATTTAGATTCTGGTAATTGTACTTGTTCACTGACTATTGCCTCTAAATCTCTATCAGTTATTTCTCTTTTCCTATCTGCTAAATCTTTGAATCTCGCAAACGCATCATTAAGATCTTCTCTGCTCAGATCGTATCCCATTTCTTCTAATCTTGCTCTGACAGCGCTCCTTCCACTGAGCTTACCAAGGGAAATTTTATTATTATTCAATCCAACAGTTTTGGCATCAATAATTTCATAAGTTAATCGATTCTTTAAAACACCATCTTGATGAATTCCTGATTCATGTGCAAAAGCATTTGCACCGACAATAGCTTTATTAGGTTGAACATTCATTCCTGTTAAATTAGAAACCAACCTTGATGTTTTAGTAATTTCCTCTGTTCGTACAGCAGTTAAAGGTGTAGGACAATCTTCAGTTCTATTAAAAAATTTATTATAAAATCTTTTTCTGACATGTAGAGCCATTACTAATTCTTCTAAAGATGCATTACCTGCTCTCTCTCCTATACCATTGACTGTACATTCCAGTTGTCTTGCTCCATTTTTAACAGCCTCCAAAAAATTTGCTACAGCAAGTCCTAAGTCATTATGACCATGCACAGATATGATCGCTTCATCAATATTTGGGACATTATTATTAATATCAGAAATTAATTTTCCAAATTCACTTGGAGTTGAAAATCCAACGGTATCAGGAATATTAATAGTATTAGCTCCTGCGGAGATTGCTGCCTGAATTACTTCATAAAGAAATTCAGGATCACTTCTTGAGGCATCTTCACAAGAGAATTCCACATCATCTACAAATGATTTCGCATAATTAACCATTTCAGGCACAATCGAGAGAACATCTTTTCTAGATTTTTTTAATTTATGCTCTAAGTGAATATCACTCGTTGCTATGAATGTATGAATCCTTTTTTTTGGAGCAGGACTTAAAGCTTCAAAGCAAGCTTTGATGTCATGTCTTGCAGCCCTTGCTAGTCCACAAATAGTGGGGCCACTTTCTCCTGTGACAACCTCAGCTATTTTATTAACCGCTTTAAAATCACCTGGGCTTGCGAAAGGAAAACCTGCTTCAATTACATCTACACCTAATCTTGCTAATTGATGAGCAATTGCTAGCTTTTCTTCCAGATTTAAACTAGCACCTGGAGATTGTTCCCCATCTCTGAGAGTAGTATCAAAGATCAATATTCTTCCTGGATCTTTGGACATTAGTATAAAATCTCTACATTTATAATAATAGAATTAAAAAAAAATTACTACATGCTCCTTAGAAAGCAGATAATAATGAAATAACAAATTTTAATAACCAAAATTAGTTAATTTATTTTTATTAAAAATCATTTCTTCTCATAACTAAAGTATTCTATAAAAATTAATTAATAATGCTACTGAGTAAAGTTCAGAGCCTTTAATAATCTTTTTGATATTTTTATATGAAGGATAATCTCACTAAAAATAAATATCTTGGTAACTTAGCGTTTATTCTTCATGCACATCTTCCATATGTAAGAAAAAACGAAAAAAATTCTTTGGAGGAAGATTGGTTTTTTCAAGCAGTATTAGAATGCTATCTTCCTTTAATTAGGGTACTGGAAGAATCCATAAAATTAGATTCTGATAATGCAAAATTAACTCTTAGCTTATCTCCGACTTTAATCTCTCTATTTCAGAGTTCAGAGCTTCAGGGGAAATTTCCTGAATGGATAAATACAAGAATCAAGTTATTAAAGGAATTACCAGAAGAACAAAAAAATGCTTCTCAATTTCTTTTAAAAAACATCACAGATCAATTAATTTATTGGGAAAAATATTCAGGTAAAATATTAAATAGATTTAAATATTTATTAGATAGAAACTGTTTAGATATTATTACTTGTGCTGCAACTCATGGTTATCTTCCAATACTTAGAGAAAATCCAGAAACTGTTGTAGGACAAATCAAGACCGCCGTTAGACATCACCAGAGCACATTTAATGTTAAACCTTTAGGCATATGGTTGCCAGAATGTGCGTATTATGAAAATCTTGATAAGATCCTATCCGAATGTGGTATTAGATATGCTGTTTTAGATGGACATGGGATTTTAAATTCCAAGCCTAGGCCAAGATATGGAGTATATGCTCCAATTTGTTCTAAAAATGGCGTCGCATTTTTTGGAAGAGACAGTCAATCAACTTTACCTGTTTGGTCGGCGAAAGATGGATTCCCAGGTGATCCTTTATATAGGGAATATCATAAAGATTTAGGATGGGATTTGCCCCTAACTAAATTAAAAGAAAATGGTATTTCAAGCATGAGGCCTCTAGGATTGAAGTTTCATAAGATAACCAATAATTCAATACCTTTAGGTGAAAAAGATTTTTATGAAGAAAGTTTAGCTGAAAAAAAAGCTGAAGAACATTCAGAAATATATCTTTCTAAAAGATCTGAACAATTAAAAAAGTTAAGTGCTGATTTCAAATTCAATCCAATACTAATCGCTCCTTTCGATGCAGAATTATTTGGTCATTGGTGGTATGAAGGACCAAAATTCCTAAAAAATATTTTTAAAAATTCAAAAAAACACTTGATTAGATTAACTCACCTTAGGGAGATTTTGTCCTTATCTCCACAAATTCAAGTATGTGAACCTTCTCCATCTAGTTGGGGGCAAGGCGGTTTTCACAATTATTGGATAAATGATACAAATGCATGGGTTGTCCCAGAGATTACAAAGGCAGGATCAACTTTTATTGAAGTAAATTCTAGAAATATTGAGGATGAATTATCGAAAAGAATTCTAATGCAAGCTGCCAGAGAATTACTTCTTTCAGAATCATCCGATTGGAGTTTTATATTACGTGCAGGAACTACTACTGAATTAGCAAAGGAGAGAATTGAGAGGCATCTTTCAAGATTTTGGAAATTAGTTAGATGTTTAAATAAAAAAGAATCAATCGATTTAACCTTTTTAGAGAATATTGAAAAGGAAGATAAAATATTCCCAGACATTAATCTTACAGATTGGTCTAAAAATATTAATTAATTTTTAACATTCCAAGTTTTATATTTAATGGAGATTTAACAAACATTTTTGTCATTACATAAATTAGCTTAGGCAAGGGAAGAGTATTCGTTAAAAAGCCTGCCCATTCTTTTGTAGATAACTGGAAAAAATTCAAGAAGAAGCTCCTTAGCATTTTTTCATCAAAGCTCATAAGCCTTTTAAGGCCATATTGATAAAGCTTATGTCTTTGAATAAGTTCATTTGGCCATAATACTTTCCATCCTTTTTGAGCTAATTGTACAGAAGTTAAAGAGGGGTCTTGCAAATATATATTTAATTGTTTAGCCAGCATTGGTGCTCTCCTTAAAAGAGAACCTACCATATATCCAGAAGCAGGATGGACCATACTTGCGGCTCCTCCGAAAGCTAATATTGGTTGAGTTCTTAGAGGTAAAGGCAGATTCATGGGGAAAAGACAATTCTCTTCATGAATAATTTTTTCAATAGTAATCCCTCTCTTTCTCAATCTATTGATTAACCTTTTCTTTAGATAATCAAAGGATAGAGCGGGAAAACTTGCTAACGAAGTCTCTTCTACAAAATAAATATCATTCCCAAGATCCATAGCATATAAAAATGAAGGTGATTCAGATAATTCTTTCTTATTTAAATGATCTGAACGATAGTCCATTAAGACAAATTGATCCTTATGAACTGGCGGTGAGGAAAACTTACCAACTACTCCGTAAGCAGCTTGTTGAGCTACTTTCTTAGAAAAAGGTCTTTTAATAAACTTACTTTTATGCCCGCTAGCATCAATTACCAATCTTGATTTTAATATTAAACCTGTTTCACAAACTACTTGAGAGATTTTATTTATTGTGCAAATTTTTATAGCTTTATCATTTATCCAGCTAATTCCTGAGCATTTTTTTAACAAAGCTTCCTGAAAGGCCTCTCTATCTATTAATCCATAATCATATTTATGATCTGTAGGTAAATTACCTTGTTTATCTAAACCATTACCAAAGAAACTTACAGTAGATGACCACCTATGAGACAAAAGTGACTCCAATCCCAATTCTTCAAGCTCGGAAGCCCAAATACCATAAGTATTACTCCATTTGTCATAAGGAGAATTAGTAGATATACACTTGATATTTAAATCTCTATTTGCCAATTCAGCCGCCAAACATAGCGCTGCTGGACCAGATCCTAATATTATAATATCTAGTATTTCTATATTGTTCATAAATTAGTCAGGTCATATTTTGTATTTAAATTTATTTATTGAATATTATTATCTATAATTTTTTCAATATTTTCATCATCTATCTGTTCATGAGGGACCAAGACAACTTCTGCTAAATGATCGCCTTCATCAAGTTTCTGAAGTCTCACCCCAGTAGCAGATCTAGATTGTTGAGAAATCTTATCTGCATTTGTTCTTACTATTACTCCTTTCTCTGTAACAAGAAGGATCTCCTCTCCTTTACCAAGAACTTTTAAGCCTACAAGAACATCATTATTAATTCTGAATTTAATAGCTTTCAGGCCCATCCCTGCTCGTTTTTGCAATCTAAACTGAGTTACAGGAACTCTTTTACCTAAGCCAAATGAACTGGCAACTAAGACCCATGGTCCCTCTGTTAAATTATCTTCCAAGTCATCATTGGAATCAATATCATTCATAGTAGATAATTGCTCTACAAGTTCAGAGGTTAGTACATCCATTGAAACGAGTTGATCTCCATCTCTTAAATTCATTGATTTTACCCCTCTAGCTGTTCTACCAAGTGGCCTTAATTCGTTTATATCAAGTCTGAAATGAATTGTCATACCTTTACTTGAACCAATTAAGACACTATCACCTTCGCTAGAAGACCTTACCCAAGTCAGAGCATCTCCCTCTTCTAAACTAATAGCAATTAGACCATTTGAACGTATTTTTGAAAAAGCTGAGAGAGGGGTTCTCTTTATGAAACCGCCCTTTGTAAGCATCAATAAATAATTATCATTTTCAAAAGATTCAACAGATAACAATGAAGTTATTTGTTCTTCTCTTGGTATAGGAAGTAGTTGAACAGACGGAGTACCTTTAGCAGTTCTACTACTCAGTGGAACTCTATATGCTGGAAGAGCATAAGCTACACCTCTATCGCTAAAAAGTAAAAGAGTATCATGATCATTACAACTTATGAATAACTTAACTTCATCATCTCCTTGATTTTTGGTTCCAGCTTTACCTCTTGAGCCTCTACTAGTTGATTCAAATTCGCTAACTGGCATTCTTTTAAGATAACCAGTCTTTGTTATTAAGACGACGGATCTTTCATTTGCTATTAAATCAATATCTTCTAATCCTGCACCTAAATTTAGTATTTCTGTCTTCCTTGGGGAATCAAATCTATCTCTTATTTTTTTAAGTTCATTCAAAATTATTTCAAGAATCTTATCTTTATCATTCAAAATATTTTTATATTCTAAGATTTTTTTAGTAAGTTCATCATGTTCATCTTTAATTTTGTCTGCCTCAAGTGCTGTCAATCTACGAAGCTGCATTTGCAAGATAGCATCAGCCTGAATTAAAGATAATTCATGATTTAATTGCAACTGCTCTCTAGCAGAAGTGGTATCTTTTGCGCCTCTTATTAAGTTGATAATTTCATCCAAACTATTAAGAGCTATTAGCAAACCCTGAATAATATGATCTCTTTCTTCAGCTTTTCGTAGTAAGAAATTGGTTCTTCTTCTTATAGTTTCAATCCTAAAATCTAAAAAAACCTCTAACATTTTTTTAAGTGAGAGTGTTGTAGGTTCCCCATTAACAAGCGCTAATATATTTGCACTAAAGTTATTTTGTAGGGGAGTTAATTTAAATAAATTATTTAAAACCACCTGAGGATATGAATCTCTCTTTAATTCGATAACAATTCTCATTCCGTCTCTATCACTCTCGTCCCTAATATCCGAGATTCCTTCTAACTTTTTATCATTCACTAAATCTGCAATTCTTTCAATTAAAGCTGCTTTATTTGTTTGAAAAGGTAATTCAGTAATAATTACAGCATCCCTTTCAGGTCTTCCTGGGGACTTTATTTGTTGAACTTCAGCAACACCTCTCATAGTTATTGATCCCTTCCCAGAAAGATATGTTTCTCTGATACCTTCTTTTCCTAGTATTTGTCCACCTGTAGGAAAATCTGGTCCTTTGATAAATTCAAATAAATCTTTTTCTTCTAATCCAGGATCTTTGATTAGACCTTCTAAACCATCTATTAATTCTCCTAAGTTATGTGGAGGTATATTTGTTGCCATACCAACAGCTATCCCAGAAGAGCCATTTAGAAGAAGTTGTGGAATTCTGGCAGGTAAAACAGTGGGCTCTTGCTGTGAGCCATCAAAGTTATCGGAGAAATCAACAGTTTCTGATTCAATATCCTCTAGCAAGCCTTCATCTGTTAAAGCTTTTAATCGTGATTCTGTATATCTCATTGCAGCAGGAGGATCACTATCTACTGAACCAAAATTCCCATGACCATCTATCAGAGGCATTCTCATAGAGAAATCTTGCGCCATCCTTACAAGAGCATCATATACAGCGGTATCACCATGAGGGTGATATTTACCAAGAACTTCACCAACAACTCTTGCACATTTTCGATAAGGTCTACTGCTCGTTAAACCGAGTTCATACATCGCATACAGTATTCTTCTATGAACAGGTTTGAGTCCATCTCTCGCATCAGGCAATGCTCTACCTACGATGACACTCATCGCGTATTCAAGATAAGATCGAGACATCTCGTTTCTCAGATCAGTTTGGATAATGCGGTTATTATCATCATTCAATTCATTTTCTCCATTGTCTTTATTATCGGCCATATAAAAAATCCTTTATCCAATAATAGTGGTTTTACTCAATAATGAATAAAAAAAAATTAAATAAAAATTGTCAAATACTCACATAAGAAATACAAATAATAAATAATTCTTTTTTTTCATGAATAAATATTGGCTTTATATACTATTAATTGTTAATTTAATCAAAATATATAGCATTAATAACGTGAATATTAAACTCGGTTTAAACAAAATCGTCCGCAGAGCTTACGGGATAGATGAAATAGCATTAGTTCCAGGAGAAAGAACACTGGATTATGAACTTACTAATGCATCTTGGATCATTGGGAATATAGAAAGAGAAATTCCAATTATTGCAAGTGCAATGGACAGCGTAGTTGACGTAAAGACCGCGATTGAACTTTCTAATATGGGAGCTTTGGGAGTATTAAACATGGAGGGAATACAAACAAGGTATGAAGACCCTGAAAGTGTTTTGAATCAAATATCCTCTGTGGGAAAGTCTGAATTTGTTCCTTTAATGCAAAAGATTTATAGCAAACCCGTAAAAATAGATTTAATAAAAAAACGAATAAGTGAAATAAAAGAGAAGGGAGGTATCGCGGCATTAAGTGGTACACCCCAAGCCGCAATGAAATTTAAAGAAGCACTTAGAGATTCAGATCTAGATTTATTTTTTTTGCAGGGTACCGTTGTATCAACTCAACATATAGGAACAAATGACCAAGAATCATTAGATATAGAAGATTTATGTAAATCTCTCGATATTCCAATTATTGCAGGTAACTGCGTAACCTATGAAGTCGCTAAACGCCTTATGAAAGCAGGAGTTGCGGGTCTCATGGTAGGTATCGGTCCAGGCGCTGCATGTACTTCAAGGGGAGTGCTGGGCATAGGAGTACCTCAGGCTACTGCTATTTCGGATTGTAGTTCAGCAAGAGATGATTACTTTGATGAAAGCGGAAAGTATATCCCTATAATTGGAGATGGAGGAATAGTTACTGGGGGAGATATTTGCAAATGCATTGCTTGCGGAGCTGATGCAGTCATGATTGGATCTCCAATAGCAAGAGCAACAACAGCACCAGGTAATGGTTTTCATTGGGGAATGGCCACACCCAGTCAGATCCTACCAAGAGGAACGCGGATAGAAGTTGGTTCGACTGGATCATTAGAAAGAATATTAAAAGGGCCTGCATTACTTGATGATGGTACGCATAATCTTTTAGGGGCAATAAGGACTTCAATGAGTACTCTTGGCGCAAAAAACATTAAAGAAATGCAAAATGTAGAAATTGTTATTGCTCCTGCTCTTTTAACAGAAGGCAAAGTTTATCAAAAAGCCCAACAACTTGGAATGGGTAAATAAAAATAAAGTGTTAGAGAAAGAGAACAAAAAACTATTGAGGAGCTATTATTAAAAAATGGGGGAAACCCCATACTCCTCACACACAAATCGCCCGATTTATCGGGCTTTTTTTTAATACAATTTGTTACTTATATTTTCTATATCCGTAATGAAATCATCACTAAGAAAAATAGACTGCTAAATTTTCTAAAGGAATATATAAATTATGTCATCAGCTCCTGCCGTTACTGACTCTTCATTTGATAAAGAAGTCTTACAAAGTGATCTACCCGTTTTGGTTGATTTTTGGGCTCCTTGGTGTGGACCATGTAGAATGGTTGCTCCAATAGTTGAAGAAATTTCTAAAGACTTTGAAGGAAAAATTAAAGTTTTCAAATTAAACACAGATGAGAATCCCAATGTGGCAAGTCAATATGGAATAAGAAGCATACCAACATTAATGATATTTAAAGGTGGCCAGAAAGTTGATACTGTCGTAGGAGCAGTGCCAAAAGGAACTCTTTCAAGTACTCTATCTAAGCATCTCTAGAGTAAGTGAGTAAAATAGGCCTTATTGACTATGGAATGGGTAATATACATTCAGTCAAGGAAGCGATTGAAAACTTAGAAGAGGAAGTCCTCCTGATAAAAAACAAATTACAAATTAGTAGTTGTAAAGCTCTTATAATCCCTGGTCAAGGTGCTTATGATCCTGCTATTGAAAATTTGAACAAGACAGGTTTAATTGATGAAATTAAAAAGTGGATTAGTAGCGGCAAATCATTCATGGGAATTTGTCTTGGCTTACAAATCCTTTTTGAAGAGAGTGAAGAAGGAAAAAATAAAGGGATAGGAATCATTAAGGGGAAAATTAAAAAGATACCCTCTATAAAGAACCAGAGGATACCTCATATTGGTTGGTGCAATCTAATTCCTTCAAAAGATAGTAAATTGCTCTCTAAAGGAGAGAGAAATAAATGGGTCTATTTTGATCACTCCTACTTCGCAGCACCAAATGATGAGAGTTTTGTCACCGCAAGCGTTGAATATGGTCCAATTAACTTAACTGCAATGATTGAGAATGAAAACTTAATAGCATGTCAATTTCATCCAGAAAAATCAGGAAAAATTGGACAGTCTCTTTTATACAGATGGCTACAAACTATCTGAGTAGTGAGCAATGAAAACTAGTTTAACTCTTATTGGTGGAAAAAGGATTGAGAGTCCAAAGTCAGATAAAACAAGGCCTACAACACTAATGGTTAGACAAGCAATCTTTAATATTTTGAATAATAAAGTAGAAAATTCTAATTGGCTTGATTTATTTAGTGGCTCCGGTGCTATTTCTTGTGAAGCCTATAATCATGGAGCAAAAAAAATTGTTGCAGTCGAAAAAGATAGGATAACTGCTAATTTATGTAAGAAAAATTTACTTTCATTAAAAGATTCACAAATAAGAGAGAATGATATAAGGATAATTTGCAAGGATGTTTTACCTTGGGTTAAAAAATATATCAGAGCAAAATTATTAGAAAAGAATAATCTCGAAAATATAAACTTTGATTTTATTTATATTGACCCACCATATAAAAACAACTTTTATAAACGACTATTAAAAGATCTATTCAAATCATATTTAATAACAAAAAAAACAATTGTAATTTGCGAACACTCTAAAAATGAAGTTATAAAAGAAGATTATCTATACAAAATAAATGATATTAGGTTATATGGTCAAACTAAACTTGCTTTTTTAGTCAAAATCTAACATTCCAGAACCTCTCCGGTATTGATTCCATGCGCTAACAAACAAACCTAAAAGAGTAATAGGCACTAATCCTAAAACAATTCCACAAAGCAATGGTTCAATCATTTTCTAGTATTCTTCTAATTAATTAAATTCTTGCACATAAAATATTTTTTGCATCTATATCTTCATCTTATGCAGTAAAAATTTATGATTAAATTAATTCAAATAAATTGATTTGAGTTTATGGTTAAAAATAATAATTTATTTAAAATATTTATGATAAATTTAATATGAAAAAGATCTTTCTTTTAAGTTTTTTTTAGTGAAGTAAATTGAATCTTGAAAAGACTAATTATAATATAAAAGTGATTTTAGTTGAACCAAGTGGGCCTCTTAATGTAGGAAGCGTGGCAAGATTATGTTCGAATTTTAATGTAGATCAATTAAGAATAATATCGCCAAAATGTGATATTTATTCATTAGAGACCAAAAAGATGGCCCTAAAAGGAATTAAATTTATCGAAGAATGCACTATTTATGAATCTCTTATAGATGCAATTTCAGATTGTAATTTAGTACTTGCAACTTGTGGACGAATTAACTCCTCAAAAGAAAACGAGCCAGATTCTCTAGAAAATATTTCCACTTGGATTAGAAACTTTAAAGAAGTAAAAAACTTAGCAATTCTTTTTGGTAGAGAGGATAGAGGTTTAACAAATCAAGAATTAATAATGGCAAATAAAGTTTTTAAAATTAAAACACATAAAGATTTTCCTTCCTTAAATTTATCCCATGCAGTTTCCATTGTTTTATATGAATTATCAAAAAGTGTTAGGCCTCATAATATTTTAAAAAAGAAAGCATTGGATTTTGCTACTTCAAAACAGATAGAGGATTCATTTCTAGAGATAGAAAAACTTTTACTAAAAACTGGTTATCTGCTTCCTCATACTCTAAATGCAAAAATAAGTAAATTTAAAAAATATATACATAGAGTTGAGACTTCTAAGCATGAATTAGATACACTAAGAGGAATAATTCACCAAATTAATTGGGCACTTGAAAATAAAAATAAATTATAATTCCAATTAAATATTTACTATTTTTAGCCTCTTAATTATTCAAATATAAAAAAATTAATAAATCTATTTATTTTTTTTATAAATGATATTTACTAATATCAATATCTGAAGTAACATCAAAACTCATAAGAATTATAGTTAAGAAAACAACGTGAATTTAGCAAAAAAAAGAAGAGTCTTTCCTTTTACAGCTGTTATTGGGCAAGAAGAAATGAAATTAGCGCTTCTTTTAAATGTAATTGATCCAAGAATTGGAGGTGTGATGATAATGGGAGATAGAGGCACAGGAAAGTCAACTACTATAAGAGCTTTAGCTGATCTATTACCTGCAATTGAAGTAGTTAAGGGAGATCCTTATAATAGTTCTCCAAATGACCCTGATCTGCAGAGCCAAGAAGTTCTTGAAAAAATTGAAGAAGGAAATAATCTTGAGCTTGATAACAAACAAGTACCAATGGTAGATCTACCCTTAGGAGCGACTGAGGATAGATTATGTGGAACTATTGATATTGAAAAAGCTTTAAGCGAAGGCATTAAAGCATTCGAACCTGGGCTTTTAGCTAAAGCCAATAGAGGTCTTTTATATGTTGATGAAGTAAATTTATTAGATGATCATTTAGTTGATGTACTATTAGATTCTGCAGCATCTGGTTGGAATACAGTTGAAAGAGAAGGAGTATCAGTTAGGCATCCAGCTAGATTTGTTTTAATAGGCTCTGGGAATCCCGAGGAAGGCGAGCTTAGACCACAATTATTAGATAGATTTGGAATGAGTGTTGAAGTTAAAACTGTAAGAGATGCAGATTTAAGAGTTAAAGTTGTAGATCAAAGAACATCTTTCGATAATGATCCAGAAGGATTTACAAACACCATGAATGAAAAACAATCTGAGCTTCAGGCAAAAGTCATAGAAGCTCAAAAAAATCTCAATAAAGTAAAAATAGATGATGATTTAAGACTGAATATTTCTGCAATCTGCGGAGAATTAGATGTTGATGGATTAAGAGGTGATATTGTTACTAATAGATCCGCTAAAGCAATCGCTGCGTTTGAAGGGAGGGATGAAGTTTCCGATGAAGATATAGCGAGAGTAATCACTTGTTCATTAAGACATCGATTGAGAAAAGACCCTCTAGAACAAGTTGACTCTGGAGAAAAGGTAATTAAAGCGTTTTGCAAAGTTTTTGAAATTGATGAGAAAGAAAACTTATCAAAATTTCAACTAGCAATAAATGAGGATTAATATTGATAATTATCGGAATAGATCCCGGATTAGCAAGAGTAGGCTACGGCATAATTGAAGTTAAGAGAAATGAAAAAATTCTTCTTGATTGTGGAATTATTGAGACAAAAAAAGATCAAAAAGAAGAAAATAGACTCCTTGAAATTTTTATAGATCTAAAAGAATTAATTAATAAATGGAAACCAGATTATGCAGCTGTAGAGAAATTCTTTTTTTATAAATCAAGTACCACTATAAGTGTTGTACAAGCAAGAGGAGTAATTATGATGACTCTGGGATCTTTTAATATTCCAATAACTGAATATGCGCCAGCACAAATAAAACTTACGATTACGGGATTTGGGAAAGCCACTAAAAAAGATGTATTAAATTCAGTAATGTATAGTTTAAAACTTGAATATCCACCAAGACCAGATGACTCGGCAGATGCATTAGCTATTGCATTAACTAAATTTAATGAATTAGTAAATTAAAAATTCGTATTTATAAAAATGAATAAAAGTTTTGAAAGAGCAAAATATAAAAAAATAATGAGTGAAAGCTCATTAGATGAGAGAAAGAGTGTTAAAAGAAATGTTGAAAGATTTATAACAACTTTAGATAAGAATAAATGGATAAATAAATTTTTTGCAATTTATTGGCCTTTAAAAAATGAAGTAGATTTAAGGGAATTAAGAAAAAAGTATCCTTTAGCCTTACCCAAATGTAATCCAAATAAAATGATAGAATTTTATATTTGGGATGATGCTGCTTTAGTAAAAGATCAGGAAGGAATTTTTGCTCCCAATAATTCAAAGTTATTAAATTCAAAACAAATCTCATATATTTTTGTTCCTTGTTTATCTGTTGACAAAAAATTAAACCGTCTTGGTTACGGAGGTGGTTATTATGACAAACTTAGGGCTAATAAAGATTGGAGATTAATCCCATGCATTGGAGTTCTTACCAAAAAATGTCTAAGTAAAAGTTTTTTAAATAAAGATAGTTGGGATATTCCTTTAAGCGGATTCATTACTGATAATCAAATTTTAATATAATAAAATAATATTTATTTAATTTAGGATGGAAAATAAAGAAATTTATTGTAATCTGAATAACTTAGTTAGAAAGATAAAATCAACAAATGATCCAAAAAGAAAATATGAATATATTTTATGGCTAGGGAAAAAATTACCTTCTCCTAATAATGAAATATTAATTCCAGAAAATAAAGTAAAAGGATGTGTTTCAGAAGTTTATGTTAAAGGTACACTTAAACAAGGGAAAATCTACTGGCAAGGTTTTTCTGATGCCTTAATTACAAAAGGTTTATTATCTTTTTTAATAAGTGGTTTAAATGAATTATCCCCTCAGGAGATTTTAAATTTAAATAATAATTTTATTGAAGATACAGGTTTAAGAAAAAGTCTCACTCCATCAAGATCTAATGGATTTTTAAATATTTTAATAAAAATGAAATCTCAAGCAAATGAATTTTTAAATACACAATAATATAAAATCATAACTACATACATTTACAGATAATGGATAAATTGAGAATAGGAATTATTGGTTTTGGCACTGTTGGTAAAGGTGTATATCAAATCCTAATGGGAGATAAAGACACTCATCCAATTTTAAAACAGATTGAAATTGCAAATATAGTAGTTAAAAATATCCACAAGAAAAGAGAAGTCAATATAGAAAAAAATTTACTTATAAATGATCCCAATAAATTAATCGATGATCCTTTTATTGATGTAATAGTTGAGGTTATGGGAGGGACTGATATTGCTAAAGATATTATTTTAAAATCATTAAGGAATGGGAAATCAGTCGTTACTGCTAATAAAGCAGTTATGGCTAGATATGGAGAAGAAATTCATAAAGTCGCTTCTGAAAATGGCGCCTACATACTATTTGAAGCTGCAGTTTGTGGAGGCATACCTATAATAGAGCCTCTAAAACGATCTTTAAAAAGTAATCAAATTATTAAAATGGCAGGGATTATAAATGGGACTACAAATTTCATCTTGTCAAAAATGTCTACTGAGAAAGCAGCTTTTAAAGAAAGTTTAGAATTGGCACAAAAGCTTGGATATGCCGAGCTAGATCCAAGTGCGGATGTTGAAGGACAAGATGCTGCTGATAAAATCTCAATTCTTTCAGAATTAGCTTTTGGAGGAAAAATTGATCGAAATAAAATTGATACAGAGGGTATAAATAAAATTGACTTAAAAGATATTGAATATGCCGAAAAATTAGGTTTTGAAATTAAATTATTAGCAGTATCAGAAAGAAATAAAGATAATAATATAAACAATTCTCTTCCTCTAAATATTTGGGTAGGTCCCACACTAATTCCTAAAAGTCATCCCTTATCTACTATAGAAGGAGTCAATAATGCAATACTTGTGGAAGGTGATCCTATTGGAGAAATAATGCTTTATGGCCCTGGAGCTGGAAGTGGTCCTACAGCATCTTCCGTTGTATCTGATATTCTTAGTTTGAAAGCTCTTTCAATTAAAAAGAATATATCTAAAGATAGAGTTATTGATCCATTATTATCATTTAATTTTTGGAGAAAATGCCATGTTATAAATTCGGAACAAATAAGAAAAAAAAATTACCTTAGAATTATTTGTGAAGACACACCTGGAGTAATAGGCAAAATTGGATATATTTTTGGGAATAATGATGTTTCTATAGAATCTATTATCCAATTAGACGCAAGGGAAAATGAAGCAGAAATCGTTGTAATAACTCATCATGTCCCTAAAGGTAATATTGATATTTCGAAAAACCAATTAAATGCATTACCAGAAGTTAAATTTATTGCTGCTCAATTAAATTGTATTTAGATTAATTTGCAAAAAGTAAAATAACTTGTTTAATCAAAGAAGAAATAATTTATGATAGATGCTCATTAATAAATTAAAAAAGAATGTTGATTCTTTTAATGAAGTCAGTAAATATATCGATATTGGGAAATGTATAAAAATAGTTAATTCTGAAAAAATTTATCAAGTAATTGGATTCAACCCTAAGATGAATATCTGTTGGGTAAGAGAGTGGCCTCTTAACTTTTGTAGATATCAAACTTTTGAATTATCAATAAATAAAATCACAGTTTCATCATCATGTGAGATTAATATTAATTAGTATTATTAATAATGCATAAAAAAAGATATCTTAGAAAAATAGTTTTATTAATTTTTACTTTAGTAGCTATTCTTTCTCAATATGCATGTAAAAAGAAAATTAATACTTCTCAAAATATAACAATTGCAAGTTCTGGGAAAATAGAATCTTTAGATCCAGCTCGAGCAAGTACTCTGAAATCCTATCAATTATTAAATGCCTTAGGCGATACTCTTTATGGACTAAGCAATGAAGGTGAATTAATACCAAAACTAGCTAAATCTAAACCAATTTTTTCAAAAGACAAACTAAAAATATTTATTAAATTGAGGGAAAATATACTTTTTCATGATGGAACCCCATTTGATTCTTCTTCTATGAAATTCACTATAGAACGATTTCAAAATATCGGAACTTTAAACTATATTTTAAATAAAAAGATTAAATCTATTGAAACCCCATCAAAAGAATTACTAATAATTAATCTTAATAATCCATCAAGTTCAATAGAGGGTTTATTAACGTCTATAAATTTAACAGCAATTTCTCCAACTTTTTACAAAGATCACTTCGATAAATTCTTAAATAATAATTTTATTGGTACTGGAGAATATAAATTAAAAAGATTCTCTAATGAGATACAAACTTTATCACCTAATACAATTTATTGGAACAAAAAACCTAAAAATAATGGCATAAATTTTATTGGCTACAATAGTTTTTCGACTTTATATGGCGCTTTTATAAGTAAGCAAGTTGATGTTCTTTTATCTAACTCAATTGATGATACATTGCGTTATAAATTAAATTTATTGAATAAAAAGAACTATATACGAGAGAGTCAAAGTGAACCAATAGAAATAAGTTTTATAAGTTTACGGACAAATAAAATACCATTAAATAATATTGATATAAGATTAGCAATAGCAAAAAGCTTAGATAGAGAATTAATAAGAAATAAAGTAAGTTTCAGTTTAAGAAGTTCAGCATCATCATTAATTCCATTAATACTTAAAAAAGATAATTCTGTTTCTTGGCCTGATTTCGACCCAAAGGAATCTAAAAGAATTTTTAGAGAGCAAGGTTATTGCGATGGCAATATTCTTAATTTACCCCTTACTTATAGATCTAATGTACCTACAGATAAATTGATAGCTTTTTATTGGCAGCAAAGTGTTAAAGCACAAATGAAAGATTGTTTTTCTATTAGCATTAATGGCGTAGAATCTACCACAATTTATAAAAATTTAAGTGAAGGGATATATCCCTCAGTTATTCTTGATTGGACTGGTGCATATTCAGATCCAGAGGCTTACCTCTCCCCTTTACTAAGTTGTGATAAATTTATTGAGAATCATTGTTTAAAAGGTGAAGCTGTATTTAGTGGCAGTTTTTGGGCCTCAGAAAAAGTGGAGAAATTATTTAAAGAAAGTGAAAGTCTTGAGGGAGTTGAAAGATTAAATAAACTTCTTGAAATAGAAAACTTAGCATCAAAATCATTACCTTATATACCGATTTGGACTTCTTCCCAGAAAGCCTGGTCTCAGAATTACATATCAAAACCAACATTTAATGGAGCAGGCATTATCAATATGAGTGAACTTCTTAAAAATGAAAAGTAATTTAAAAAACGTATTCAACTACACATTAATCAAGATATCATTAATCCCTTTAAATTTATGGATTATCTCTTCATTAATATTTATACTTTTGAGAATTGCACCTGGAGATCCTATTGATGCAATTTTAGGATCTGGAGCAGACCAAGAAGCAAGAGAATTAATGAGAATTAAACTTGGATTAAATCAATCGATAGAAATTCAATACATAAACTATCTTAAAAATCTATTAAATTTGAATTTAGGTAATTCTCTAAGTAACCAAGAACCTGTAATAGAAATAATTCGTAATGCACTTCCTGCAACAATTGAACTTGGTTTATTTTCAATTTTAGTAGCTATTTTTATTGGTTTTCCTCTAGGTTATATTGGACTAAAGAATAAAAATAAAAAATATGATTATATTTCAAGGATAATAGGGATAAGTTCATATGCTATTCCTCCATTTTGGGGAGCAATGATGATGCAATTAATATTTTCTGTTATTTTAAGAGTCCTGCCTATTGGTGGAAGATTTCCAATAGCTGAAAATCTTGATAGTACTACAGGATTTTTTATTTTAGATAGTATTTTAAAAAATGATCTTAATGCATTTCAAGGAGCTATCTATCATTTAGCTCTTCCCTCACTTACTCTAGGATTCCTTTTAAGTGGTATTTTTAGTAGATCTTTGAGATTAAATCTTGAGAAAGCTTATAAAAGCGATTACGTAGATGCAGCCACTTCCAGAGGGATAAATGAGAAAAATATTCTAATAAATTATGCTTTTCCAAATGCATTAATACCGATTTTTACTATTACCGGTTTTGCAATTGCTTCTTTAGCCGGTGGTGCATTACTAATTGAAGTAACCTTCTCATGGCCAGGATTAGCATTAAAGTTGCAAGAAGCAATCTTACAAAGAGACTATAACCTCGTTCAAGGGATAGTAATTGTTACTTCAATAATAATTATTTCAATTAATCTATTAATAGATATTATGATTGCATTTTTTGATCCTCGAATAAAATATTAATTGCTAGAGATTATCCTTAATTCTTTTTCTCCTAGAATGTGGAAATTAAGATTATCTATTTTCTGCTTTTGAACAAGTTTTAGTCCTTCTTTTTTCTGAATATTATTTAGGAATTGGATGATTATTTTTAATGTTAAATTTTGAAATTTATGTGTATTTATACCAATCAAATTTTCTTGAATTTTAAAAACATCACTACTTTTTATTTGACTTAAATTTTTATTTTCTATCCTTATGGGAGAGAAATGGCTTGCACCTTCAACTATAAGAAATCTATTAAATTGATTTGATTCATTTGCTAAAAACAATTTGAATTGTTCACTTCCTAAAGGGGTAATCAAGTCAAAAGTTCCCCCAATAAATAATATTGGAACATCGATACCTGAATTCGTTTTATTAGACCAAATTAAACTTCCGAAGCTATTAAAGCCGACTATTGCTTTTAAATCTTTAGACTTTTCAAATTCTGGAATAGTTATCTCTGAGAGTTGGCATTGAAGCAGCTTTGATAAATTAGTTAAAGCAAAATCATCAAAAGCATTTTCACACCTTGATAAGAATTCATTATTAGGTGGATTCCCCTCATACAACATCGAAATTAAAGCCCCGAGTGAATGTCCCATTAAAATATATGAACTACTATCTTTAAAACCAAGCTGACCTTGTTTATAAGAATTGATTACAAAATCCAAGTCTTTGATGCGGTACAGATAAATATCAGCGCTCCCAGGAAGTGCTTCATCACCTTTAATCGATGAATTTAATGCAACAGAGTCACTACCTTTATGCTCTATAAATATTACAGGCCAACCTTTTTTACTTAACCCTGATCCTAACCAGTTAAAATTATCTACATCTCCACCTAATCCAGGCATAAAAATTATTAAATCTTTTTTTTTGTACATTTCTGGTGTCCAAATTTTTAAAGATAAAGGTTCTTCTCGGTGAGATACTTTTAAGTTTATTTGATAAGATTTAAAATCTAATTGATAATTATCATTGAAAATTAAATTTATATTTTCCTCACTCTCATCTAAAAATTTTAATTTTTTAGTATAGTTTTGCTGCTCTTCCAAAGCTTTTTTCCAAGAGGATATAATTTTTATTAAATTATCTAAATCAAGTTGAATTTCGTCTGCTGGTATAGTTTTTAAAATATCAACAGTAGATATCTCTTTTTTTTGTTCTAATAATTTTTCAATAGTATTATATACTTGAATTCCATTAATATCATTTGGCACTATAAATGTATTACTTAATTCAGATAGCACTTTTTTTCCAATCCAACTTCTTAAAATTTGTTTTGAAAATCCATCTTGTTTAATTATTGGAAATTTTAGATATTTTGATAATTCAAATATTTTTTCTAAACCATTATTCCTTAACCAATTTATTATTTCTCTAGAATCTTTATTAAATTTATCTAATCTTGATAATTCATCTATTGAAATTGGAATAGACATTTCTTCAAATTTAATCTCTATCTTTTCAGCAGCTTTTAAAGTAAAATTTGCAGAAAAGAAATTTAAAAAACTCAAACAAAGTATAAAAATGAATTTCAATTGTGGTTAATCCTTATAGTTTTAAAAGTGCAAAAATTTGGTGGATGCAATTCCCTAGCCAATTAAAGTTAATTACTAAAATAAGATTTTTTGCCTCATTTGGTGCTGGTGGAGTAATTTATTTAACCTCACTTATCTTTAATAAGGTAGGTCTCTCAGCAACCGAAATTGGACTTGGTTTTACTTTATCAGCAATTATTGGGACAATCACAAGATTTATTACAGGAAATTATTTAAATAAAAATAAAAATATTGAAAACCCGTTAAAAATTTCATCAATTTTAGGTATTGTTGGAAGTCTATTTTTAATAATATCGCGAGATTCATTATCATATTTATTAGGACAATCACTGATTGGAGCAGCGGCTGGTATATATTGGCCTACTGCAGAATTTGCAGTTCCATATTTATGTTTTCCAATAAATACAAAAAAAGCCTATGCATTGGTAAGAAGCTCAGAAGCATTAGGAACTTTTCTTGGGGTTTTTATTGGAAGTTTACTTAATTACTTAATTTATTTTAAGACAAATTTTATTAATGATATTTTATGTCTGATAATAATAATCCTTTTAATTTCAAGTAAGAAAGAAATAATCAAAAAAAACTTGAATGATTTTGAAATCAATCTTACTAAAGAAATATCCATTACTAAGAACAATTGGCATAAAAATACAATTATTATCTTTACTTCAATTATCCTATTAACAACATGTTTAGCTTTAAATCAAGTAATACTTCCATTGGATTTTGTTAAACGAAGTATATTTAAAGATTCAATTAGTGAAACTATTACTAGTTACATAATTTCGGCACAATTAATTTTATTGTTTGTTCTGCAATGGCCAATTGGTAATTGGCTATCTACAAAAGAAAGATTTTTTGGAATTAAATTTAGCTTAATAAATTTTGGTATAAGTGCTTTTCTTTTATTCTTATCAAATTATTTTCAAACAATTGGTATATATATTATGTTAATAGCGATTATTTTCTCAAGCATTGGAGCTTCATCTTTTCTTCCAACTTCTTCAGATATTGTGTTTAAAATTGCTCCAATTAATAAAAAAGGCTTAGCAACTGCTCTTCTTTCTCAATGTTTTGCTTTAGGTTATTTGATTGGTCCATTATTTTCAGGAAGAATATTAGATTACTATGGAGATACTACGAGATTATGGATTCTAATTTCCATAACATGCTTCAGTTTAGCGATCGCACTATTAGATAAAAAATACGAAGTAAGTAATTCATCCTAAATTTATTTCAATTATTCTTCTCTCTCTAAGAAATAGAAAAAAAGGCGCTGAGAATGCAAAAGCAATTAAGAAAGTGCCCACATAAACAATCCACATATTTTTTATATTAAGTTTTCTTGATTCATTCACAATCCATATAAATACAGCACTAGCTCCAATTAATAAATCTCTTGATATCGATTCTGCAGCTGGATTTGCATTTGCCAATTGAATAAATTGATTGATATCAAAACTTGATCCATACTCCATCGCAAAATTAAAATTCGATATCATCGGAAGAATAGCTCCTAAAATTGATAAAAATAGGTATAGATAACTAAGTATATATTTATTATCTTTTAACAAACTGAATGAATTCATGGCTGAATAAGATTTAATTTAAAAATAGTGATTCTTATTTTAATGGTAGAAAACAAAAATAATTTATTAAGTAAAAATAAATACATCAAAGGAAATTTAAAATTTGCAGTTATAGGCCATATAGAATGGATAAATTTTCTTAAGGTTGATTCATTACCAAAACCAGGGTTAATAACTCACGCAAAGACATCATTAGAACTTCCTGCAGGAGGCGGGGCATTAATAGCCAAAACACTTTATGAACTTTCAAATAATGAAATTCATTTCTTCACTTCATTAGGTAAAGATTATTATGGGGAGAAAAGTTATGAATTCTTTGAAAAAATTGGAATAAATATGCATGTAGCTTGGAGATATGAAACAACAAGAAAAGGATTTAGCCTAATTGATAATAATGGAGAAAGATCAATAACTATAATTGGTAAAAGATTATCCCCTTCTTATAATGATGATTTAAATTGGGATATTCTTTGTGAGATGGATGGCATATTTATAACTGCTGGAGATAATATTTTGTTCAAAAAAGCTAGGGAAGCAAATATACTCTGTACAACTCCAAGAGTTGGAATTGATTTAATTAATCAATCAAACGTAATTTTAGACGCCTTAATTGGAAGTAATTTAGATCCTGATGAATCTTTTTTATTATCTGATTTAAACAAAAAGCCTAGATATATAATTCAAACAGAAGGTGAAAAAGGTGGCATCTATATCCCAGGAGGAAGATTTAACGCCATTAATAATAATCATCAAAAGATTGATTCCTATGGATGTGGTGACTCATTCGCTGCAGGAATACTTTATGGTTTAGCTGAAAATTGGCCTATTGAAAAAGCATTAAAATTAGGTAAAGTATTAGGGAGAAATTGCATTGAACATTTTGGACCATATCCCAATATGAAAAAAATAATTGCTTAAATCTTTTAATAAAAAATCTAAATGAAAAATTATAAAGAATTTAATAAGGTTGTAGATATTTATATATTTACAGTTATATTTTTAACAATTTTATTTTATAAATCTGTAAGAATCCTTATAGAAATTTTTTCTTATGGAGTTTTAAAAAAGGAAATTTTAACTGAAGAAAGTAATATTGGTTTTGATATAAAAATAAAGATGAAATAATATGATCAAGTTTTTTCTCACTTTCATAGGTTTATTCTTGCTTTATTTGATTTTTAAAAATAAAAATTTTTCAAATAAAAAGATTAACAAAATTGAAAATTTTAAAAACAAATTTACTAATACTGAAGCAAAAATAGAAAAGATTTTTTTAAGAAATAATGAAAGACTTATTAAAGATCCAAATATTGATTTAATAATAGGTTTGTACGAAAAAGAAAGTGATTTAACATTAAAAACAAATATCCATAGGGCAAGACTGTCTAAGTTTAAAAAGTCGAAATTGAATGGAGAATTTATTTACCAGGATTTAAAAGGAAATATTTACAAGATTAAAAATAAGAACAAAGAATATATTTAAAAATTAACTACATTCCAAACTATCTCTAGTAGCAACTCCTGTTGTTGGATTTACACCTTCAGCAATTTTGCATAGATTTCTTTGATCTTCACTATCTAAAATGGCAAATGTAAAGTCTGCTCCATTTATTTGTGCACCAGCAAAACTACTGCCAGAAGCAATCATATTTACTAAAACAGCATTTCTTAGATCAGTCTTTTGAAAATTAACCCTATCGGATAGTGTATCAGTTAAATCTATCCCATTTAAATTCGAACCTTTTAGATCAGATAAAGTTAAAGTTGTCCCATGTAAATCAACATCACTAAAATCTGCATCTCTAGCAACCGCTCCAGCTATTGAAGACAAATGTAAATCTTCTCCATGGAAATCAAATCCAGTTATATTTGATCGAACATAACTTGGAACTTCATCACCTTCGCCTTTAACTGCAACATTAGCTCCGGCAAAGGCTGGTGCTGAAATTAATAAAATCGAAAATAAAAAACTTAAGATATATTTAAAAAATACGTAAAATTTCATTTCACCAAAATTTAATATTTGCTTTATATTAGAACAACTTAACGATTTTTTGCGAGCTAATTTAAAATAAAATATAAATTTAAAATTTTAATATAGATTTTAGAAGATTTTATAATAGTTAAATAGTTTTTTTATTTTTAAAATATAAAAAAACTACTTTTAGATATATCATATTCGATATCAAGTTAAATTAAAAATTTATGAGATTTAAATTAAAAATACTTATAAGCATAATAATATTATTTTTTTCATTTGATATATCAGAAATTAAAGGTCACAATACTAGTAATGGTGGTTGTAAGGATCATTGTTTTAATATCATTAATAGAAAATTCAATCAAAGTAAAATTAAAGTTTTAAAAAATCATAAAAAATTAATAAGAGACAAAAATTCTTGTATAAATAATTCTTTATGCAGAGGATAATAATTTTTTTTGATAACTTATCAATGTATCTTTATATGCTAAGTTTTCTTTTTGCTCTCTACCTGTATTAATAATTGAAGAGAAAATTATAAAAATCAAAGGGAAAGAAAACGAAAACACCAATAATAAAGCTATTAATTGCTTGATTTGAATTATTGGTTTTCTAATAAAGTCCTCACCGCATAATCCACATACCAATTTCCCATTATTCTCTAAAGGGAATTGATAATTAGAATTACAATAGGGGCAATAACATTTATTCATAAACTATACATTAAATAAAAATTCCATTACATCTCCCTCACACACAACATAATCTTTTCCCTCACTTCTTACAAGCCCCTTATTTTTTGCATTTACTATTGATCCACAATTTATTAAATTTTCATATGAAATTGTTTGGGCTCTTATAAATCCTCTTTCAAAATCAGTATGAATTACTCCTGCCGCTTGGGGAGCAGTCATACCACTTTTTATGGTCCATGCCTTCGTCTCTTTCTCACCAGTTGTAAAATATGTTTTTAAACCCAATAACTTATAAGTAGCTTTAATGAGTGAAGATAATCCACCTTCTTTTACGCCAAGATCATTAAGATAATCCATCTTTTCTTGAATATCCAGATCTACTAACTCTGATTCAACTTGAGCAGAAATTTTTACACATTCTGCTTTCTCTTCACTTGCAAATTTAATTACCTTTTCAGAGTAATTATTACCTTTATCTAAATCACTCTCACTTAGATTTATGGCATATATAATTGGTTTGGCAGTTAAAAAACCTAATTGTTTAATAATGAGTATTTCTTCATAACTTAAGTCAATTGATCTAACTGGAATACCTCTCTCAAGACTTAATTCTATTTTTTGAAGTATCAAATCTTCATTCGCGGCATCCTTATTTGTCTTTATTTGCTTTTTTATTCTCTCTCGCCTTTTTTCTAGCTGACTTAAATCCGCTAAGTTAAGTTCTAAATTTATTATTTCTATATCATCTAGCGGATTAACTTTACCGGATACATGAATAATTTCATTATCCTCAAAGCACCTAACTACATGGACAATTGCATCAACTTCTCTAATATTAGAAAGAAATTTATTTCCAAGCCCCTCGCCCTTGCTAGCACCCTTTACTAACCCAGCAATATCAACGAATTCAATTTTTGTTGGAATAATATTATGACTTGAACTAAATTTTCCTAATGCTTCTAATCTTTCGTCAGGGACTGAAACTATTCCTTTATTAGGTTCAATTGTACAAAAAGGGAAATTAGCAGCTTGAGCTTTTGAATTCTCTACAAGTGCATTAAATAGAGTTGATTTACCAACATTTGGTAATCCTACAATTCCTGCTTTCAACATATAAATAAATTTCCTCAGAAATTAATCAAAGAGTATTTATAAGTAATATAATAAAAACAATCTAATCTCTTTTTCAAAAAGTAATATTTTGTTGATTAGTCTTCAAAGAATTTTTATTTCAAAATAAAACTTAAAACAAACATGCTTGAGCTAATAAAAAAAAATCTTAATTTCAAATCAGGAATATTAATTTTTATAATTGCTAGTTTTTTTATATTTTTATCAAACAATGTAAAAAAAAATAAACCTAAAGATATCTCTAATTATGTAGTCGATGTAAAAAAAGGATTACTTTCAGAAAGTATCAATAGTAGTGGAGAAATAAAAGCAATAAGAACATTAAAGATCAGTCCTCGTAAACCTGGATTTATTCAAACCCTTATTGTAGAAGAAGGGGATCAAGTTACTAAAGATCAGCTTTTAGGAACTCTTGATGATAAGGAATTTAAATTTAAATTAAAAGAATTAAAGCTTAGGAATGAAAAGCAAAAATCTGATTTTGAAAGAAGAGAGTACCTATACAATGAAGGTGCTATTAGTAAAGAAAATTTCGAAGATTTCAAAACGAAATTCAATACATCAAGAGCAAAACTTAACGATGCATTATCTGAAGAAAGCTTTTATCTAATAAAATCTCCTTTTTCAGGAACTATTATTTCTAAATATGCAGAGATTGGATCTTATGTCGCACCTATTGCAAATATGAGTTCAAATACTTCAGCAAAGAATTTTATTTTTGAATTATCAGATGGGATTCAAATAATCGCAAAGGTACCTGAAAGTGATATAGGTCGAATAAAAATTGGACAAGAAGCGTCTGTAAGAATTGAATCATATCCTTCTAAAAAATATCAAGCAAAAATTATAAAAATTGCACCAAGAGCAATTAAGGATAATAATGTGACTTCTTTCGAAGTGACATTAAGATTTATAGAAATTTCTGATGATGTAAAAATTGGGATGACGGCTGATTTAGAATTTAAAGTAAAAGACGATATCGAAAAAATCTTAGTTCCAACAGTATCTATAGTCACTGAAAAGGGAAAAAAAGGGATATTAAAACTAGATAAAAATAACTCTCCAAAATTTGAAGAGGTAGAATTTGGAATAAGCAGTGGAAGTCAAACGTCGGTAATTAATGGGTTAAAACCAGGAGAAAAAATATTCATAGATATTCCTCCATGGTCTAAGAGAAAATAACTATATGTCTGAAAATAATTCATCAAAGCCAATATTGCTGTTAGTTGATGGACATTCACTTGCTTTTAGGAGTTTTTATGCATTTAGCAAAAGCAGGGATGGAGGTTTAACAACAAAAGAGGGATTTCCAACTAGTGTGACTTATGGTTTTCTAAAAAGTCTTCTTGATAATTGTAAAAACATAAGTCCTGAAGGTATTTGTATTGCCTTTGATACAGAGCAACCAACTTTTCGTCATCAATTAGATCCAAACTATAAGGCCAATAGAGATGTGGCTCCTGATATTTTTTTTCAAGATATTGAACAATTAGAACTCATTTTAAAAGAAAGTCTTAACTTACCAATTTTTAAATCTCCAGGTTTTGAAGCTGATGATCTCTTAGGCACAATCGCAAATGATGCATCATCGAAAGGATGGTGTGTCAATATTCTTTCTGGAGATCGAGATTTATTTCAATTAGTTGATGATCAAAAAGATATTTATGTTCTTTATATGGGTGGAGGTCCATATGCAAAAAGTGGTAATCCAACCTTAATTAAAGAAAGTGGAGTTAAAGACAAGTTAGGTGTTTCACCAGAGAGAGTAGTAGATCTAAAAGCCTTAACAGGGGACAGCTCTGATAATATTCCTGGAATAAAAGGGGTTGGTCCAAAAACCGCAATCAATCTTCTTAAAGAGAATGATACACTTGATGGAATATACACTGCTTTAGATAAAGTCCTAAAAAATAATGATAAAAATTATAGGGGTTTTATCAAAGGCTCAGTTATAGAAAAACTTAAAAGTGACAAGTTTAATGCTTTTCTTTCAAGAGATTTAGCAAAGATAAATACTAAAGTTCCATTGATATTAAATAATGGTTATGAATTAAAAAATATTAATCAAAAATCCCTTTCTGAATCACTTCAAAAATTAGAATTATCAAGTTTACATAGACAGATTGATATTTTTAATTTTACCTTTAGTAAAGGTGGTTTTAATAAAAATAATATTGATAAAGTTCAGTCAAACGAATCAAATGTCTTAATTAAAAATAATTTGCAAAGCGGAAGTGAACTTCCAAAAATCAATGTTAAAGTAATTGATAATCTTAATTTACTAGATAAATTTTCTAAAAAATTAGATGTCAATGACGATATTGTCGCTTTAGATACTGAAACGAATAGTTTAAATCCAATTGAAGCTGAACTTGTTGGTATAGGATTTTGTTTAGGAGAAGAAACTGAAGAGCTTTACTACATACCTATTGCTCACCAATCACAAAAAGAGAATCTAAAGCAACTATCAATTGAAGATGTATTTTCAAGAATAAGACATTGGATAGAGAATCCATCCAAGAAAAAAGCTTTACAAAATTGTAAATTTGATAGACAAATTTTTTTCAATCATGGTCTTGATCTCAAAGGAGTCTCTTTTGATACCCTGCTTGCAGACTATCTTCTCAATAATCAGGAAAAGCATGGTTTAAGTGAAATAAGTTTTAGAGAATTTGGTTATAGACCGCCATCCTTTAAAGAAACTGTAGGCAAGAATAAAGACTTTTCATTTGTAGGCATCAATGAAGCAAGTATTTACTGTGGTTATGACGTATTTCTAACTTATAAGATCGTCAAAAATTTTAAAGAAAGATTTGCAAACGAAAAAGAAAAATTACATAATTTATTTAAGCAAGTTGAATTACCTCTTGAGCCAGTACTATCCCAAATGGAGATGAATGGGATTTTAATTGACGTACCTTATTTAATTGAACTTTCAAAAGAACTGAAAAGTACCATAGCGAATATTGAATGTAAAGTTTTTGAACTAGCTAAAGAAAATTTTAATTTATCTTCCCCTAAGCAACTCGGTGAAATTTTATTCGAGAAATTAAATCTAGATAAAAAGAAATCAAGAAAGACAAAAACCGGATGGAGCACAGATGCAGTAGTACTTGAGAGATTAGTAGATGAACATGAAATAATTCCTCATTTAATAAAACATAGAACCCTAAGTAAACTTTTAACTACATATATTGATGCTCTTCCAAACCTAATTTGTGAAAAGACAGGAAGAGTGCATACAAACTTTAATCAAGCTGCCACTGCCACTGGAAGGCTTAGCAGTAGCAATCCTAATCTTCAAAATATACCTGTTAGAACTGAATTTAGTAGAAGGATAAGGAAAGCATTTTTACCTGAAAAAAATTGGAAATTATTATCAGCAGATTACTCACAAATTGAATTAAGAATTCTCGCTCACTTAGCGAATGAAGAAATACTTATAAAAGCATTCCATAAAAATGAAGATATTCACTCATTAACAGCAAGATTAATTTTTGAAAAAGAAGAAATAAATTCTGATGAGAGAAGAGTTGGGAAAACAATAAATTTTGGTGTTATATATGGAATGGGGATTAAAAAGTTTGCTCGATCTACAGGAGTAAGTACGCCTGAAGCAAAGGAGTTTTTAATTAAATACAAAGAAAGATATTCTAAAATTTTTAAATATCTAGAACTTCAAGAAAGACTTGCCTTATCTAAAGGATATGTAGAGACAATTTTTGGTAGAAAGAGAGAATTTAAATTTGATAAAAATGGTCTTGGAAGACTAAGGGGAAAAGATCCTTATGATATTGATTTACAATCTGCAAGACGAGCTGGAATGGAAGCTCAGTTATTAAGAGCTGCTGCTAATGCTCCTATTCAAGGTTCAAGTGCAGATATTATTAAACTAGCAATGATAAAACTAAACAAAAAATTTATAGAAATGAATATTCAAGCAAAAATGCTCTTACAAGTACATGATGAATTATTATTTGAAGTTGAACCAGATTCCTTGCAAGAGTCTACAAAATTAATAAAAGATATTATGGAAAATTGTGTAAAGTTAAAAGTCCCTCTGTTAGTTGATATTGGAATTGGTGACAATTGGATGGAAACAAAATAAATTTACGTAATATTTTCAAAAATATGATTAAACTATTTAATACTTTAAGCAAAAAGATCGAGGTATTTCAACCAATTGATGATGTAGTAAAAATATATTGTTGTGGAGTAACGGTTTATGATTTGTGTCATCTCGGTCATGCAAGAAGTTATATTGTATGGGACATTTTAAGAAGATTTTTAATTTACAGAAATTTTAAAGTGAGGTATGTTCAGAATTTTACTGACATAGATGACAAAATCTTAAAACGTGCAAAAGAAGAGAATAGTTCCATGAAAGAGGTTTCTGAAAGAAATATTACTGAATTTCATAAAGACATGGACGCCTTAGGCATTTTGCGACCTGATAGCATGCCAAGAGCAACTAATCATATATGCAATATCTGTTCTTTTATAACTATTCTTGAAGAGAAAGGATATGCATACTCTACCAACGGAGATGTTTATTATTCTGTTTTTAAAAATAAAGACTACGGCAAATTAAGTAACCAAAATATTCAAGAACAAAATATAAATCAGCAAGGCAGGATGACAAATGATGAAAATAATAAAAAAGTTAATCCACAAGATTTTGCTCTATGGAAAAAAGCGAAAGATGATGAACCATTTTTTAATTCTCCCTGGGGGAAAGGAAGACCAGGATGGCATATTGAATGCTCAGCGATGGTCAAAGATGAGCTTGGAGATACAATTGATATTCATTTAGGTGGATCTGACTTGATTTTTCCGCATCATGAGAATGAAATTGCTCAATCTGAAGCGGCGAATGGTAAAAAGCTTGCAAATTATTGGCTTCATAATGGGATGGTAAATGTCAATGGACAGAAAATGAGTAAATCCTTAAAGAACTTCAAAACCATAAGAGAACTTATTCAAGCTGGAATAAGTCCAATGACTTTGAGATATTTTGTTCTAACTGTAAACTATAGAAAGCCATTAGACTTTACAGAGGATGCTTTAAAAAGTGCTTCGGAAGCATGGAAAAATATAAATGTAGCTCTTTCTTATGATGATATTGAAAAGTCTAATTTTAACCCTTTTCACAAAAAACTAACTAATGAATCAATTGAGGCAAACTTTGCAGAGGCTATTAATTTGGAAATAATTCAGAAAAAACAAAAATTTATTGATGCTTTAAATAATGATCTTAATACAGCAGGTGCTATTGCTGTAATTTATGAACTAGCAAAACCAATTAAAAACTTCATAAATCAGTTTCAAAGGATTAAAGATCTGGAAATAAACTCCAAAGAGATGTTTTCACTAAGCAAAAGATTTGAAATGCTGAAACAACTTACAGAAGTTCTTGGATTACAAAAAGAAAAACTCATTAAAGAAAGCAGTATTGAAGAAGAAGAAATAAAACTTCTTATAAATGCAAGATTAAAAGCTAAAAAGGAAAAAAATTTTGTTGAAGCTGATAAAATTAGAAACTGTCTTAAAGAAAAAGGAATTGAACTTATTGATCAATCTCACGATTTGACAACTTGGATAAGAATTTAAATTTTAAGAAAAAAACCAATTTTTTAAAAATTTTTTTTAAATCACCCCAAAGGTGGGAAAATAATAGAAATATAAAAGGAAATTGAAATACATCTCAATACTTGGTTCAACAGGTTCAATAGGAACTCAAACCCTTGAAATAGTAAAAGAACTTCCTTCTAAATTTAAAGTTGTAGCTCTCTCTGCTGGAAAGAATATAGAATTATTAACAAAACAAGTAAAAATACATCAACCAGAAGTTATTGCTATCGAAGATGAAAATCTCTTATTAGATTTAAAAAACAATATTTCAAATCTAAATTTAGAAAAACCTCCAATAATTTTAAGTGGGACAAATGGGATAAGTTCTGTTGCTGGTTGGGACAGTGCAGATACTGTAGTTACTGGAATAGTAGGTTGTGCTGGTTTAATTCCAACTATGACAGCAATTAATGCAAGTAAAAATATTGCACTTGCGAATAAAGAAACTTTAATTGCAGCAGGTTCTATTGTTATTCCAGCCCTGAAGAAAAATAAAAGTAGGCTCTTACCTGCAGATTCAGAACACTCAGCTATTTTTCAATGCTTGCAAGGATTACCCAATTATGAAACTGCAAATTTTTTAACTGGTCAGATCCCAAAAGGTTTAAAAGCAATACATTTAACAGCTTCTGGAGGGGCATTTAGAGATTGGGCAATCGAGGATTTAAAAAATGTAACTGTTAAAGATGCGACTTCACATCCAAATTGGGATATGGGTAAAAAAATAACTGTAGATTCTGCAACTCTTATGAACAAAGGACTAGAAGTCATTGAGGCGCATTATCTATTCGGAACACCATACGAAAATATAGAAATTGTTATTCACCCTCAAAGTATTATCCACTCAATGATTGAATTAGATGATTCTTCATTATTAGCTCAATTAGGATGGCCTGATATGAAATTACCAATCTTATATGCTTTGAGTTGGCCTGAAAGATTTAATACAAATTGGAAAAGATTAAATTTAACTGATATTGGTCAACTTACCTTTAGAAAGCCTGACAACCTAAAATATCCTTGCATGAAACTTGCTTACTCAGCTGGAATGCAATCAGGTACAATGCCTGCAGTATTAAATGCAGCGAATGAAATATCTGTAGAACAATTTCTAAAAGAAAAAATATCTTTCCAAGAAATTCCCAAGTTTATTGAAAAAACTTGCGAAATGCATTTAAAAGATCATAATAAATCTCCCATCTTAGAGGATATTTTGATGGTAGATAACTGGGCAAGAAGTTTTGTTATTGAAGAGATAAGAAAAGGAGCAAAATATATAAAAGTTTAATAACTAAATACCTTATTCTTTTCCAATTTAGAAATTCAAAAAGTATTCAATTATTTACAATTTTCCTGAATAATATTACAAGAATATTTTACCCATTTATTGACTACATCATCTGACCAACAACCATTTGGTGAGTGAAAACCATTATGTCCTCCTTTCTCAGTTATCAGAATAGAAATTCTTTTTTTATTTTTATTAAATAATTTACTTAGTTCATAGGTAGCTTTATATGGAACCCATGGATCATCCTTTGCATGTATGAAAAGGCAAAGAGGTAATTTTTCAGAGCTTGTTTTTAATTGAATTAAGGGAGATGCTTTTAAATAATAATCATCAACTGATTTATATCCCCAACTAGGTGCAGTTAATTCTTTATCAAATTCTCTTATAGTTTTTACTTTTTTTATTTTATTTTTAATAATTTGTTGAGAAGGAATATCTTTATTAATTAATTCACTATCGAGAACCTGCCTTTTTAGACGTCTCATTAACCATTTTTGATAAAAAAGATTTCTTGGTTTATCAATACATTCACTACATGATAATAAATCTAGTGGACTACTTATACATGCAAGACCATCAAATAAATTCTTCTTATTATCACAATCGTAATCAAGACATGCGTTAAGAAAAATAGTACCCCCAAGAGATAATCCAATACCAAATATTGGAAAATAATTATTACTTAAACTAAAATCATTAATCTCATTTTTAAACTTATTTTTCAAAAACTCAACTGCAGAAAATATATCTTTCGAACATCTTGCTGAATAATTACTATTAGTTAAATATCTTCCTGATCCAGCTCCTCTCAAATTTAATTTACAGATAACAAATCCGTTATTTAAAAGTTTCTTAGATATTCTTTTTAAACCAAATCTTTTGGTTGAACCACCTAATCCATGAGTAACAACTACTAAGCCCCTAAATTTATTATTTTCAGGAAATTCTAAAAAGCCTAAAAGATAATCTTTATTAGATTTATCTGATAATAAATTATCTACCGGGATAAAAACTTTTTCTACTTTAGTAGTTATTTTAAAGTCCAAACAAAATGAATCTCTAATAGTTTGAAGATCACCTCCTATCCAAGGGAACCTTTGCCTAAAGTTTTCTAGTTCTAAAGTATTGAATTTTATTGATTTACTTTTTCTACTTTGCACCTACTCCTAATTCCTTTAATTCAGCCATTAATTCACTAAGTACTTGTTTCGCATCTCCAAATACCATTGAAGTATTCGGTAAATCAAACAAATCATTTTTAATACCGGAGTACCCTGCACTCATCCCTCTTTTTATTACAAAAACAGTTCTTGCCTCCTGAACATCCAAAACTGGCATTCCATATAAAGGTGAATTTTGATCACTTTTTGCCTGGGGATTAACGACGTCATTCGCTCCAAGAACTAATACAACATCGGTTGCAGGAAAATCTGGATTTATATTGTCCATTTCTTTTAACTGTTCATATGGAACATCAGCTTCCGCAAGTAATACATTCATATGACCTGGCATCCTCCCTGCTACAGGATGGATCGCATATGAAACATCAATATCATTTTGCTCTAATATCTTTGCTACCTCCCTAAGAGTATGCTGAGCTTGAGCGACGGCTAAACCATAACCAGGAACTATAATTACTTTATTTGCCGCTTCCAATGTAAGAGCACATTCTTCTACACTGCAAGAAGTTATATTTTTATATTCTCCTCCACTATCTAACTTCTTACTCTGAGAAGATAACGTCCCACCAAATAAAACAGAAACAAGTGATCGATTCATACCTTTGCACATTACCTGAGTGAGTATCAACCCTGCAGCACCAACCATTGCACCAGCGACAATTAGAAGTTGACTCCCAACAACAAAACCTGCGGCAGCTGCGGCGATTCCGGAATAACTATTAAGCAATGAGATAACTACAGGCATATCTGCACCACCAATTGGTAAAGTGACACCAATTCCTAATATTGTCGAAGAAATAACTAAAAGCCAGATTGTAGAAGTATTAACAGATTGAATTAAATTCAAAAAAGCAACTAAAGAAATTATTGCAATCGATATGTTTATTAAATGTCTTATTTTACTTTGTGTCCATGATGGAGTAGAAAGCCATCCTTGCAATTTTGCCATCGCAATAATTGAACCAGAGAAGGTAATTGAACCTACAAATATAGAAATCAAAATTGAAATATCTTGAATAAAAGTTTCATTTCTTTGAAAAAATATAACTCCAATTGCAACTAAAAGAGATGACATTCCACCACAACCATTAAATAATGCAACAGTTTCAGGCATAGATGTCATGGGAACTCTTTTTGCAAGAATTGCTCCCAATAAACTTCCTATGAATGTACCTATTATTATCCATAACCATGATTGTTGAGTGATCCCCTCACCAGGTTTTCCTAGATAATATGTAAGAAGACCAATTATTGATAGAAACATTGCAAATGCAGCGAGTCTATTTGCTTCTTTAGCTGATCTAACTTTTGATAATCCTTTAATACCTAAAGCTAAAAGTAATACTGCAATAAGATTAATAAAAGACTGAATTAATGAAACATTCATTTTTTTATTTTAATTTTTTTGAGGGTTTACGATTAAACATTGCCAACATCCTATCTGTGACTACAAATCCTCCAACAACATTAAATAGAGCAAATCCGAGTGAAATTGATCCTATTATCAATAGAGGTAAATTATTCTTAGCTGTAATTATTAAAGTCAATGCTGCAAGCATGGTTATTCCTGATATAGCATTAGCTCCACTCATTAAAGGGGTATGTAAAGTGGGAGGCACTTTGCCTATTAGTTCTAAACCTAAAAGACTTCCAAGCAATAAGACCCAAAATGCTTGCGAAAAATCCATTTCTAATTACTCCCTCCGATTTCAAAAACTTTTTCTTGAAGGATAGCTCCTTTATCGCTTATTAAACAACCTAAGATAATTTCATCATTCTTATTAATATTTAAAATCCCATTGTTTATAAATGGAGTTATTAATGAAATTAAATTTTTTGAATACAAACTACTTGCATGATAGGGAACTGAAGCAGGAAGTTCAGAGGCACCAATAAGTTTGACTCCATTTTTAATTACTGTTTCATTTCGCTTAGTGTGTACACAATTACCACCTTGATCAACTGCTAAATCTACAACTACAGAACCAGGTCTCATATTCTCCAACATTTTCTCATTAATTAATATTGGAGCCTTCTTACCAAGAACTTGAGCAGTACAGATCGCTACATCTGCTTCTGATAAATGTTTAGATAGAATTTCTCTTTGCTCTTCAAGAAATTTTGTTGAAACAGCTTTAGCATATCCTCCTGATTCTGTAGGCTTTTCATCGATGTCTGGTAAATTAATAAATTTTGCACCCAGTGACTCGACTTGCTCTTTTACAGCTGGTCTAATATCAGAAACAAAAACCAAAGCACCTAGTCTTTTTGCAGTAGCTACAGCTTGCAAGCCGGCCACTCCACCCCCAAGAACAACTACTTTTGCAGGTTGAACAGTTCCTGCCGCAGTCATTAGCATTGGAAAATATCTGTCCAATTCACTTGCAGCTAATAAAACTGATTTATAACCAGCTATATTTGCTTGAGAAGAAAGTACATCTGAGGATTGAGCCCTACTTATTCTGGGTAATAGCTCTAATGCTATTGCTGATAATTTCAGATCAGATAATAAATTTAAAAGATCTTTATTATTGAAAGGATTTAGCAATCCGATAATTAAACAACCTTCTTTTAATTTATTTAACTTTTCATAATCTGGACAATGAATACAAAAGATAATATCAACTTCTTTCCAAAGATTAAAATCTTGTTCAGTAAAAATTTTTGCTCCACTTTCTTCATAAGAAAAGTCTTTAAACCCTGATAGTTCTCCTGCTGATTTTTCAATATATACTTCACACCCAAGGTTTTTTAATTTTTTTACAGTTTCTGGAGTCGCTGAAACTCTTCTTTCTCCAATTGAAGTCTCGATTGGTATTAAAATTTTTGTCAATTTAAGAATTTTTTAGACACCTTAAGGATATATTGATTTCAATCAAAAGTCTTAGAAATTTTATTAAAGATATATTTTCTTTTTTTTAAAAATTAGCTATCAAGAAAGTATATAGAATATTTAATCTAATGAGTATAAAAGCTATTGAGTGCCCAGATGGCGTATGTCATAGTCATCATGGAGGTCATGCCGTGCCAAGACAGGCTATGCAAAAAAATCTTCAGAGTCATGGAAGAGAATGGTGCGAAAAATTAGCTGAGAGAATCTATGAAATGTCAGTAGATACATATTCCCAAACAGTTATGCCAAGTCTCCATTCCTCTGGCTGGCAAAGACGCCATTTAGATTGGGAATTTAAATTGGCCGAGAATGATTCCGAACCAGATGAAGCACTTGTTGAAGGAATTATTAACGCAACTGAAAGTTTCCTTAGAAGCAGCGAAGTTCATAGATTATTTATACAAGAATTAGTACAAGGGACTTTTGAGGAGGCCAATGATAAAAAATTAATTTCAAAAGCCATAAAAACTATTATTGAAGAAGAAATAATTAACTCATTAAGAGATAGGAAACAAGATTTATTAAAAAAATTATCATCAAAATTGATCTCTGAAGAAAGGATCAGCGAAGAATTAGCATTTAATTCAGCTAATGAAGGTTTTGAGGAAGTTGAGAGGTTATTGATGAATCATACAGAAGCAGTATAAATTTATAAATTTTTCAGCAAAATGAAATTTTAAGCTTGAAATATTAAAAAAACCTAAAGTTATTGTTTATTAGTACAAAGTTGTACCTTATTTAACAATAATTCATCAAGAAAATATGCTTTTCTATATTAAACAATCTTTTTAGTATGGAAAATTTCCACAGAAGGAGAATCGATATTGCTACGTGCTGGGCCTCTAATAGGATAACAGTGATGGATAGTTTGGAAAAATATGAAGACAGTTATGCAATCGCGGAAGAATTTAGAGAATGGATAGTAAACATGGGACAAGATAGCAGAAACTTTTCAGATTGTGTATTGAATTTCCCAAAGAATTTGAATAAATTGCTTGACAAAAAAATTAGAGAAGAAAATTAAATATTTTTCGTAAAAATTAATAATTTATAAATTTAATAATTAGAATAAATAGATAATTTAAAAATACTAAATGAATAAGTCGGATATTAATTCTACTATAGAGAATCTCGTTATTATAGGATCTGGTCCTGCTGGTTATACAGCAGCGATTTACGCTTCTAGAGCTAATTTACAACCATTACTTGTAACAGGCTTCTCTTCAGGAGGAATTCCAGGAGGCCAGTTAATGACTACTACTTTTGTTGAAAACTATCCAGGTTTTCCTGATGGTGTCATGGGTCCAGAATTAATGGATTTAATGAAAGCGCAAGCTGTAAGGTGGGGAACAAAACTTATTGAAAGCGATGTAAATTCTATTGATGTCACGAAAAGGCCTTTTGAAATAAAAACACTTGAAGGTGAAATCAAGGCGAATTCAATTATTATCGCCACAGGCGCGAGTGCTAATAGATTAGGAATTTTAAATGAACAGCTTTTTTGGAGCAAAGGGATAAGTGCTTGTGCAATTTGTGATGGAGCAACTCCTCAATTTAGAGACGCTGAGTTAGCAGTTGTAGGTGGAGGTGATTCGGCTTGTGAAGAAGCTGCCTACCTCACCAAATATGGAAGCAAAGTTCATTTGATAGTGAGATCAAATAAATTGAAAGCAAGTGCAGCCATGGCAGATAGAGTTTTGGCTAATTCCAAAATAACAATCCATTGGAATACTTCCGTTTTAGAAGCGATTGGAAACGATTGGTTAGAGAAAATAAGAGTGGATGGTAATAATTCAATCAATAAAGAAATTGAAGTAAAAGGCCTTTTTTATGCAATCGGACATACACCTAATACAAGTTTTCTAAATAAACAAATATCAATTGATGAAAAAGGTTACATAGAATGTAAACCTGGGAGACCTGAAACTTCTTTAGAAGGAATTTTCGCCGCTGGAGATGTAGCTGACTCTGAATGGAGGCAAGGGGTAACTGCTGCTGGGAGTGGATGTATGGCAGCATTAGCTGCAGAAAGATGGCTTACTGAAAAAGAGTTATCAATTACAATTAAAAGAGAACAACCAGAGCCTGAAAAAGCAGAATCTTTAAAAGAACGAGAGGAAGAAACAAATGAAGAAACTTTTGACTTTGATTCTCAATGGCAAAAAGGGAGTTATGCATTAAGAAAACTTTATCATGAGAGTTCAAAACCTATTTTAGTAATCTTTAGTTCTCCTAGTTGTGGTCCATGCCATGTCTTAAAACCCCAATTAAAAAGAGTTATAAATGAACTAAATGGTGAAGTTCAAGGTATTGAAATAGACATAGATAAAGATCAAGAAATTGCGAAACAAGCAGGTATAAATGGAACTCCAACTGTTCAACTTTTCAAAGACAAACTTCTAAAAAGAGAATGGAAAGGTGTAAAGCAAAGAAGCGAATTTAAAGACGCTATTAAAACTTTAATTAAATAAATTATAAAATTTATTTATTCTTTTTCGTATTATTCTGTTTCGATCCAGAAGGTCTTGAATTTCCACCAGCATTTCTCTCTCTATATGTAATTCTACCTCTAGTCAGATCGTAAGGACTTATTTCAACTAATACTTTATCACCTGCGAGGAGCTTTATTCTAAATTTTGTTAATTTTCCAGCAGCCCTACATAAACACTGATGGCCTTCAGGTTGCTCAAGAGTAACTAGATAAAAACCATTACCTTGTTCCTTTTCTATTACACCTGAAGTCTCAATCATTAAGATACAAATTACTATTTAATATACTATCAGAAAAAAATTCACATATTTGTCTTAGATAGTAATAATAATAATTAAATATAACGAGTTTATTTATTTAGAAAATAATTTTATTTCATTTATGGTTTTTAGTTGACCATAATAAAAATTTGCTTTAGCAATTTTATCATTACTCTCTAATTGATCAAAATAAACGAAGCCTAATGTTTCCCAAAGAGATGACTCGCACACTTTATTTAACTCTGAAGTGGCCTCTTCAGCAAGAAGATTCAATCTTCTCTCAAGATTTTTTGACTTAGAAATCGACAATGTTAATAATATAATTAGTACAAATATACTATATATTTATATTAATGCAACTTTTAAAAGGGTAATCTTTTCTTCTCTTCTATATCTAGGTCTACTTCCATTTCTTTCAATCTCTTTAGAATTTGCTCGTAATATTCTTTTAAATAATTATCGAGAGAAGTCATATCAGAAATTTTCATCTCAAGCAATTCAAGAGTTTTTGACATATCAGCGTTTAATTCCTTACCACTACTAGTTACTTCAGCGAAGGCAAGCCTCTCTGAAATATTTAAAGAGTCTTCAAAAAAAGAAACGGCAGACTGAGTCGCTTTAATTATAAAATCAGCAACTCTAAAGATTTTTGCTTTTTTATTACTATATTTTTCACACAATGAAATTATTTCATTTGGATTCCAAGCTTTTGGTCCAACAAGTGGAAGTGACAATTTATATGTATTAATATTATCAATAGAGGAAACAATAATATTCGCCATATCCTGAGTATTTATATAAGCGATTTTTGTAGGTGCACCACTCATCCAAACTGCTTGACTATCTAAAATGGGTATTGCAAATTGACCAATAACTCCTTGCATGAAAGCAGCACATTTAAAGATGGTGTAATTAAATTGTGATTTTTCTAATAGTTTTTCAGTGCAAAATTTAACATCCATCAAAGGTACATTTCTAAATTCTTCAGTAAGGAGTAGGGAAAAGAAAATAATTCTTTTTACACCTTTTTTTTCACATTCATTAAAAAGGTTTAGTTTTCCTTCCCAATCAGTCTCATAAATACTTTTACTATCATCTGGCCTACATGTAGCAGCATCTATAACTGCATCAATATCCTGAAGTGCATAACTAATATCATCCTTTATAAGTAAATCGCCCTTTGTTAATTCACAACCCCATTCTTGCAAGAAGGATGCTTTCCTAGGGTTTCTAACTATGCATCTAACTTCATGACTTTCTTCAACAGCCTTTTTAGCTATTTGTCTCCCAAGAGTACCAGTAGCACCAACTAACAGAATCTTCATATTAATGAATTTACTTAACCATCAGACATTAACTTACTTTTAAGTAATTTCGCGAGAATTAATCACCTTGATATTTTAAAAGAAGAGCTCCGCCTATTAAACCAACTGGTATTAAAACCCAGAAAAGAGCGGCTATGCTAAAAATTTCTTTTGCCATCAATTTCAAAAATTTATTATTTTAATTATTGCACTTTTTTTATTAAAAGATAGATAATATAGATATCTTTTAAATTAATTAATTAATTCATTAATATTGTATTTGTGAGATGATCTTAAAAATATCTACAAATAATAAAACCTGCAACTATTGGATTTGGAATGGATTTAAAATTGCATGGTTTGTAGAAAACGAGAAAAATAACATACCTTTGCTTTTTTTACATGGTTTTGGAGCAAACAGTGATCATTGGAAGAAAAATATTAAAAGTTTTGCAAAAGGGGGTTATGCAGTTTATTCCGTTGATCTTTTGGGCTTTGGGAGATCTGATCAACCAGGTATAAAAGAAATTGGCAAGTTAGATAACGGAATATGGTGTGATCAAATTACAGATTTTATAACTGATATTATAAGACCAATAAATTCAAACAAATTGGTAATAGTAGGTAATTCGCTTGGAGGATTAGTGGCATTAACCTGCGCAGTATCCATTCCAGAAGAAATTTCTGGAATAATCGCATCACCATTACCTGACCCAATAGGACTTAAATTTAATAATTCTGAAAATAAATCGAAATTTAAATCTCTAAAATATAAAATAATAAGATTGTTTGTAAGTTTTCTCCCAATTGAACTTATCTTGTTTGTGATAAATAGATTTAAATTAATTTATTACTTCTTAAATTTTGCTTATGAAAAAAAAGAATTTATCGATAATGATTTATTTAACCTAATTAGCATACCCTCTAAAAGACCATCAGCTGCAAGAGCACTTAGAGCAATGTGTTTAGGGATGGCAACTAGATCAAATAAACTAAAGTCATCTTTTCTATTAAAAACTATTAGCAAAGTAAAAAAAGTACCATTCCTTTTAATATGGGGGGAAAAAGATAACTTTATACCATTAAATTACGGGAAAAGGATTGCAAAATTGTTTCCATGGGTAAAATTAAAAGTAATATTAAATTCAGGTCACTGTGTTCATGATGAGGATCCTCAACTTTTTAATAAAATATCCAAAGAATGGATTGAAGAATTAAGCAAAGATTAAAATAATGAAACATACTTTATCAGTTTTAGTTGAAGATGAATCAGGAGCCTTAAGCAGAATTTCCGGATTATTTGCAAGGAGAGGATTTAATATCGATAGCTTGGCTGTTGGGCCTGCAGAAACTAGGGGAGTATCCAGATTGACAATGGTAGTAAAGGGTGATGATCAGACACTACAACAAATGACAAAACAGCTCAATAAATTATTTAACGTCCTTGGCGTTGCAGATCTGTCTAATCTTGCCGCGGTAGAAAGAGAATTAATGCTACTAAAAGTATCTAGTAAGGAAGAGACAAGAGGTAAAATCCTTGAACTTGTTCAAGTTTTCAGGGCAAAAGTGGTAGATGTGTCTGATATTGCTCTTACCCTAGAAGTTGTGGGAGACCCAGGGAAATTAGTCGCTTTAGAAAAATTACTCGAACCTTATGGAATTTTAGAGATTGCAAGAACAGGAAAAATTGCACTAAAAAGATCATCAGGAGTTAACACTGAAATGCTAAAAATTAATAATTACAGTTTTGATATCTAATAAAATTCAATTTTTTTTATCAAATCATTTTTATCAATTTTATCTAATATCTCTGAACCACTTATAACTTTTCCAAAGATAGAGTACCTGCCATCAAATTCTGGCAAATTATTTAAGGTAAAAAAGAATTCAGTCGATGATGATCTTTTTTCATTTATTTTTACCATAGATAAAGAACCCTTATTAAACTTGTGAAGTAAGTTTTTTATATCAAGTGGATTTATGATGGGAGTCTCATAAATGGGATTATTATTCTTTAATTTGATTTCAAGTGGAATTGAATCAAAATTTTCAAAATCTCTAATATGAGTTTGTCCAAAATCATTTATTTTGTTTAAACCGTTGTGGATTAACTTATTATTTGAATAATTTATAATTTTGTAGAATTTTTTGTTTATGTAAAAATCTCCTTTTACTTTAGAAATGAAATTCGCCACCGTTAATGGGTGTGACTCTGCAAATAGTTTGATCTTTATTATCCCTTTAGAGGTATGAAAAAAAACTATATCTTCTTGCGTTTTACAATTAAGATTAAGTTTTTCACAAAAATATTGGGTATTTTCCTTATTTTTATGACTGCAGCAATTGATTAATAAGAAAAGAACAAAATATAAAAAATTACTAGAAAATTTTTTTAATAATTCTATTTTATTCCCTCCAAATTTACACTTAGAAACTTAGCTAACCGTGCGCCCTCTTCCTCCACTTCTAGCAAAGGTTTTAAATCTCCTGAACTACTTAATGGCAATATTTTCTTTCTACCCTTTAAAACCAACCCAATTCTTCTCCTAGGATTAAAGCCTTCACTAATATCTAGTTTTACTGATTTTATTTCATCAAAATTAATTTTAACATCTATTTCTTTAAATAAACCTTTTCTTTTAATGGTTACAGTTCTGGAATTTTTATCAAAACTATTAAAACCTGAGCCAAAATTTATATAAACAATATACCAAAGATATAAATTCAAAAGATTTGCAATAACTCCATATGCTCCCATAATTAAACCTTGAGGTACAAATAATAGAGTTGATGGATTACCAAGAGGCAAAAGATCTTTGCCTGTATAACTTGATAATGAAGCGAGAATAAAACCAACTCCTCCAATTGTTAACATTCCACCAATTAAATAATTAGATAATTTCCTGGAGCCGTTAATCTCTTGTTCAATTTTGGATGAGGGGGTGGAAACTGAGTTCATTATAATCATCTATAAAATTACCTATGTTTACAATCTAACAAATTAAGACCGAGTATTAATACTCAATTTTTATAAAAAAAGTTAGGAAAGCTTTACAAGGCGTTTCATATATAAAAATATTTCCCCACTTTACCCATAATCTTTGTTAAAGTCTCTGCGTATCCCGAAGCTAAAAACGTTTTTCTCATGACGATCGCCGTTGGAAGCGCACCACAAAGAGGATGGTTTGATGTCCTTGATGACTGGTTAAAGCGCGACCGGTTTGTATTTATTGGTTGGTCTGGATTATTGCTTCTACCATGTGCATTTTTATCGATTGGTGGATGGTTTACCGGAACAACATTTGTGACCTCTTGGTACACACATGGAGTAGCAAGCTCCTACCTTGAAGGTTGTAATTTTTTAACAGCAGCTGTTAGTACCCCTGGAGATGCCATGGGTCACAGTCTTCTTTTTTTATGGGGTCCAGAAGCCCAAGGTAGCTTTGTAAGATGGCTACAACTTGGAGGTTTATGGAACTTCGTTGCATTACATGGAGTATTTGGCCTAATAGGTTTTATGCTTCGCCAATTCGAAATTGCAGGACTTGTTGGCATTAGACCTTACAACGCACTAGCATTTTCAGCTGTAATTGCTGTATTTACAAGTATTTTCCTAATCTATCCCTTAGGACAACATAGCTGGTTCTTTGCACCATCATTTGGTGTAGCTGCTATTTTCCGTTACATCTTATTTATCCAAGGTTTCCATAATATTACGCTTAATCCTTTTCACATGATGGGTGTAGCTGGAATTCTTGGTGGTGCATTACTATGTGCTATCCACGGTGCAACAGTACAAAATACACTTTACGAAGATTCAAGTATTTATACAGATGGAAAAGTTCAAAGTACTACTTTTAGAGCTTTTGATCCTACACAAGAAGAAGAAACCTATTCTATGATTACAGCGAATAGATTTTGGAGCCAAATTTTCGGTATCGCTTTCTCTAACAAGCGTTTCCTACACTTCTTAATGCTGTTTGTTCCTGTAATGGGAATGTGGACTTCATCAATTGGTATTGTTGGACTAGCACTTAACTTAAGAGCTTATGATTTTGTAAGCCAAGAGATCCGTGCAGCAGAAGATCCAGAGTTTGAAACTTTCTATACAAAAAATATACTTTTGAACGAAGGTATGAGAGCATGGATGTCATCTGTGGATCAGCCACACGAAAACTTTGTATTCCCTGAGGAGGTTCTTCCACGTGGAAACGCCCTTTAATAATTTACTAAGAGCTCCAAACCAGAGTATCGAAGAAACTGGTTACGCTTGGTATGTGGGTAACGCCAGATTAATTAATTTATCTGGTCGTTTACTTGGAGCTCATATTGCACATTCTGGTTTAATTGTATTCTGGGCTGGCGCAATGATGTTATTTGAAGTTAATCACTTCACTTTTGATAAGCCTATGTGGGAGCAAGGCTTAATATGTATGCCCCATGTAGCTATGTTTGGCTATGGAATCGGTCCTGGTGGAGAAGTTACAGACATTATGCCTTTCTTCCAAGCAGGAGTTGTTCATTTAATTGCTTCAGCTGTTCTTGGTTTTGGTGGTATTTACCACTCTTTAGCTGGACCTGAAAAACTTGAGCAAGATTTCCCATTTTTCTCTACTGATTGGAGAGATAAAAATCAAATGACAAATATCCTTGGATATCATTTGATTGTTCTTGGAGTTGGTGCACTTGCTTGGTCTTTGAACTGGTGTTTCATCGGCGGAGCTTATGACACATGGGCTCCAGGCGGTGGAGAAGTCAGACTTATTAATCCAACTTTAGATCCACGTATAATTCTTGGTTATCTTTTTAGATCCCCTTGGGGAGGTTCTGGCTCCATTATCGGTGTTAACTCTATGGAAGACATCGTAGGTGGACATGTATACGTAGGTGTAACTGCAATTATCGGTGGAATTTTCCATATCTTTACCGAACCTTTTGGTTGGGCGAGAAGAGCATTCATTTGGAATGGAGAAGGTTTACTTAGTTATGCTTTGGGCGGAATATGTGTTGCTAGCTTCATAGCTTCAACATTTATTTGGTTCAACAATACTGCTTATCCTTCTGAATTTTACGGTCCTACAAACGCTGAAGCCTCACAGGCTCAGAGTTTCACTTTCTTAGTAAGAGATCAAAGAATAGGAGCTAATGTTGGTTCAACAATGGGTCCTACTGGACTTGGTAAATATCTTATGAGATCACCCACAGGAGAAATTATCTTTGGTGGAGAGACTATGAGATTTTGGGACTTTAGAGGTCCTTGGTTAGAGCCTCTTAGAGGTCCTAATGGATTAAGTCTTGAAAAAATCCAAAATGATATTCAGCCTTGGCAAGTAAGAAGAGCTGCTGAATACATGACTCACGCTCCTAATGCTTCAATCAACTCTGTTGGTGGAATTATTACTGAGCCTAATGCTGTTAACTTTGTTAACTTAAGACAATGGTTAGCTGCTGCTCAATTCTTCTTAGGATGGTTTACTTTCATAGGTCATCTATGGCATGCTGGAAGAGCTAGAGCTGCTGCTGCTGGTTTTGAAAAAGGTATCGACAGAAATGACGAACCAGCATTAGAAATGCCAGATTTAGATTAAATTTAATTCTTAAATTAATCTTATAAAACCTCTGCTATGCAGAGGTTTTTTTATACCATAATTCCTTCTTTAAGAAGTTCTTTTCTTATCCAAGGTAAACTTAAGCCCATCACATTACTAAAACATCCATCTATCCTATCTATAAATTTCCCACCTTTCCCCTCTAATGCAAACCCTCCCGCACAATTTAGAGGTTCAAGACTATCTACATATTTGGATATTTCTTTAGTTTGTAATTTAGAAAAAAATATTTTTGAACTTATTGTTTTTTTAACCTCCTTTTTTAAAATAAGACTTGTACAGTCATTTATTAATTCACAAAATAAAAGTGTATGCCCAGTATGCAAAAATCCATAATTTGAAGACATCTCTAACCACCTTTGATAAGCATCTTCTTTATCCTTAGGCTTTCCTAATGCTTTTCCATTAAATTCGAAAACTGAATCACAACCAATTATCTCAATAGATGTTAGTTTTAAATTTTTATTTAAATTAATTTCCTTTATTTTATTTTTAATTACTTCAGCTTTTGCAAAAGATAATTTAAGTGCCAAATTTTTTATATTTTTTTCTATTACCAAAGACTCATCAAAAGAACTAGACAATTGGATAAAATTTATATCTGAATTTTTTAGTAAATTTTTCCTTGATATAGAAGTTGAAGCTAGAATTAACACGATTAACTAAATTTATTTATAGTTTAATATTTAGCCTAATAAATATAAAATTATTTATCAATTCAAATATGGATAATACTGAAAAAATAAAGACAAAAAAGAAATCTATTATGGTTCTTGGTACCTCCAGTGGAGTCGGTAAATCAATAACTGTTACTGCTATTTGCAGGATTTTAAGAGATTTAGGCGAAAATCCTTATCCTTTTAAAGGCCAAAATATGAGTAACAATGCTTGGGTAGATTTAGAAGGTGGAGAGATGGCTTTTTCCCAGGCGATACAAGCATTTGCATCTGGTAGGAATCCTTCCTCAGAAATGAATCCTATCTTACTTAAACCTCAAGGTGATTCAACGAGTGAAGTTATACATCTTGGGAGAAGTGTAGGCGTTACAACTGCAAGAAATTACTATCAAAATTGGTTTCAACCAGGTTGGGGGGTAATAAAAAAAGGATTATTTGAAATTTTAGAGCATAATGATAATTGCCGTTTAATAATTGAAGGAGCAGGAAGTCCTGTTGAAATGAATTTAATACACCGAGATCTTACTAATTTAAGGATTGCAAAATATCTTGAAGCAAATTGCATTTTAGTTGCAGATATTGAGAGAGGTGGAGTTTTTGCTCAAATAATTGGAACATTAGAGCTTTTAAAACCAGAGGAGAAAAAACTTATTAAAGGTATTATTATAAATCGTTTTAGAGGTGATATTTCTTTATTTGAAGAAGGTAAAAAATGGATTGAGAAAAAGACTAATATTCCAATATTAGGGATACTTCCATCTTTAAGAGAAAATTTCCCACCTGAAGATTCTCTAGATCTTTTAGATAGGAAAGTAACCAATAAGAATCCAGAATTAGAGGTTGGAATAATAAAATTTCCATCAATAAGTAATTTTTCAGATTTGGACCCTTTAGATAACGAAGAAGGAATAAAATTAAATTGGATAAGTAATTCTCAAGATTTCAAGGAATTTGACTTGATTATTCTTCCTGGGAGCAAACAAACCATTAAAGATATTACTTTTCTAAAAAAAAGCGGTCTTATAAAATGTATCAAGAATTATTCAGAAAATGATGGAAATATTCTGGGCATTTGCGGGGGGCTGCAAATGCTTGGAGAATATTTGGAAGATCCATTTTCAAAAGAAGGTTTAAATTCTAGTAAAAATAAATCAATTAGAGGCATAGGACTATTATCTTTAAAAACAATTTTTAAGGAAACAAAAATTACAAGAAGATTAATTTGTAATGCGACTTGGCCTTTTATGACTGAGATTGAGGGATTTGAGATTCATAATGGCGTCACAGAAATCTTGAAAAAAGAGGGAGAAGAGAAATTAAAAAGTATGTTTAAAGAAGAAAAACTTGGTTGGTATATAGATAAAAAAGAGAAGGGATCTATTGCGGGCAGTTATATACATGGATTATTTGAAAACGATAACTGGAGAATCAGTTATCTTAATTTAATAAAAGATAAAAAAGGAATTCAAATATTAGACAAAAAATATAATCACTATAAAATTAAACGTGAAGCAATTATTAATAATCTTGCTAATGAATTTAAAAAACACATCAATATTATATCTTTACTAAATTGAAGAAAAAAAAATTAAAACTCCATTGGCCAAATCAGATTATTACTACTGCAGAAGATGGGGATGACTGGTTTGTAAAAGCTCATATGGCTGATTTAAATATTCCTACTGGATGTTTACTAGGAAGCTGCGGTGCATGTGAAATCGATGTTAATGGCGAAACAATTAAACCTTGTATAAAAAATATTGAATTTAAAAATAATGTTCATCTTAATATTGAATTTACTTATGATCCTTATTGGTAAAAGTATATTTTTTAATTAATAAAATTTTTCTATTTTTCCCCATTAATAAATTTTTAATTAAAAAATATTTGACTTAAGAAAAAAAAGACCTCTTACGAGGTCTTTGATATACATGTGTAAGGTTTTTCCTGATTAGGTATATTAAAAACTAAATGATGTTTTAACCATTAAGCCAGTTTCATTATCAGTTCCTTTGGATTGATCTTTGGTATAAATCAATGGAGTTATTGTCATTCCGTCATTTACAGGATATGAATAGTATGCTTCATACATTAACAATGAATCACTATTCTCAACAATTGGAGTATGAGTACCAGCAGCAAGGCCTAAGACACCTTCTCCTAATTCATCCCATTGAATACCTATAAAGTAAGAAGTAGTTTCATCCACATTAGAAGCAGCACCTCCAACATCACCTCTCTCATAACCTACACTTATTGAGGGGAGTCCTCCTTCATCAGGACTGAAAAAAGCATTAATTGCAGTGAATGTATCATCATTAGTTTCGCTTGTCTCTATTCTTGCTCCTGTTAGAGAGACACCAAAGTAATCATTTGAATAAGTAGCTTGAGCAGCTATAGAATCAAGTCCCTCTTTAGATCCAAGTCCAGCTGTAGTATCTCCTTGCCCTTCATACCCAAAAGAGACATTAAAACCATTCCCAAAATCATAAGAGACACCAGCTCCAATAGCTTGATCATCTTCATCTATTGCAGATGAGACAGCGCCACAGCTACTCAAGGTATCAGAGGGACCTTCGTAAACACATGCTGTATTAAAGAGGGCACTCCCTTCAACACCATGACTAATAAAGGCTATTGCTTTATCACCCAAAGGCAAAGTATAAGAAATTCCATCGACAACCAATTTACTTCCATCATCTTTGCTTAAATCAAGTTCTGAAAGGGTACCATCACCAGCAACTAAAGCCACATCCAGTGAATCTTCACCTGTAAAACTAGTACTTAAACCAATTTCATAGCTGTAATCAAAAGAGAACGCCTCAGCATTTTTAGTCTCATCAGCTTTTTTTACAACAACATTTTCATTGCCTCCAACGCCATCTATATTTACTGAGACAGTAGTTTCACCACCTGATACGGTTACACTTTTACCATTAACTGCACCAATAGCAAAATCAGCAGAGAATGATGCAACTGTTGTCGTAGAAAAACTTCCTGCTTCAACTTCTTTTAAACTATTATCCAAACCATTAACTCTAGACTTAATTAATGAGAGCTCAGGATTGAATTCATCAATTAGCCTTCTTTCTTTATCTGTTATTTGAACATAATCTTTAAGACAAGAATTAATAATTGCTGCAGCTTCAAATCTAGATATAGATCCATATGGCATTAAATTAGAGCAATTACGAGAAAGTAAAACATCCTTTATAGATTGATATGACCAATCACTAGGATAGAGTTCAGAAAAATTTGAAATATTTTCAACGTTTTCTCCAGAATATCTTGAAATATCTCCAAGATTTAATTCAGCGGCTTTTATTGTATTAGGTAACATAAGACCCAAAGCAGCAGGAGCAACCAGCAAAGACTGGAATAACTTCATAATTTGCCTCACACAAATAGTATTTACCTAAAAATGATAATCATTTTCGTTTTAATTGTCAAATTTTATACTTAATTATTCTCTAATGAACATTATTTCCAATTATTAATACAAAAAGTTTAATTTTACGCCAACCCTACTTTCGCTGTCTTCAAGAAGTTGTCCAAGATCTTGAATACCTGCAGCATTAGAATAATATAAGTCCACTGAAGCTTGCGAGGAATAAGAATATCTCAATGCAAGAGTTGAATTAAAATTTGCATCACTTCTGAATGAAGTATTGATTTCTGGAATCAGTTGCAGGTTATCTAACAAATTAATATAACTTGAAACTCCAATCCCTCCATAACTCTTCACTCCACTAAAAAAGTACTTTGGACTTATGTTTAAAGCCAGCCAATCATTTACTCTAATAGTATTTATTAATTCAGTAAACATATATCCTTGATGATTTGAACTCTGATTTCTTCCTAAAGTTGTTCTCAATGTGATCCAAAAAAGATCATCTTTTTGTGGGCTAAAAATTAATAATTTTCCTCCAACTCTATAATTAAAATTATCGCTACTCAAGAATATTTTTTGCAAATTAGAGTCTATATTATCCAATATATTTACATCATTAAAAGATCCGGTTCTTATTTCTAGCTGAAAAATATTTGATAAAGAATACCCATATAAGGCAAATAAATTTCCCTTGTTATCATAATTAAAACTGATTTGACTAATCCCTCTCTCTGGGAATAATGCATTATCAACTGTTATCCCTCCAAAAAGCAATAAATTATCATTTTTATTTAGAGGAACAAATCTTGTATCTTCCAAAGAAGGTTGATAATTTGCACCCAAATAATAAAGTGGTTTATTATCTGAAGGTATCGTTAAGAGAGATGTTGAAGGTGTATTTCCATATCCATTGGTAATTTTTCCCTCAAAACCAATGATTGGATTCACTTTCCAATTAAAACCATAGCTGTAAATAGGATACCTATGAAATTTCAAATTCTCATCAAAGCTATTGTGGCCAGGGCCAAATAAATAAGTGTAAGAACCAATCAATTGAACATTAGTTGCAACATCAAAAGTTAAACTTGATGCCAAGAAATAGTTATCTCCATAAAAGTTCTTACCAATATTCTTATTTCCTATTGTCTTTGGAATAAAACTTATACCTGGGACAATTGATAGCTCTGATCTACTATTTAATACTCTAGTAAATGGAAGAGAAAAGGAATAAATAAATTTCTCATTTCGATCTAATCCTTTAGTATTGTCAATTTGATTATAAATACTTTTTATTTTACCAACCTCATTTTTAACACCATATCCGCTGCTAACAACCCAATATTCAAGAAACCCTGCAAAAGAAAGAGAAGTTTTAAGATGATCCGTTTTTAATAGCTTTTTTTTATACCCCAGAGCAACATTTACCCAATTATTTGGAATTATTTCACCATCAATTAATTTATAGAGAGGATCATCACTTTCTGATAAATAAATTGAGAATAATGAATCATTGCTTAAACCATAATCAAATTTAAATGCATAATTCTGATTTCCAGTCCCTCCTGCCACACCCCCACTAAAAGTTGATGTCCAATAAGTAGATAAAACAAAATCGCCATAATTCAAGAAATTATTTAATGGAATATGCGGTTGAACTTGAAGAAATCCATGATTAGTATTTTTATTAGTACGAATTATTTTCTTTTTTTGATTACCTAAAAAAAGCTTCTCAGAAGTTTTTTCTGGAATTTTATTTTCAACATTGTTAGCTTCATTATTGAAAGGTTTCCATATAATGGTATTTAATTTATTTGATTTATTTTCTTCTATTTTCTGCCATTTAATTTTAGTAGATTTAATATCTTCTTTTTTGAATTCCTCTGCAAAAACATGGATATAATTTAATAATTGGGCAAATAAAAATATATAAAATAATAATCTCATTTCAAGAATTTATTTGATTAAATATTATCCCTAAATTATTAGGTTGTAAAACCAAACTAATTAATTAAGGAAAAGAATATACTAAGGCTATTAATTAAAAGGTATTATTCAAAATAGTATACAATTTATAACAATAAATATATAACGAACGATTCACTTTGAGTCAGTTTACAATCTTTGTTAATTTATGAATTTGTTATGAATATTGAAAAAATAAGCTTTATTAAATCAATCCCATCCAGCACTTTTCATTAGTTGAATTGCATTGGAGTTAAAATCTCCAAGTTGCTCTACAGTTACATTATCAGGTTTAAAGTTACCAAAGTTTTGGACAATGGGGTTTTGATTAACTTCTTTTAAGGGGTGTTCAAAAGTTGGTGCAGCAATACCTTTACTTCCCTTCGGTGAAGCTAAAAACTCGAGCAATTTAATAGCCTCTGTTTTATTTCTTGCGTATTTTGCAACTCCTCCAGCACTAATATTTACATGAGCAGGATTAGGAGTAAGAACATTTACTCTTTTTGCGTATAAGGCATCTCTTCTTCCATTTACTCCTGCAAGCATTCTTGCCACATAATAATGATTAACAATTCCAACTCCACACTTTTTCTTAGCCACAGCTCTTACGATTGCAATATCTCCAGGAAAAAATGGTTGTGAAACATTTGAAATCATTCCATTAAGCCAATCTTTTGTCGCTTTATCTCCTTTATTAACAATTTGGTTTGCAACAAGTGATTGATTATAAGGACTCTTTCTATTTCTTAAACAAACTTTTCCTCTTAGTGAGGGATCTGCCAGATCCGTATAATCCTTAATTTTATTAATATCAACAACTTTTGGATTCGCGACGAGAACTCTTACCCTTCTTGTTAGAGCATACCATTTATTGTCTGGATCTCTTAAGTTCGAAGGTACATCATTTTTTAAACTTGTAGAGTCTATTGGTTGAAGTAAATTTGCTTTTGCTGCGTTAGTAATCCTTGCTGCATCGACCAATAAAATCACATCAGCTTGTGAATTTTGACCCTCTCGTTTTAACCTTTCTATTAGCGATATTCCAGCAGCTTCAATAAGTCTTACTTTTATGCCTGTTTCTTCAGCGAATCTTTTAAATACATTTCTATCTGTGTTGTAATGTCTTCCTGAATATACTTTAACTTCCCTCTGAGTTGAATTAGCAGGTATATTTAGATTAAATAAAATCGAAAATGTTAAAGCTGAGTAGAAAAGTTGCTTAAGTTTCTTCACTGTAAAAATTTAAGTATCTAAGGATACTTTATCTCCACAAACAGTGTTAGACCTAAAAAATTTTTTTACTTACATATAAATGTATCATTTAAAACTAGTCTAATGAATTATTTAACATGCTCTTTATTCAATCAAGAAGAAATAAAGATATTGAAAACAAATTTAGATTCCAACAATAATTCATGGGAAGACGGGAAGAAAACAGCAGGTAGCTTTGCTTCAAAAGTAAAACATAATTTGCAGTTAAATAGAAATTCATCTATTTCAAAAAAACATACTGAATTTGTTGTAAAAAAAATTTTAACTAATTCTTTAATTAAGAGTTTTGTACTCCCAAAAAATATTCATGGCGTTATGTTTACAAAATCATTGAATGGGATGCAATATGGTAGACATATTGATAATTCCTATATGTCATCAGGAAGAGCTGACTTATCATTTACAATATTCTTAAATAATAAAAAAGATTATGAAGGAGGGCATCTTGTTATTGAGACTTTAAATAATGAAAATAAATTTAAATTAGATAAAGGCGAAATAATAATTTATCCAAGTACATATTTACATTCTGTAGAAAAGATAACAAGTGGTGAAAGATTAGTTTGTGTAGGTTGGATAGAAAGTTATGTTAAAAGTATTGAAGAAAGAGAATACTTATTTGATTTAGATGCGGGAGCAAGGGGAATGCTTTCTAAATATGGAAGATCTAATGAATTAGATTTGATATTTAAATCTTATGCAAACCTACTAAGAGTTTTAGGTAATTAAGAGAAACATTTTATACAACTAATAGAATGTTCAATAAATAATAATTAAACTAAAGACATATCTATTATGGTTAAAATGTCAAAAAAAAGTTCAATAGCAGTTTTTATTGCTGCCACTAGTGCTTTAACTATATCGACTGCAGATAGTAATGCATTAAAGGCTGGAGAAAATGACCTAGGTGGCTTAAAAGAATGGAATACAGATATGCCTGTTAATGCAGATTTCATTCTTGATGATGAAGCACAAAAAATAGCTGATGAAGCTGCAAAATCAAGTACATGTATTCCAATTGGAGAGGGAGAAAACTGCTGGTAAAATTAAGTTTTTAATTCATATAAAAAAAAAGGTCTCTTAAGAGACCTTTTTTAATGTGTGTAGATTATTTCAGGTTTTTAGTTTTCTATAAATTAAATTTAAGAAAGTGAATCAAAAAATAACTTATGATTCACTACTACTTAAAACCTGAAGGTTGTCTGTAAAACAGCTCCGAAGATGTCATCGTCTTTTTCAGCTCTAACATCAGTACCACCAAAGATACCAGGAGTTATCTCGATAGCATCATTTGGACGGAATGAGTAGTATGCTTCCCAAAGGAATGGATCTACATCTTCTTTACCAGCGGTAACATTGTCTGTACCTTTAATTGGTTGGCCAAAAGCTACACCGATTGTGTCATCAGCCTGAACAATATCCTGCCAGTTGAAGGCAATAGAATAACCATTACCATTTTTATAACCACTGGAAGTAGCAGTATTACCAAAGTCCAAAGTATCATAA
>CACNSV010000001.1 GCA_902623195.1 uncultured Prochlorococcus sp. | reverse complement strand
TTTTGGACCGAACAGCGGAATAGTACTTTTTGAAAGGGCTGAAGGTGTCATAGAGAGAGCTGATAGACTTGAAGAGAATGAAGAAGTTCCACTTATAATAGTTGATGCTTCAGAGACGAGTATCAATGTTCCTATTTTACAATTCCCATTATGGCTTGCTTTTGTTGGTAGTTCAGAAGAAATTTATGATGATCTAGAATTAGAATAATGGCATTAGCATTTTTCATTTTTTTGGTAAGTTATTTATTAGGATCTTTTCCTAGTGGATTTCTTTTAGCCAAAAATTTAAAGGGCATAGATTTAAGAAATGCTGGATCAGGTTCAACTGGTGCTACAAATGTTTTAAGAAACGTTGGTAAATGGCCAGCCCTTATTGTATTTATAATTGATGTCTTAAAAGGTTTTATTGCAGTAAAGATTGCTTACTTAATGCTGTCTGATAACATTTTTCAAGTTATTGCGGGGCTATTCGCAATTACAGGACACATTTGGCCAATATGGTTAAAAGGGAAAGGGGGAAAAGCTGTTGCAACTGGATTAGGAATGTTTATTGCACTATCTTGGAAAGTTGGTCTAGCATCTTTTGGAACATTTTTAATAGTGATTAGTTTGACCAAAATGGTATCTCTTTCTAGTATCACTGCTGCTCTTCTTCTTCCAATATATATGTTGCGCCATATAGGAATTTTTAACCATCCCTTTACTATCTTTAGTTGTATAGTAACGGTTATCGTGATATGGAAACATAGATCCAACTTGAATAGAATAATTAAAGGTGTAGAACCAAAAATTTAGTAAAAAAAATATTTAAATAATACTCTCACAAATATTTAAAAATACTCTAGTAGGGTTTTTTGATTGTGTTATAGACCTTCCAATTACTAATTTAGAAGCTCCACTCAATATTGCTTTCTTAGGTGTCATCACTCTTTTTTGATCATGTCTAGTTGTCTCTTCTAATCTTATACCAGGAGTTATTAGTTGAAAATTCTTATCATAAGTTAATCGCAATGTTTTCAGTTCCATTGGAGAACAAACACAACCATCTAATCCAGATTTAAAAGATAACTCTGCAAGTTTTTCTACATTCTTTTCTATTGAGGTTTGAATATTGAAGTCAATCTTTAAATCCTCTGAAGAAAAGCTTGTTAAAACTGTAACGCCTAAAAGAGTGGGAGGCTTTAAATTATTTTCACTAGATCCAATTAAAGATGCTTTTTTTGAAATTTTTAATGCTCTTGAACCCGCAGAAGCATGTAATGAAACCATATCAACACCTAACTTTGAGATCTGATAACAAGTTGCATACATTGTATTCGGGATATCATAAAGTTTAAGATCTAAGAAAATCTTTTTTTCCATTTTTTTCAATATTTGTATAACTTCAGGACCTTCTTTGCAAAATAATTCCAAACCAACCTTAACCCATCTAATTTGAGGACAATTTTTTAGAAAATTTATAATTTCATTTTTATTTAAACCATCTAAAGCGAGTATTATTTTTTCAGAACTTTTGATATTCATGTTCTCTTAATTTGTAAATCTTTTTGTAATTTTCTTCCCAATTTGAATAATTTTGCCGTTAAGTTCTTCGATTGAATTAAAAACTAAATCTGGATTTGTTATCTTTAAATTGTCAATCCTAACCCCTCCTCCTTTTATTGATCTTTTAGCCTCACTACTAGAATTAAAAAGTTTTACGTAACTTAATAAATAAAAGAATTTGATTGGGAAATTTATACCATCTAAATCTACTATTGGAATATTTCCAACTTTTTCATTATCTCCTAAATAAATTTTTTCACAATTTGATTGCGCTTCAAGCGCATTTTTTCTTCCATGAAAATTAGCAGTTACCTCAAGAGCCATAAATCTTTGCAGTTCTCTTGGAGACTTACTTTTGAGAATTGACAAATCAAAACTAGTAAGTAATTCAATATAAGATGGAATAATTTCATCCTTTACCTTTTCTAATTTTGAATACATTGATAAAGGTTCTTCATTCAATGAAACCGTATTCATTTCCGATTTACTCATTTTCTTTACCCCATCTAAACCAGTTAAAATTGGAAGTAAGATACCAAATTGAGGTTCTCTTTTAAAATATCTTTGTAAATCTCTTCCTATGGCAATATTAAATTTTTGATCAGTTCCTCCAAGTTCTATATCTGCGTTAATAGCCACTGAATCATAGCCTTGAAGCAACGGATATAAAAATTCATGTAGTGCAATCGGTATTTGAGAATTAAATCTTTTATTAAATTCTTCTTTAGCCAACATCTGGCTTACCGTACTACTACCCATTAGTTCGATAATTGAGTTTAAGTTTAAATTTTCCAACCATTCGCTATTCTTTCTAATTTCAAGTCTTCCTTTGGTTTCAAAATCTAGAATAGATTGATTAGCAGGCTTACCCATACCTAATTGTTGCAAGTAAGTTTTTGAGTTTTCTTCTACCTCTTGCTTTGAAAGTTGTACTCTAGTTTTATTCTTACCGGTTGGATCACCAATTTGAGCGGTAAAATCCCCGATAATTAAAACAGCTACATGACCATGATCCTGAAAAGATCTAAGTTTTTTAAAAAGGATACTATGCCCAATATGTATATCAGTACCAGTTGGATCAATCCCAAGCTTTACTCTTAATTTTCTATGTCCTTTATTAGTTTCATCCAACTTATTTGCTAAGTTTTGTTCTGGATTTTGCGATGGAAATAATTCTGATATTCCTCTACCAACCCACTCTGGTAAATCAAACGTTTTAACCATAAGAATTTAATTATTAGTAATTTTTTTCGAGATCATCTTTCATTCTCATTAAAGTTTTATTCATTTGATCAAACATTTGTTCAGGAGTTATACCAAACTGATTTAATTGTGTTTTTAATTGTTCTACTGTCATTTTCGCCTGAAAATCCTCAGACAATTCAAATCTTTTCATAAATACTTTATATCGATCCATTAGAGATTCCATTTTCTTTATGAACATCTTTTTACCTTCTCTATCAAACTTTCCATATTCAGAACCAAGCTTCATTAATTCCTGATAATCAGTAAAAAGCTGCTTAGCCTCTTCTTGTACAATATCAGATTCGAAGAATCCCATAATTATATTCCTCCCTCTAATTTCTTAGATTTGTTACGGTAGTTGTTTTGCATAATTTGCATATTTTAGATAAGTAATTGCAATTGTACAAACTTAGATATTCTTCATTTCTAGTCACCCTTGGATGTGAATTGAAGTTAAAATCTTATCTTACTAAACTAATCTATCTTACCAAGTATTGAAAGGTAGAAAATACTACCTAAAATTTTTAAATACTAAGATTTTTTAAACAAATTTAAATTTCAAGTGTATTACTATTTACCAATGACTAATTTATGTTTAATGATCAAAAAAAATTTTTTTAATTATTATCATCTAGAAAATTAAAATATTAAATTTAGTGTAAAAAAACTATTTTTAATTTTCACCTGATTGATAATTTTATATTAGATTACTAAATTTTCTAAAAAATTCAAAACTTTGTCAATTCCACCTAAAAGAAATAGTTCTAACAAAAGTCTTCAATTTGAAATATTTGAATCTAATAATTTCTTTGCTATTTCACCTTTAGACAACAATGAGTTAAATCAATCTAGATCCTCTTTAATTGAATGGAGAAAAAATATTTACGAATATCAAAACAAAGTTATTAAAAATCTTCAAAATCAAAGTTCACAAAAGTCATTATTCAAAATCGATGATAGTTTAGATTTAATAAAAATTAATCCCTTTTTACTTACAAGTTTTTCAATTAATTTTTGGCGTTCAAATAAATCTGTAGATAAAGGACCTGCAATGTATTTTGTTATAGACACAATAAAAACTTCTAAAATTATTCTTTACATAGGGGAAACAAACTCTGCAGATAAAAGATGGAAAGGTGATCATGACTGCAAAAATTATATATCTAATTATAAAGAAACAATGTCAAATAATAAATTAGAAAGCAATTTAGATATACGTTTTTTTCTAGATGTCCCCAAAGATGTCAAATTAAGACGTAAATTAGAAAAGCGTCTAATCTATTTATGGTTACCTCCATTCAATAAAGAAACTAGAGAAAGATGGACTACAACTTTCACAAATAATTAACAAATTTATTAAATTTCTTATAAAAATGCAATTCTCAATTTTCAAAAATCAATTAAGTACATGGCAAGGCGGGTCACTTATAATTGGATTAAACAAAGGCCATATCGATTCTCAGTTAGAAACAATTAATTTCATCATTGATTTAAAAAAACTTATAAAGAAGCTTAATAACAATAATTTCAAAGGAGAGATAGGTAACTTAATAAGTTTAGAAATTTTTGGAGATAATCTTGACTCTCTAACCATTATTGGTCTTGGGGAGAAAAATGAAATGAATTCTAATACCCTTAGAAATTCTCTATCAGAATGTATAAGAAAAGTTATCAATAAGGAAGAAAAAATTGGAATTTTAATGCCTTGGGATTCATTAGAAAATAACGCTATTCATGACATCGCCGAAACGCTTAGATTATCAACTTATAAGGATAATAGATTTAATAAACATAGAGATGAAAAAATAAATCTTAAAGAAATTGAATTTCTAAACCTTGAAAATCTTGAAAATATTTCCTTTAAAGAAGTAGAAGATATTTGTCAAGGGGTCGAGTTCGCTAGAAAACTTGTTGCTGCTCCACCAAATGATCTAACACCACTTGAGATGTCAAAGAAAGCTATTGAGATAGCAAATGATTACAATCTTGAAATTAAGATTTTAGAAGAGAACGATTGCCAAAAGCTTGGAATGGGAGCTTATTTAGCAGTAGCAAAGGGTTCTAATTTAAAACCTAAATTTATACACATAACTTATAGACCTGAAAATTCAGTATCATATAAGGTCGCATTAGTTGGGAAAGGTCTAACTTTTGATTCTGGTGGATATAACCTTAAGGTTGGAGCCTCTCAAATAGAAATGATGAAATATGACATGGGTGGAAGTGCAGCTGTCTTGGGTGCAGCAAAAGCGATTGGGTCTTTGAAGCCAAAAGGAGTTGAAATACATTTTATAGTTGCCGCCTGTGAAAACATGATAAATGGTTTAGCGATGCATCCTGGAGATGTAATAACAGCATCTAATGGGAAAACTATCGAAGTTAATAATACTGATGCGGAGGGAAGACTTACACTTGCGGATGCTTTAACATATGCCTCTAATTTAAAACCCAATACAATAATTGACTTAGCAACTTTAACTGGAGCATGCCTTATCGCTTTAGGAAATGATGTCGCAGGAATGTGGAGTAATAATGATGAATTAGCTAAAGAATTGTTGGGCGCTGCCCTCAAAAAGGGAGAAGGTTTATGGCGAATGCCTTTACAAAAATCATACAAAGATGGATTAAAATCTCACATTGCAGATATGAAAAATACTGGACCAAGAGCTGGAGGATCAATTACTGCTGCTTTATTTCTAGAAGAATTTCTTGACAAAAATATTAATTGGGCTCATATCGACATCGCTGGAACATGCTGGACGGATAAGAATAAAGGATTAAATCCGAGCGGGGCAACGGGTTATGGAGTAAGGACTTTAATAGATTGGATCAAAAGTAAGGAAAAAATATAGAAATTATTCAGACCACTCATTACCTGTTTTAGAGTTGTCACCCCATAATTGATCTAACCTCTTGTCTCTTCCGCAAGAGTATCTATAAAATTTATATTTAAACTCATTATTATCAGCGAAATTCTGATGGTAATCTTCCGCTACCCAAAATTTATTTTTAGATTTAACTTCTACTTTAATTTTTTCAATAGGAACCTTAAGTTCCTTAGATGCAGATATTAATGCATCTTTAGATTGATTTTCTTCAATAGAATTTTGATAAAAGATAACTGGTCTATATGAATCTCCTCGATCACAAAATTGGCCTTTGCCATCGAGAGGATCAATATTTCTTAAATAAACTCTCAATATTTGATTTAGAGAAACTAAGGAGGGATCATAATTTACTAATACAACCTCTTGATGACCTTTATGATTCTCATAATTAGGATTATTTAAATCTCCGCCTGAATAACCACTTTTAACAAAATCCACCCCATCCAAATATTCAAGATCATGTTCTAAGCACCAAAAACAACCCCCTGCAAGAATAATTTCATCAGAATACGCTTCAATTGGATTAATTATTATTGAAAAGATGATTAGTAATGGTAATAAAAATTTCATAGATTTATTATAAATGCTAGATAATTGAATTAATGATTTCTAGTGCAGCTCTTTTAGCAACTCCTTCATCACCTAAATTTTTTTTTAGTAATTTATATCCTTGCTTAATTTTTATCTTTTCATTATTCTTATCTAATAATTTACATGATTTTCTAAATACTGAATTTACATTAAACTTCTTCTGTACAAATTCTGGAACGATAAGCCTCTTCATCAAAAGATTTATGGGAGAAATAAACCTTAATTTAAAATTAAGAAGATTTTTTGCAATAAATGCTGTCACTCTACTAACTTTATAACCAACAACTTGGGGAATGCCATATAAAGCCAACTCCATGTTTACTGTTCCAGATTTACACAGAGCTAATTTTGATAGTGAGTATATATAAACTTTAGTTTCCTCTACTTCTGATGTTGATATTACTCTTCCATTAATGTTATTTTTATCTAATGCTTTTTGAAAAGTTTGATCAAATACTCTTCTACAAGAAGGAATAAATACTACAAGATCAGGGTATTTTCTTTGTAATTTTTGTGCGACCTTTATAAACGTAGGCAAGATATATCTTAATTCTTGTGGTCTTGAAGCTGGCATTATTAAAAGTATATTTTGATTACTTGCAAGGCCTAAATATTTTCTAGATTCTTTTTTAGTAGGCAGTTTTTTTGTAAGATCAATCATTGGATGACCAATCCAAGATACTCTTCCTCCTCTTTTCCTATAGAAACTTGCCTCTTGTTGAAAAATTGCAAAAATCTTATCAGAGAAACCAATAAGATCTGTTGTTGAATTATTGCCTACCCTCCAGGCCCATTCTTGTGGTGCAATGTAATAATAAATTGGCATATTTATCTTTTTTTTCTTTAATTTTCTTCCGATACTAATATTAGGCCCCATGTAGTCAATTAAAATCAAGCAATTAGGTGATTTTGATATTAGTACCTTCAGAAATTTTTTTTGTATTTTCATCATGGGTAATACTAATGGGATAGCTTCCCAAATCCCAATAGCGCTAATAGGAGTGGTATCATTTATAATTTGAACTCCTGCTTCTCGCATCTTGTCACCGCCTAAGCCATAGATCTCTAAATTAATAGCTCGTTTCCTACTCTCATCAAATAATTCTTTAGCTAATAAGCTACCGTGTAAATCACCGGATACTTCTCCTGTACTAATAAATATTTTTTTCTTCATGAATTCTCAATTGGCATTGGACCTCTTCTATTAGTTAATATCGAATCTTTTACAAATTGGCATAATCTTTTTGATGAAAAGTCAAGTTCTTGACTCATTGCTACCTCGACTGCCTCTGAAATAACATAATCAGACTTAAAGAGCAAAAGCCAAGTTTTTAAGAGTAATTTAAAATCAAGATCATTTTTTTCAATTAATCCACTTCTTTTGATCCCAACTTTATTTAATCCTCTAAGTCTACCTGGACTACCTTCCGCTAGGCAGAAAGGGGGTACATCGCGTACTACTCTAGTCATTCCTCCAATCATTGATAGATAGCCAATTTGGACAAACTGATGAATACCTAAACAACCTCCAACAATTGCACGATCTTCAATTATTACATGACCAGCCACTTGGACACTATTTGATAGTATAACTTTATTACCTATTTGACAGTTATGTCCTATGTGGGAGTAAGCCATCATCAAATTATTATTTCCAATAATTGTTTTTTCTCCCTCATCAGTAGCTTTGTTAATAGTTACACATTCTCTAAAAGTATTATGATCTCCAATAATGAGCTCTGTGTTAGCGCCTTTATATTTTAAATCCTGAGGTTCAAGCCCCAAAAATACATTGGGAAAAATTTTATTATTTTTACCCAGAATCGTCTTCCCATCAATTATAGAATTCGGTCCAACTGATGTGCCAGATCCGATTATAACTTCAGGTCCTATGATAGCTCCCTTACCAACAATGACTCCATCATGTAATTGTGCTTTGGGATGTATAGAAGCACTAGGGTGTATTTCCAATTTTTTTGATTTAGAACTTTCAATTTTCTTGATATTATCCATCTTTTAATCAACCAAAGAAAACATTAATTCACCTGAACAAACTAATTGCCCTTCGACTTGTACTTCCCCTTTAATTTTTCCAAATCTTTTTCTTTTTAAACTAACTAATTCACAAGATATTAATAATTGATCCCCTGGGAAAACTGGTTTGCGGAATTTGACATTATTGATACCTGCAAATACAAATAATCCCTTAGGTAGTTCGGGCATCTTTGCAACAATCAAACCACCAACTTGTGCCATTGACTCAACTATTAATACACCAGGCATCAATGGTCTATCAGGGAAATGTCCTTGAAACTGCGGCTCATTAATAGTGATATTTTTAATTGCAACTGCCTTTTCACCTGGTATATAGTCAATTACTTTATCTACTAATGCGAAAGGGTATCGATGAGGCAAAAGACCTAGAATCTCTTGGGTAGTTATTTGCTTCCCATTGGAGGGCATTTGATGTTCCAAAATACAAAAAATTAACTATTAAGATATGACGCTAATAAAGCATTTAAAGAGTGGGAACCTTTGTATACCATAATTTGCGCCTTAGGTAACCCTACCAAAGCGAGGTCCCCTATTAAGTCTAAAATCTTGTGTCTTATCGGTTCATTAGCAAATCTTAATGGGGGATTAACCCATTTATCCCCATCACAAACAAGTGCATTTTCCAAATTACCGCCTTTAATTAAACCTAGTTCATTTAGTTCATCAAATTGATCTTTAAATCCAAAAGTTCTGGCTGGAGCTATCAATTCCACATAAGCTTTTGGATTTAATTCGATTGTAAATGTCTGTACTCCAATGGCTTCATATTTAAAATCAATCGTTGAAATAATAGTTATTTGCTTCGATGGTATGAGAGATATTACTGAATCATTTTGATTTAAAATTTTAGATTGATTTATTCCTTTCATAAAATTTGATGGTTTGGGCACTTTTTTTATTCCGACCTCTTCAAAAGCTTTAACCCATTGAATTGCTGAGCCATCCAAAAGAGGAACCTCTTTACCATCTACTTCTATATGGATATAGTTAATGCCGCATCCTGCGAAAGAAGATAAAAGATGTTCAATTGTATATAAATTTCTTTTACCTAACTTAACTGCTGTACAAAGCATTGTATTTCCAATTAAGCTTTGATCTAGTCGATAAATTTTATTTGGAGTATCAGAAAAAGATACATAATAACCCTCATGCTCATATGGATTAATTGTGATTTTAGTTTTTTCTCCACTATGAAGTCCTACCCCATCTCTAGTTATTGAACTAGAAATAGTAAAGCAATCATCATAGTGAGTAGGCCAAGGGTACACTTAAAATTTCCAACCGACGCCAAGTGTATATCTTGTGTTTCCACTTAGATCTTGCGATGCGATATCTAATCTTAAAGGGCCAAGAGGAGTCTTAATCCCAATTCCTCCACCTAGAGAAAAACCAGATCCTGCTTTATTTAGTAGTTTTCCAGGTTTACCAGGAACATCCTTTTGAGTTCCTAAATCAGATCCTGCATCTACAAATAAGGAACCTGATATCATCCTCCATAAAGGGACGCGATATTCTGCTGATATTTCTGCGAAACTTTTACTAACTGACAATTCACAAGAACCCCAGCCTCTTACAGAAGAAGAGCCACCCATACAAAATGCTTCATATGGAGGTAATTCCCCAAAAACAGTACCTGTTTTGAATTGAAATCCAATAGTTTGAAAACACTCATCATTAATAGAGTCATTAGATTTACATTCCTTTGTAAGATTAATTAACCTTACTGGAATAAAATACGAATAAGCAGCTCTTAATCTATTAAATGTAGGAGCATTGTCTCCTATAGGTAAAAATTGTTCAGAACCAAATCTTAATAAGCTTCCCGAGCTAGGGTTAACATTATTATTTAATTTATTAAAAACTCCTCCAGCTACAATACTTATCAAGGTATTTTCAGAAGGACAACTGCCATCTTTAGGTGAATATCCTATACAAATAATTTCGCTTACATTTGCAGTTGTTGGTTTTTTAGTTGCATACGGTTTTTTATTACCAACACTATCAATCATACTTACTTTTTTAAAATTCATGCCAGTTGAGATTCTCCATGGGGTTTCTCTAAAAGGATCTCCTCCATTTAAAGGCCTTAAAAATGTAAATCCTCCTCCTACATTTTCCAAAACGATTGAAGAGAAGGAATCTGAAATATTACTATCTTTATCATTTACCGCGAACAATCTACCATTATTATTACTACTAAATTCTTGAGGATAATCCCTACTTAAAAATATATTTGTTTTAAAAGAAGTTCTATATTTATCTCCTTTGATCCAAGGATCATATAAGGAGAAATTATAAGTAGTCGAATAGTTACCAAAGTTGAAGTTTAAATCAGTACTCCACGCTCTACCAAAAGTATTACTTTCTTTAAATCCAAGTTGCGCAAAAATACCTGCCGAATTACTAAAACCAACACCTCCAGTTAGAGAACCTGTCCTTTGCTCACTAATATCTAAAGTTATGATTACTCTTTTACTATTTTGGTCATCTGGTTTAAGGGATACCTTAATATCATTAAATAAAGAAGTAGCATAAAGTCTTTTTATATCCCTTTCTAATGTTTTTCTGTTAAAAACTACACCTGAATTTGTTTTAAGTTCTCGCCTTATCACCCATTCTTTTGTCTTACCTTTTCTAACTTTTTCATCTATACCAATAAATCTTATTTGGATTTTAGAGACAATTCCCTCATCAACATTTAATTGAATAGAGCCATTATCAGATATCCTTTCAGGCCCAGCGATCCTGGCAAGAGAATATCCGCGATCCTCATACCATTTTTTTATCAAGCTAATTCCATCTTGAAGTTCATTTAAATTTAATGTTGAACCATAATATTTATCAAAAATATTATTTACTAATTTTTGAGTAATTATTGTATTACTTGGTTGAATTGTAATTTGTTTAAGGATTGGATTAGGTACAATTTTTACGATTAACTTTACTCCCAATGCACCATCTTCCGCTTTAAACTTAACACCAGAAAACCATCCACTTGCGTATATAGAATCTAAGTCTTGTTTTAATATTTTATTATTAACGATGCTACCTGGTTTTATGCTCATAGAGTCATAAGCGGCTAACTCTAATTTTCTTCCCTCAGGATGATCTTCCCAGCCTTTAATAACAATTTCTGAAATCAGTACGTTTGCATCTGACTCAGAATTAGCTTCTCGTGAATTATCAACTAAATAAGTAAATTCAAAGTTTTTTCGAAAAGAATTACTGGAAAGATTATCAAATGCAGAACTTTTTTTATTTATCAATGAGTGATTTTTCGATAAATATCGAGAATACGCATCATTATTGCTTAATCCTAAAAGTAATGAAAACACTCCAAAACCAGTTAATAATTTTCTTATTTTTAATTGATGATTCTTCATAGGTATTAATGTAAAAAAAATTTAGTTTTAAGTGGAACTAATAAAAATTTTTTTTATTCGATTACTAATTTCACTGTACGCCTCAATTAAGTCTCCTAAATCATGCCTAAAACGATCTTTATCTAGACTTTTAATATTACCATTATTTGCTTGAAGATCCCACAATCTGCAATTATCAGGGCTAAATTCATCTGCTAAAACTATTTGCCCATTATGGTTCCGGCCATACTCTACTTTGAAATCAACCAAATTTATTTGAATAGTTGAAAAGAATTCCGTAAGAATTAAGTTAATTTTATTTGTTAATTCTCTAATAACAATTAATTCTTCTTGCTCAATTATACCCATTAATTTAATCCTATCTATAGTTAAAAGTGGATCATTTAAATCATCATCCTTAAAATAAAAATCTATTAACGGTTCTTTAAATACTGTCCCAGGCTTTATATTTGTCTGTTTACATATTGAACCATAAGCAGTGTTTCGTACAACAACTTCAAGTGGAATTATATCAACTTTTTGAGCTATAAAAGAAGATTTAGAATTTGAGTTTATATAATGAGTTGGAATATTTTGATTTGTCAAATATTTAAAAATAGTTTCACTTATGAAACAGTTTAATTCTCCTTTACCCTCAAATGATGATTTTTTTGCAGCATTAAATGCTGTAGCGTCATCTTTAAATTCAACAATAACTTCAGCGGGATTATTATTTGCAAAAATTTTCTTTGCTTTCCCTTCATAAATTAATTTGTTTTCTATATTCATAAGAATTGACTTTCAATAGTAAGAAATACAATATAATTTTAGTAATTAATACATTAAGAAATTAAACAATTTCACTTTAACTGATTAATAAACAAAATAAATAGCTATTTTGAACAATTTATGGATACAAAACTAATGACAAAGAAAGTTTATGAAAAATTAGAAAATATTGTAATTATTGGAAATGGTGGTAGAGAAAATTCTTTAGCATGGGCGATACAAAAGAATAAACAAGTCCAGAAAATTTACTTAATTCCTGGTAATGGAGGTTCTGAGAAAATTAAAAAATGTCAAACGCTTAATCTTGATTATGAAAATAAAAATTTATTGCTTCAAACTTTAAATTCACTTGAAATTGATTTAATAATAATTGGGCCAGAAATCCCTCTGGCAAATGGTCTTGGAAATTTTCTAAGAAGTAAAAATTTTCAAGTCTTTGGACCTGATTCAGATGGAGCAAAATTAGAATCCAGCAAATCATGGGCAAAAAGTTTTATGAGAAAGGCTAACATTCCTACTTCAAAATTTTGGAAGGTTTCTTCAGTTAAAGAATCTGAACAGATAATCTCAGCATCACCATTTCCTCTTGTCGTTAAGGCAGACGGTTTAGCTTCTGGGAAAGGAGTTTTTATACCAGAAACAAAAGAAGAGACTCAACAGATTACAAAAGAAATTATCAACGGTAAGTTTGGTGAGTCTGGTAAAGTAGTTCTCCTCGAAGAAAAAATAGAAGGCCCAGAAATATCAATTTTTGCTCTTTGTGATGGTAAGAAATATATTCTTTTACCATCAGCTCAAGATCATAAAAGAATTGAAGAAAATGATAAAGGATTAAATACAGGAGGGATGGGGGCATATTCACCAACTCCTATATTAACTAAGTCAGAGTTGTCAAAAATTTGTAAAGAAATAATCGAACCAACTATAAATGAATTAATTAAAAGAAATATTGAATATAAGGGAGTTTTGTATTTCGGATTAATGATCACCAAATCCGGACCAAAAGTAATAGAATATAACTGCAGGTTTGGTGATCCTGAATGTCAAACAATTATGCCTTTAATGGATATTAATTTTGTAAACATTCTTTATAAATGTGCAATAGGTAATCTTAATGGAGATGAAGAATTACTAAGTTCTTCTAAGGTTAGTGGATGTGTAATAGCTGCATCTGAAGGTTATCCAGAGAATTATGATATAGGTTTTCCAATATCTTTTAATCATAAAGAATGTGAAGACGTACAAATTTTTCATTCGGGAACATCAAAAGATAAAGGAGGTAAAGTTATCACAGATGGGGGCAGAGTCTTGAGTATCGTATGTCAAGGTAAAGATTTCGATAGTGCTTTCAATATGGCTTATAAAGTCCTAAAAAATATAAATTTTGATGGAATTTATTACAGGAGGGATATTGGACATCAAGTAAGAAAAAATTATTGTAAGGACCTCTGATGGATAATCAAAATAGTTTCAACAAAGATAAAATTTTCTTAACAGATAATAAAGAAAATAATCCAGAAAATAAATATTGGTGGCAAAGCTTAATTAAATGGTGGAGCGGTTTTAGTCTAAGAACAAAGTTACTTGCCATCGCAACTCTAGTAGTCAGTTTATTAATGACAGGAATAACTTTCTTTGCCCTCAATAGCATCCAAAGAGATGCAGGTATGAATGATACCAGATATGCAAGAGATTTAGGTTTATTACTTTCCGGGAATGTAACTGAACTAGTTGCCAATAACCAGAAAAAAGAAATTTCTAATGTTGCAGAAAAATTTTGGCGATCAAGTAGAAATTTAAGATATATATTTTTTACTAATGAACAAGATATAGTGCAACTTGGAATTCCTATAAGTGCTAGCCAAGCAAGTTCTAATAGTCAATTCCAACTTACAAGAAAACTTAAATTACCCTCCGAATTAAAGAAAAGGCCACAGTTTCCGGTTGTAAAGCAACATTCAACTCCACAAGGTCAAGTTACAGATGTTTTTGTTCCAATGCTATGGAAAGGCCAATATCTGGGAACATTAGCCTTAGGAGTTACTCCAAATAAAAAAGCATTAGCTAGTGCAGCTCTAACAAGAGAAGTAACAGTAGCAGTTTTCATTTCAATTTGGGTTTTAGTTATACTTGGAGCAGTATTTAACGCACTTACAATCACAAGACCAGTAAGAGAATTAGTTAGAGGTGTTAGGGAAATTTCTCAAGGTAATTTCAAGTCAAGAATATCTTTCCCAATGACAGGAGAATTAGGAGAGTTATTAACATCATTTAATAGAATGGCCTCTCAATTAGAAGACTATGATGAAGCAAATATTGAAGAATTAAAGGCCGCACAAATAAAACAACAATCTTTAATTTCTACCATGGCTGATGGGGCAATATTATTAGATTCTAAAGGTAAAATTGTCTTAGCTAACCCTACAGCAAAGAGACTTTTTAGATGGGAAGGTAGATATTTAGAGGGCAAAGATTTATTAAATGAAATACCTGAAATCCTTTCAAACGATCTTCATGCTTCAATTGAATCTATTCTTGAAAAGGATAAAGAAAGTGATGATATAAGATGTAGTGTTGGAGAACCTCCACGAACTTTAAGAATAGTTTTACAGTCAGTGCTTGATACAAATAAAGTTCAATTAAAAGGTATAGCAGTAACAGTTCAAGATCTTACAAGGGAAGTTGAACTCAATGCTGCACAAAATAGATTTATAAGTAACGTTTCTCATGAATTACGTACACCTCTTTTCAATATCAAAAGCTACGTTGAGACTTTATATGATTTAAAAGATCAATTATCTAACGAAGAACAATTAGATTTTCTTAGTATTGCAAACTCAGAAACTGATAGGCTTACTCGTTTAGTTAATGATGTTCTAGATTTATCAAGATTAGAGTCGGGTAAATTAATTCAACTTGAGCCAATGGATGTAAAACCTGCAATCGAACAAACTCTGAGAAATTATAAACTTAATGCAACAGAAAAAAATGTCTCTCTAGCTAGTGATATAGAAGAAAATATCCCTTCTATATTAGGCAATTGGGATTTATTGCTACAGGTATTTGACAATTTATTAGGTAATGGACTGAAATTTAGTTCCAAAGATAGCACCTTAATTATCAGAGCATATACTTGGCCTGATTCATGTCCAGCTTTCCCTCCAAACGAGTCCCTAGCAGCTCCGCAATGTGAGCTTGTTTCTCCTTTACCAAAAATCAGAATTGAGATCGCAGATACTGGATGTGGTATATCCCAATCTGATCAAGAAAAAATATTCGATCGTTTTTTCAGAGTAGAAAATGCTGTTCATACTGAACAAGGAACTGGTTTGGGACTATCTATTGTTAGAGGAATTATTGAAAAGCATGGAGGAGAGGTAAGAATGGCAAGTGAATTAGGCACTGGTACTACTTTTTGGTTTGACCTCCCCTTAGAGCAATCAGACAAAGATGAAATACTTTTAAATTCAATTAATAATGAAAAGAATCTTTCAGGTAACCAAATAGAAGAATTAATTTAACCTTTATCTATTCCTTTAAATACATTAGGCAAATTTTCATCAGGAATTATTCTATGAGGAGCACCACTAAATATCTGTTCAAAATTAGAAAATGAATCTTTAATTTCGGGGCCACTACTTGTGATAATGAACTCCCTTATCCTTTTATCGTGCCACGAACCTCGCATTTTAAAAACATTTAAAGCTCTAGCCATTTCTCCCTTAATTTCTACATACTGCAGTAATAATATAGTATCTGTAATTGTAGATATATGAGAATCTGTGATTGAATGACTTCCCATAAATTCTTCTGCTGTATTTGTGAAGAAACCGGCTATTTCCTCTTGTTTAGCATAGCCTGTGACACCAATAACAAATTGTCTAAAGGCATTTAAACTAACTCCTCTAGCTAAAGCGGATAAGGAATCTATAGCCATTCTGGTTGGTTTAAATTGATTTATTTGAGTCTTAATAATTTGTAGATGATCCTCAAGTCCTGTTGACTCTGGGTAAGCACATATAATTTTAAGTAATCCATCACTTTCCATTTTCTCAAAATCAATCCCCCAACTGGTTGCATTTCTTAAGAGTTGAGCCCTTGATTCTTCATATGCGAAAAGGATTGCTCTTTCATTATTTCTGTATGCATCTTCTATGAATTTGGAGACAAGCATCGTTTTTCCAGTGCCCGTAGCACCAGTTGCAAGAATAATAGAATCTTGAAAGTAACCACCACCACACATTTCATCAAGATCTTTTACACCAGAACTTATTCTTATATTTGATGATCTTTGAGTCAATCTCATCGCTCCTAAAGGGAAAACGCTTATCCCGTTATCTCCCATTGTGAATGGGAATTCGCCTTTCATATGAGTAGTACCTCTCAACTTTAAGACCTCTAGTGTTCTTCTTCTTTTTTCAGACTCAAGAACATTTCTGAGCAGTACAACATTATCAGAGACAAATTCTTCAACGCCATAACGTGCAATGGGGCCATAATCATCTACCCTTTCAGTTGTCATTACTGTAGTAACTCCTATTTCTTTTAATCTTGCAATTAATCGAAAAATCTCTCTTCTAACAACATATATCGCATCATATTGTTGAAATACAGCAGTTATAGAATCTATAGCTACTCTTTTTGCTTTATATTTTCTTATTGCATAACTTATCCTTTCAATTAAGCCTGACAAATCAAAGTTTCCAGCTACATCCTGGCCATCAGGATCAGGAGAGGCATCTAGAATAAATAATTTATTTTGATCAATAAGATCTTGTAGATCCCAACCAAAACTTGCAGCATTTCTAATAATGTCTAATGGTGATTCTTCGAAAGTTACAAAAATACCCGGTTCATCAAAATTATCTATCCCATGATGTAGATATTGCAAAGAAAATACTGTTTTACCTGTTCCAGATGTACCACTTACAAGAGTGCTTCTAGATGTTGGCAAACCACCCCTGCAAACATCATCAAAGCCCTCTATTCCAGTAGGTAATTTCTGGACTTGCATTTTAATTGATTTATTGTGATCTGTTTCTTTCATCTTTTTTAATATTTTAATTTTGAATATCTGTAATTAAGTATAACTCTAAAGATTTTTATACTTATTATTTTAATTGCCTTTTACTTCGGATTCATGTAGTTCATCGAAAAGTAGGTCTAACCCAATCAAGACTTTTTCTCTATCTGATAAATCACCAATGATTTTTCTGACTGGAGGAGGGAGGATTTTAGCTAATGTAGGTGTGGCTAAAATCTTGTCTTCCTCAGCCAATTGCGGACTTTTTAAAACATCTATCACTTTCAAAGCATAAACTCCTTTAAATTCAGTCTCTAATATTCCTTTCAAAGTATTTAAAGCCCTCATAGAGTTAGGAGTATTTCCCGCTACATATAATTTTAGAATATAAGTTTTTCTGGCTGCCATTTAACACCTCAAATCATATGCATAAATTTATTTTAGATATATCTTGACTAAATACACTAAATAATAAGAAAATAAGAATATCTATATGATTGCGATTTAAGGCATAATCTAACTTTAATGTTAAGCCTTATTGCGTCCCTAACAACATGACAACAACAAAAAACTCAAAAACTGCAGAGGCAAAAGATAATCTTTTTGCTATAGCAGAAACTTCAGGTAGACAATTTCTTTTTAAAGTTAATAAATATTATGACTTAGATAGAATAGATGCCAAAGAAAAAGAAAAGATAACCTTAAATAATATTCTTCTCATCAAGGACAATAAAAATATATCTATTGGAAAACCTTTTATAAAAAATGCAAAAATTGAATTAGAGGTTATGTCTCATTTAAGAGATAAGAAAATAATTGTTTATAAAATGAGGCCAAAAAAGAAAACTAGAAGAAAAATGGGTCATAGACAAGAACTTACGAGAGTTATGGTAAAATCTATTACAATAGAAAAGGGTGAATCTAAGAGCTCAACAAAAACACAAAGTTCTAAGAAATCAACAAGTCCCCAAAAAGAGGAATCTTAATTTAAAAAGTAATTATGGCACACAAAAAAGGAACTGGCTCCACAAGAAATGGTAGAGATTCAAATTCCAAGCGTTTGGGAGTTAAAGCTTATGGAGGAGAAAAAGTCTCTGCAGGTTCAATAATTATAAGACAGAGAGGCACGTCATTTTTACCAGGCTTAAATATAGGAAGAGGAAAAGATGATACTTTATTTGCTTTAAAAGATGGAATTGTAAGTTACGAAAGTATCAAAAGAAATTTAAGAAAAAGAAAAAGAGTAAATATAGTTATCTAACTCAAACTCTTTTCTTATAAGCTCTTGTTGTTATTAACATTGGATGGAAAATTTCAATAAATTTATACTGTAAGGTTTCAAAAAATTTCGATACCAACCTATCATCATCAAGATGAAATGGGTACTCGTTATTGTCACCCTTGTAAAAATACCAATTAAATATAGAAACTGAATCTCCTGCCATGATTTCATGAAACTTATCAAGTTGCGAAGCAGGATCTTCTAAATGTTCTAATACATCTAGACATACAATAGAATCAAAGTTTTTGACATTTGTATCTTCAATAGATTTATGGAAAGAAATTTTTTGTTCTAATCCCAATTTTTTAGCTCTAAACTCTGCAAATTCTCTGTTTGTTTTGTTTATATCAACGAAAAAGACATGTTCTACATTCTCTGACATAGCATTAGCCAATGCGTGTGTCCCGATTCCACCTCCAAAATCTAAGACTAAATTTTTAGAAAAATTTTGTTGTAATTTCAATGTACTACCGATATATTCTTTACTCGTCAAATGCCAAGCAGATAGATCTGCCAGGTGCTTATCTCCAACAATATCTTCATAGAATGCCGAATTGTCAAATGAACTATCGCCAGGATGAATTCTAGCCAACTCTATTTTTGCATTATCTAGAAAATAATTAAAATTATCCTCATTAATTGGTAAGAATTCTATTAAATGTGACTTTAGTTCAAATGCATCTTTAAAGAAATCATTTAATATGGTTTTATTCTTTTTCAATTTTTATAAATTGTTAGTTATTTAAAATAATAAAATAAAGAATAATATTTTCATAAAATCTTAATATCAAATGGAAGTAAATGATGGATTTTTAATTCTTAATAAAGGTAAAAATTGCACATCTCATGATTGTGTAAAAAGAATAAAAAGAATTTATAACATCAAGAAAGTTGGACACACTGGAACTTTAGATCCTCAAGTAACCGGTGTTCTACCTATAGCTCTTGGTTCAGCGACGAGATTTATTCAGTATTTACCACAAAAAAAATCATACATAGGAATAATTCAACTTGGTATAAAGACAACAACTGATGATATTCATGGGGAAATTCTGAAACAAAAAGATATTCCTAAATTAACCCTTGATGATTTAGATAATATTCTAAATACATTCAGAGGAACATTTCAACAAATCCCACCGCAAGTTTCAAGCGTTCATGTAAATGGTGAAAGGGCATATAAAAAATCTTGGAGAAAAGAAAATTTTATTTTGCCTTCAAAAGAAGTAAAAGTAGAATCATTGATATTGAAAGATTGGGATCAAGCGAATGGTCAATTAAGAATAGAAATAAATTGTTCATCAGGAACTTATATAAGATCAATTGCAAGAGATTTAGGTATTTTCTTAAAATCTGAGGGATGCTTATATGATCTAAGAAGAACTGAAGCATCAGGTTTTAGTGAAGATAAATCAATCGAATTAGATTATCTTAATGACAAACAAAATTATAAAAATAATTTTATTATCCCAATAGAAGATGCACTAAATCATTTGCCCAAAATTCATTTAACTAATGAATCAGATATTCTCTATTGGAGGACAGGCAGGCAAATTAAAATTAAATCAATAAAACCCAATAAAAACGATAATCAATCTCAGAAAAATAAATTTCTTGTATTCGATAATAAAAATAAACTTTTAGGAATAGGAATTTATGACCATAAAGATTTTGATCTTTTACTACCAAAACTAGTTCTTAATGCTAGATAAATTACTACTTATATATTTTTTTAAATGGTTTAATTTGAATTCCCTTATAGTAATATTCCAAAATATCTTTAGCTTTATATCCACGCATTGCTAAATGTTTAGCTCCCCATTGACTCATACCGACTCCATGGCCAGCCCCCATTCCAGAAATCATTAATAAGTTATTATGATTTTTAATTTTATTTTTTTCTTTTTTATTAACCGTAATAAATTTAAATCTGAATAAAGTACTTTTTAATCCCATTTTTTTTCTTAGATTTATCCCTGAGATATCAAGCGAACCATAATTACCAATTAATTTAATATTTTTGAGACGCCCAGTTTTAGTAATATCTAATATCTCAATCTTTTTAATACCCCCAATTTTAGGAAAGAGTATTTGCAATTCTTTATTAGAAAAATTTTTCTTCCAATATAAATTTGGATTATTTTGATCAAAATCTTTAACGCTTATCAGATAAGGATATTTATTCTTCCAAACATCCTCACTATTTTCTGTCATACCTGCAGAACTACTATGAAATAAAGCATTTATAAGTTTATTTTCGTGAGTAATAATTAATGATCTTGTAAATTTTACTGCCTTATATGTTTTATAAGTTTTCGATTCTAGACCATTGTAAACCTGATCTCTTTGAGTTGAGTCAATATCGTACAAATCATTTCCAGTTTTTTTCAAAGCATAAGTTCTAGAAGCTATAGCTTGTGCTTTTAAAGCCTCTAAAGGCCATCTATATGGCATCTCTGAACCAACTACACTTGTAAGATATTTTTCAATTCCAAGTTTATTTACGACAAACATTTCATTTTTTAAATTTTTGATATAAATCAACCCAGTATATCTTTTACCTCCTACCCAAATTCCTCTCTTATCATAGGATTTGATAACTAATTCTTTATCCTCTTCAATTTCATAAACTTTTGATTTGTTTTTATCAAAAAATAATTTTATTGAATTCATCTCTTTTTTTAATGTTATTCCTTTTACATTTTTTTTTATGAGATTTTTATACTTAAACATCAATGGGATACTACTATCAGCCCTTATTCTCAAATTTTTTTCTTTAGATATAAGAACTCGAATTATTGGTTCATTTGAAGCATTTAAATTTTGATTACAAAAAAATGATAAACATATAAAGCAAATAGCAAAATATTTATTGGGAAATTTTAAAGGTGTAATAAGCACTTTGTTTTAGAAACAAATTTTGCATTTGCCTTAGTTTGCCTAAAAGTTTAAATTTAATCTAGACATTACATAAAAAAATATTTTCATAAGTGAACATTACCTTCCTAGGAACTAGTTCAGGAGTCCCAACATTAGCTAGAAATGTATCTTCTCTTGCTCTCAAGCTTTCACAAAAAGCTGAGGTTTGGCTTTTTGACTGCGGAGAAGGGACCCAACATCAATTAATTAAAAGTTCAATAAAATCCTCTCAAATAAGAAAAATTTTTATTACACATATGCATGGTGACCATATTTATGGATTACCAGGTTTACTAGCAACACTAGGACTCTCAGGAAATAGCAAAGGTATCGATATCTATGGTCCTTCAAATCTAAAGAATTTTATTTCTTCTGCCTTAAAAAACAGCTACTGTAAAATATCTTTTCCTCTAAAATTTTTTGAGGTGGAAAATTATGCACAAAGTAATATCAATCTATTTGAAGATGAGCTTATAGAGGTTAAATGTGCATCTTTGAAGCATAGACTTCCTGCTTACGGATATAGAGTTAATGAAAAAGATAAACCAGGAGAATTCAATCTTGAAAAAGCCAAAAACTTAAATATCCCTGCAGGGCCAATTTACGGAAAATTACATTCTGGACAGAGAGTGGAATTAGAAGATGGACGGATTTTGGATGGGAGTGATTTCTGTGGGGAACCAAGAAAAGGCGAAAGTTTTGTTTATTGCACAGACACAATTTTTAGCCAAAGCGCTGTCGAGCTTTCAAAAAATGTTGATTTATTAGTTCATGAGTCAACGTTTTCAGAGAAAGATGAAGAAATGGCATTTGAAAAGTTACATTCAACAACTACTATGGCTGCAAAAACTGCTTTATTATCAAATGCAAAAAAATTGGTTTTAACTCATCTAAGTCCAAGATATACTCCTAAAAGCCCAGTAAAGCCAATAGATCTACTTAATGAAGCTAAACAAATATTTCCTAATACATTTCTCGCAAAAGACTTTTTAACTACAAAAATTAGATGAACTGCAACAGTTCGTTAGAAGAAGTCTCTTATATGACCAACCCATGAAATAATAGTCTTATGGTTTTATTAATTGATTTAGTTCGAAATGTTTTCATTTATTGCTTCCCTTAAAAAGTCTTACACTAGACTATTGATTTTTCTCCCATTAGTAGTTGGATTACTCATAAGTCCTATTACTGCTAATGCCCTTTACCCAAGTGATCCTTCATCTGTAGATGTTTTGAAAGAGGATTATCGCGGGAAAGACCTTCAAAATACTGAATATGTTAAATATGATTTATCTAGCCAAGATCTCTCAGAAGTAAATTTGCAGGGTGCTTACATGAGTGTAACAACAGCAAAAAACTCTAGTTTTAAGGGTGCCAACATGAAGGATTTAATCGCATATGCCACCAGATTTGATAATGCTGATCTTTCTGATGCTGACTTAACAAACGGTGAGCTTATGAAAAGTGTTTTTGACGGAGCTGCAATTGAAGGTACAGATTTCACAAACGCTAACTTAGATCTATCTCAAAGGAAAGCACTTTGTTCAAGAGCTTCTGGTACAAACTCAAAAACTGGAATTAATACATTTGACAGTCTAGAATGTGCGGGTATAAAAGGATACACACCTCCTAAGCCAAAAGCTTAACATCTTATTAAATCTTTGCAGGAAAAACATTCCCAGGTTCCCTCGAACCTGGTTTTTTGCTATACCACCATTCTTGTAAGTCATTTGAGAAACTCTCAGCAAATAAAGTGATTACTGTTTGAAAAGGTTTCGATCCTGGTTCTAAAATCTCTACAGAATAAGAAGGACATTTTCTTGAAGCGATATCTGCAACAAATCTTGCACCTATACGTATCCAATAAGGCTCTTTACTCCTCCAAGCTATCCTGCAACAAGGCCATGGTAATTCTTCTCTATCATATAACCTACAACACGGGCCTATTATTTTATAACTATATTGTCCTCCTAGACTAGAGTGTATTGAACCATATTCAAAAAAATTTGAACTTCTCATGTATTTTGCAAAACATATATATGTTTAGAGAATGGCAGATATAATTTTTTTTACAACAATAAAGAAGTAATTTTTTATATAAAGAGACAAATTAGTAAAGTTCTTCCTCAGCATTAGTAATAATTATTAGATCCGATGTTGGATAAGCTACGCAAGGAAGAAAATAACCCTCTTCTAATTGCTTATCATCTAAAAAACTTTGATCAGGTTGAGCAACTCTTCCACAAGAAATTTTTCCTACACATGTAGAACATGCTCCTGTTCTGCAGGAATATGGGACATCTATTCCTTGATCTTCTGCAGCATCTAAGATATATTCATCATCCGGAACCTCAATAGTTGAATTAATACCTTCACTTTTACTTATAATTGTTACTTTGTAAGTTGCCATAAAATTAAAAAGCTTTATTGAATAAATTAATTTAATTAATACTTATTTAATTGAAGAATTGAGATTTATATCTCATTAAAAGTAGAAATGCATAGATGTTAAAGCTTTCTATTAAGTCATAATTTTAACTCTTTGGATGCTTTGGATGATTTAATGCAAATCCAATCTTTTTTTGATAATACATTATCTATTTTGAAATGATAAAAATTTAATAATTTGATAATTTGTTTTTTTTGAGACTCTAAAATCCCGCTAAGGATCAAAGAACCTTGAGAATTTAAAACCTCATAAAAATGAGGAATTAATGTTTTAATTACCGATGCAATTATGTTGCAACAAATTAAATCATAATTATTCAATAAATTGTCTCTTTTTATTTCTAAAAAAGAACCTTGATGAATGGTGAATAAACTTGTTTGACCAAAATTTAATTTAAGATTTTCTCTCGTTGAATTTATAGCTAGATAATCATTATCAATTACGTGTAATTCTCTCGCACCAAGTTTTTGAGCAGCTATTGATAAGATTCCGCTACCACAACCTACATCTAAAAAAGTTTTTTTTTCAACAATTGTTTTTTCCAACATTTCTAAACAAAGAGAAGTTGATGGATGATCTCCTGTCCCAAATGCCGCTCCGGGATCAATCTTTAAAACAACTTTATTAATATATTGGGAAGGTAAATCCATCCAGCAAGGGAGAACAAGAAAATTCTTCCCTATCAATTGAAATTCCCAAAATTTTTTCCATGTATTTAGCCAATCGGCTTCTTCAACAAAATCCCAACCAAAGAGATTAATATTTTGATCATTCTCGCTAAGAAGATTCTTTAAAATTTCTTCAAGTTGTTCTCTTTTCTTTTCTTTCCAATAAAATTCGGGCAACCATATGACTAAGTTAATTGTATTTGTATCTTTATTTGAACAATCAAATGCATAACTAAATATTTCTAATTGATTTAATTTCCAAATTATTAAATCTTCAATATTCTTATTAATTTCTATAAAAAACCTCCACCAGCCTTTATCCTTCATAAGTTTAAAATTTAACTTATAAGGTTACTGGATTTGCACTATTAATGCCTTCAACTTCAAGAATTGATTTCAGTAAACTATCTGGTACTGGATCATCAATACTCAAAACCATCACTGCCTCACCCCTAACAATTTTTCTTCCTACTTGCATGGAAGCAATATTAACATTGTGGTCACCTAAAAGTGAACCTAGCTTACCAATAATACCGGGCATATCTCTATGCCTAGCTAAAAGCATGTACCTACTTGGTGAAACATTGACAGGATATTGATCAATACTAATTATTCTTAATTCACCATCAGCAAATATACTTCCAGCAACGCTATTTTCTCCATTATTTCCATAGGTAGTGAGCTGAAGTAGTCCACTTGCAAATTCAGGTCGTGATTCATCCTTATTTTCAATAACATTGATACCCCTTGTCTCAGCTTCTAAAGAAGCATTAACATAATTAATGCGATCACCTAAAGCTTTTGACAAAAGACCTTTTAAACTAGCTATTATTAAAGGCTTGGAAGGATGCTGTACAAATTCTCCCTGCAATTTAAGCTCTAACTTTTGAATTGGCCCCCCTGAAAGCTGACTAATAAGTAGGCCTAAAGTTTCAGCAAGCTGAAGATGAGGTTTAAGACTATCCATGATATCTGGACTTAGCCCAGGGATATTTACTGCTGTTCTTGCTGAAAGTCCTAAAAGGACATCTCTTATTTGTTCTGCGACATCAATTGCTACATTCTCTTGAGCTTCCTTGGTAGAGGCACCTAAGTGTGGGGTCAGAATAAGATTTTTTTCAACTTTTAATAATGGTGAATTAGAATTTAGAGGCTCCTCAGAATAAACATCTATTGCTGCACCACCAATCAAAGAATTATTTAGCGCCTCTGCTAAGGCCTCTTCGTCAATTATTCCACCTCTTGCACAATTAATTAACTTTGATGTATCTTTCATAGATTTTAAAACATTAATATCAACCAAGTTCTCTGTTTCAGCTGTCCGAGGTAAATGTAGAGTGACGTAATCAGATTCTTGAAATAATATATCTAATTCTGATAATTTTACTTGAAGTTGTTGAGCTCTTTCATTAGAGACAAAAGGATCATAACCAAGAACTTTCATTCCCATTGCATTAGCTACTTTAGCGACATGGGTACCAATTTTCCCTAACCCAACTACACCTAATTTTTTCTTAAAAAGTTCATTACCAACAAATTTTTTTCTTTCCCACTTCCCTTTAAACATACTACTATTAGCAATTGGAATATTTCTACTTAAAGCAAGCATCATTGCTATTGTATGCTCAGCTGCCGCGATAGTATTTCCTCCAGGGGAATTTACTACTAATACTCCCTTCTGGGTTGCTGCCTTTACATCAACATTATCAACTCCCACTCCAGCCCTTCCAATTATTCTTAAATTTTTTGAAGAATTTATGATTTGTCCGGTAACTTGTGTTCCAGATCGTATCATTAAAGCATCATAATTTTGAATAATAGAGGCTAAATCTGATTCTGAAATGCCAATCTTTTGATCAACTTGAGCCACTTGGGAAAGAATATCAATCCCTGATTGATCGATTGGATCTGTAATTAGAACTTTGTTCATTTAAGATTGGTTCTTTAATTATCTACTTTACTTATCTATAGTGAATAGGTCTTGTTTTATTAAATTGGATCAAGAAATCAACATTTGAGGAATAAAAATTGACTAAATGCATCTTGATTTTTAAAGAAATAGAAAAATGTATTAATCTTCTTAAAACTTTTGAAGAAAAATCTATATTTATTTCCCAAGCTATTTTAATAGAACCAACTAATGACAAAATAAAAGGCGACCAAGAACAAATCCTTCAAAATTTTAAAAGTTATCTTTTAAAAATAGAAAACATTGAGAATAATAGAATTCTTAATCCAAAATTAGATAGACAAATAAGGCAAAAAAATATGAAGAAATGGTTAATGCCATTTGGATTTTTAGCAGGTTTAGGTTTTTCAAATATGACAAATTTAACGACTTTTTCTTTCCTTAACCTAAATGCTTTTGGAGAATCATTTTTAGGAGGTCTTTTAGGATTAAGTTCTGGATATATAGGTAGCTTTTTTGCTGCAGGGAGTATAAATATTAATAGAAATAAAGAGATTAGACCCTTATTAAATGCAAATAAAAATGGGAAATGGCTTTTTATTCTGGAAGATCAAAATGGATATGAATTACCATGGAATCTAATAAAAGAATCTGAACCATTAGATATTATTTTTTTAGAAGGATAATGATTGATTTAAAAGACTTTGAAAAGGATTGTTTATACAAGTCAGAGATTAGACATCTAATAGAAATATCAAATTTAGCTTATAAAACTTGGGAAATATGTTGGACTAACTTTTTTCCATCTTATATACAGGAAGAAATCTTAAAAGAATTTCATAATTTAATTGATTTATCATATTTCGTATATGGTGGTTATGTAAATGCAGATAGAGCAAAGATAGCTTGTTTTAGGAAATCAATTCAACCTAGTGAAAAAGATCTAATTTCAAGTTTTACAGGAAAAGGAGTTAATATTTCAGGTAATTTTTTATTTGATAACCCATCACAAGATGATTTCAGGAATTTTTTAATAAATCATGGAATCAAAGAAAATATGATTGGAGATTTTTGGACCTTAGGTGAAAGAGGTGCGCAAGGGATTATTGATCTTAATCAAGATATTCAAAAACAAAATAGATATTTACTGAGAGATGTAGAAGTCAATATTGAATTTGTAAATTTAACAGAACTTAGAACTCCTATCGAAAGAGTTGCAAAATTAATTAACTCTGTAGAAGCATCTATAAGAATTGATGCGATAGCTTCAGCAGGTTTTAGGATATCAAGAAGTAAAATTATTGATAAAATTAAAAATGGATTGCTTTACCTTAATGGTTTAAAAGTCAACAAATCAACAATTAATTTAAAAGTAGGAGATAAAATAAGATTTGAAAATAAAGGTATCATTGAAATATTAGAAATTGAAAAGACTAAAAGAGAAAGGTGGAAAATTAAATTACTAAAGAAATAAAGAGTTGAAGTTAATATCAACTCATTTAGGGGTTTATAATAAATTTTAATTAGGGCGATTAGCTCAGGGGTAGAGCACTACCTTGACATGGTAGGAGTCACTGGTTCAAATCCAGTATCGCCCATTTATTAATTTTTTTGTAAAATCACATCTAAGGTTATAGATTTAATTTATCCACAAATAATTAAACCTTTTTTTAAATTATAGATATGAAACTTAATCAAATAATAAATTTACACAAAGGTTTGACTCCATTTGTTGTACTTAGTTTAATGGCAACCTACGACAATTTTTCTATTCCAGCTTGGATTTACTTGTCCCTACATGGAACATATGGAATCTTATGGCTTTTAAAAGAAAAATTATTTCCAGATCCATATTTTAAAGATGAAATGGGATTCTTAACCTCAATAATAGGATTCATATTTTTAGGAAGTTATTGGGTAGCTCCATTTATTCTTATATCCTCCCAAAAATTGATTCCAAATTTCATAATAGCTGGATGTGTTTCAATTTATATAATTGGAGTTTTTCTTCATTTTGCAAGTGATTCACAAAAATATTTCACTTTAAAATTAAAAAAAGAACTTATAACTGAAGGTTTCTTTAAATATTCAAGGAATACAAATTATCTAGGTGAAATACTTATATATTTATCTTTTGCGATATTATCTATGAACCTAATTCCATTTATTATACTTTTAATATTTTTCATTATAGTCTTCTACCCAAGAATGATTAAAAAGGATAAATCACTTGAAAAATATGAAGGTTTTGATGAATATAAAGCAAATAGTGGTTTAATCCTTCCTAAATTTAATGAATAATAAGGATCTTCCCTTGTGGAGGCAAAGATTAAAAGCATCTCAATCTAAAGAAGGTAAACTCCCATCAAATAGATGGATACAAATTGCAAATGTTTCAAGAACTAATCAACCACGAGTAAGGACTGTTGTATTTAGAGGATGGCTAGATAATACCACTATGCTTATCTACACTGATAAAAGAAGTGAGAAGTATGCAGATTTAGAAAACAATAAAAATATTGAAGTTTTATGGCTTTTTTTTAAAACTAAAACTCAGTATAGATTTAAAGGTAAAGTTTCTGAGTTAGAAGAGAATGATAAATATTGGAATAATTTATTCGATAAATCAAAAGATCAATGGTATTGGCCTTCTCCTGGGAAAAAAATTGATCAAGAAAATATAATATCTTCCAGAAATAATGCACTTTCAAAACCGAATAATTTTTCAGTATTGAAAATCAAAATTGATGAAGTAGATCTTTTAAAGTTAGAAAAACCTTTTCATAAAAGATATGTATGGAAGAAAATTGATAACTGGAAATGTGTTGAAGTAAATCCTTAAATATTTCTAAATTGTATCTAATTAGTTGAAATATCTTTGTTAATCAGTCAACTTTAAAGAAGAAACAATTATTAAATGAATTTCTCGTCAATTCATGAAAACCCTATAGTTTTATTAACTTGGATTACAGCGATTGGAATGATCTTAAGTTTAATTGAAGCTACTCTAAGAATTAAATTTGAAAACTACAATAATATAAAAAGGAGAGAACGTTTAATAAGAAGTCTTTATCCTAAGAAATTAGCTTGATGATTCTGATAGTAGATTTGATTGCAAGAATTGGAAAAAACCTTCTTTTTTAACTTCTTTCAATTCCTCAACACTTAGGTTCCCAGACTTTTTGTTTATAGTGAGTGTTGCAACTTCAATTTCCTCTGATTCTGACTTTAGTATTCTTATAATTACTTCATCAAGTGAAAATATTCCTGGACCAGTTAAAGTAATACAAGTAGCAGATGCAAAGTATAAAAGCAATAATTCTAATAAGTATATGTTAAACCCTGCAGTAACAAGTGCATGATATATAGCAACACTTATTGTACCAACTATGGCTAAAGCTCCAAATCTAGTAGCCAATCCAATAATTATTAACCAACTACCTGCTATTTCTGAAATTGCAGCTACCCAAGATAAAAAGATAGGAAATGGTAAATGAAGTGGCCTTACAAATGCATCCGCAAAATTTTCAATATTAGCAGTCTTTTCAAACCCATGATGGATTAGAACAACTCCAGTAATTACTCTTAATATTAATAAAGCTGTATCTTTACTAAATGATTTGGTGAGGATGGTTGATAGCACTATTTAATTTATTTCTTAAGTAAAAATAACTAGTCATATTCTGCTTCGTGGATAAAAATCAAAAACTAATCTCAGAATAAGTATTTATACTTACTTAAAATAGCGAGTAATGTTAAATTTATAGATATTGAAGTATTGCAAATTACAAATTTAGGTTTGCAAAATATTAATTCATTTCCAGATCAAATATGGTTCATTTATAAATTTATTAATAGATGGAATATTTTCTTTAAATTTAAAAAAGCCTCTTTTAGCAAATTTCCAAGCATATAAATCCTCTGGTCTAACCAAATTTTTTACTATTAATTTATTATTTTTTTGCAAACTCTTTATAAAGTCATAATTATCTCCGATAGATGGATAGATTAAATCTACAGATGAATTGCCTTTTAATCTATCTTTCAATTCAAGTGAAGAAATTATTTCTATATTTGAAAATTTCAATGAAAATTCATCAATTAAATTTTGCTTGAATTGAATTACAGAATCTGAAATTTCAATCTGTCTATGCTTTTTATCTAATTTTACTAAAAAGACATTTTGATATTTCGAAATTATTTTTTTTTGTGAATTTTCATGCAAATCATTTTCGAACATGATCAAATTATTAGATGATTTTTGCATATTTGAATGATATATGTCATTTGAAATAATTACTTCAAAATCATCTTCCAGAACAATATCTTGATTGGTTATATTCTTAACGCAAAATCTTCCATTGGAAAATTTCTTTAGATTTTGAGGACTAAACAAATATCTTTTTCCCTTCGTCTGTAGACCTGCTACCCACCTCCAACTTAATAAATTTGAAGCTGCATCACCATCATAAAGATATTTAAAAAAGAATCTAGCGCCTAACTCCCAAGGTAGACCCAATACAAATATCCACGTGCTAGCAAACCACATTCTCGTGTGATTATGTAAATAATTATAAGTCTTTAATTCTTTGACCCATGAATTAAAGTATGGAATATTTGTTTCTCCATTTACAGCCATTTTGTACTTATTAAAATCATAATTATCTACTTTTTTATTTATAAAATTTTCCCATATACAAGGCTTATTTTCTAAGACACCTTTCCAATATATTCTCCAGTACACTTCCTCAATAAATTTATTTACTTGGTTTCCTTTAAATTTAAGTTTTATATCTTTGATTATTTGATATTCAAAAAGTACTCTATGAGAAATAAAAGGAGAAATTTTTGAGACATAATTTATCTCTTCAGGTCCATAATCGTAATTCCTGAGTGAACCATAATCTTTAATTTTCGTAGCAAGAAAATTTTTCCATTTTTTTTCTGCTTCAATAAAAAGTGACATCTCTTTTTTAATCCAATACTAAATAAAAAATTTTATTTTGATGAATAGCAATAACAAAGATGAATTAATGAATTCATCTTATTCACGTTATTAAATTATTTAATTTAAGCTTTTTAATATATAAATTACACTTAGCAAAGCTATAAATGACTAGTTCTCTTTCAAGAAATATACAAAAAAATTGGGACACAAATAATATACCTGATTTAGAAGGCAAAACAGCTTTAATTACTGGTTCTAATAGTGGTTTAGGCTATTACACAGCAAAAGCGCTTGCTGAAAAAAATTGCCATGTAATACTTTCATGTAGAACTCCAGAGAAATCAATTGCTACTAAAAATAAATTACAAAAATTAATCCCGCAAGCTCAATTAAGTACCATAGAAATTGAAATGTCTGATTTTAATAAGGTTTCTAATAAATGTGATCAAATATCTAATGAATTTGACAATCTCGATTTATTAATAAATAACGCTGGGATTATGCATCCCCCTAAAACTTTAAATTCACAAGGATATGAGATTCAATTTGCAGTCAATCATTTATCCCATATGCTGTTGACTTTAAAATTAATACCCTTATTAGAAAAAATTAAACATTCAAGAATAGTCACCGTTACTTCACTAGCGCAATTTTTTGGAAAGATAAGTTGGAATAATCTTAGAGCTGAAAATTATTACAACAAGCAAGAATCTTATGCAAATAGTAAGTTAGCTAACATTATGTTCGCATTAGAATTAAGTCAAAAACTTAAAGAAAAAAATATTTTATCCCTAGCTGCGCATCCTGGTATAGCAAAAACAAATCTTTTTAATGCTCAAAGACCCAATCCAAGTAGAATTGAAAAGATATCATTAGATTTATTTAGTCCTATTTTTCAGTCTGCGGAAATGGGTGCCTTGCCTCAACTTTATGCTGCTACCTCTGATTCAGTAAAAAGTGGAGATCATTATGGACCTAAATTTAATTTTAGAGGTCACCCGAAATTATCTAAGACTTCTCCTGCAGCGCTTAATACTATTGAAAGAAAAAGTTTATGGAATAAAAGTCTTGAAATAATAAAAGAATTTATTTAATTTTTCTTAATTGAACAAGTTTTAAAAAATACTTTGTTACGTGTAATTCACTCTCTGAAAGTTTCATAAATTCCTCTAAAGCATCTTCATTCGTATCATCAAATTTATTTGCTAATTCAATTAAATTATCCTGATGTTCATTTACGAACCTTTCGGCAATTTGTGATGGGAATAGACCATTTTCTATTAGTTTTCCTGGAGAAAATTTCTCCCAACTTTTATAAAACCATTTAAACCATATCTTAGTTAAATTATCTTTCATAAAATATGTACAAAATAATTCCTACAATCATCTTAATTATCCACAATTAACAATTTACTAAATAAAAGTTAAAATTTTCAAACGTGCTGAATATATAAATTTAAATATAATATTAAATATTTAATTTTAAGAAATATAAATATGCCAATAATTACAAAAAAAATTAATCTAGTAATTGGTTTAGGAAGATCAGGATACTGGACTGCAAAATTTTTAGATAGTATAGGTGAAAGAGTAATAGTCATAGAAGAAAAAATAAATGATCAACTAACTGTTTATAAAAAAGATTTAGAAAATATTGGTGTAGAAGTTTTTTTAGAATTTCCATTCAAATTCGAAAAAATCTCACCGTGGATGAATAATATAAATTGCGTTATTTTAAGTCCCGCTATAGATATTAATAATAAAACTGTTTTGAAATTAAAAGATTCAGGCATCAAGGTTTTAGGCGAAGCAAATATAGGTTGGAATTATTTAAAAGATCTTAATTGGGTTGGAATTACAGGCACCAATGGGAAAACAACCGTAACACATTTATTAAGTCATATTCTTAGCCAAAATAAGTTGGAAGCCCCACCCGCTGGGAATATTGGAACACCATTTTGCAAATATGCTTATGATTACAATTCAAATAAAAAGCTTGATTGGATTATTGCTGAATTAAGTAGTTACCAAATTGAAATAGCTTGTGAAATAAAACCTAAAATTGGTATTTGGACAACTTTCACTCCTGATCACCTCGAAAGGCATAAAACACTAGAGAATTATTTTAAAATTAAAAATCATCTTTTAAAAAGCTCTGAAATTAGAATTTATAATTATGATGATTTTTATTTAAAGTCATCTTCTAAAAAACTTGCTAGGGGGATATGGGTAACATTAGATTATAAAAATAAAAATATCGAAGATTGTGATTACTGGTTAGATGAAAAAGGATACATAGTCGAGAAAGGAACAGCACTATTTCATTCAGATATTCTGAAACTAAAAGGCAAACATAATATTTTAAATTTAATACTTGCAACAGCAGCAGCAAGAAAGATAGGCCTCACAGGCAAAAAAATAAAAAATTCTTTAAAAACTTATAAACAACTACCTCATAGATTAGAAACAATTTATAGTTCAAAAAATCTAGAAGTAATAAATGATAGTAAAGCAACCAACTTTGATTCGTCATTTTCTGGTATAAATTCGTTGGATAAAGGACAGATAATTATTATTGGAGGTCGAATTAAAAAAGGAGACTCTAAATTATGGTCAAGTATTATTTTAGAAAAATGCAAAGGTGTATTTCTTTATGGAGAGAGTTCAAAAGAATTAAAGAGAATTTTATTAAGGGCTGGTTTTACGGAGGATATCTTCATACATAATGAACTCAAGGATTTAATCCCAATAGCCATAAAATATTTAATGAAAAGAAAATTAAAGATATTATTATTTTCACCTGCATGTTCAAGTTTCGATCAATTTACAGATTATGAAGAAAGAGGGAATTACTTTAAATACTTAGTAAAAAAATATTTACAAAAATAAATTATTCTTTGAAAAAATTTCAATAAAGCTCTTGAGGTCGGTCATCACAACCTAAACCGAACTGGCATAACCTTAGTAAAAAAAGTTACATTAAAATTAGACAAGTTTTTTTAAATGAACGAATCAAATAAATTACCACAAGCAATTAGTCACAAGAAATTATCTTTTTTACTTATTAATGCTCAAAAAGATAAATTTGCAAGTTCAGAAGATAATGAACAAAATACTAAATTACAAGATGAATTAGTTGAGGAGTTAGATAATTGGGCATTATCTACTAAATCATTACTAAAGAAAATTTCTAGTAGGAATAAGAAATTTTTACAAGGTAAATCAACAGATTCACTTATGGCACTTGGCGCAATGGAAGTTCATCTTAATATGGCTTTACAAGCATTACAGGCTTTTAATAAAGATTTCTGATAAAATTAGATTTGAAAATATTTGTATAATTTAGATTTGGTTTATTTATTTATCTTATTTTGAGCTTTATCTGCTTTAAGTATTATTTTTTTTGCCTCTTTTCTATTGGCACATTTTTCAGCCTTTACTTGAAGATTATTTAGTTTTAAATGATGTTTAGAATTTTTCATAAAATATTTTTATTAGAATAATAGCATAATAAAAATTTTTTATATATTGAAGTATATATATAAGAATTATTGATTGTTATAAACTACTATAATTGAAGGCCAATATTGATTCTTTTGAATTTTTTATTTTTTAAATTCAATTTTATAAATAATTATTAAATTATTAGGTTTGAACCAGACCGATTCCTCTAGACATTAATGTCGCAAAAAAAGGAATTACTGTGAAACCAACTAACTCTGTCATTATTATTAGCTTAAATCTCCTTACAAGATTTTCCGAAATAACCGGCAATTTATTCTTACTTAAAGGGATGGCCCATAATATATAGGTAGTTGTAGGATAAAGAGATATCAAACCAATTACGATATATAGTGAAACTTTGAACCAAAATATAGGATTACTAGTATAAAATTCGCCACCTTGACCATAATATTTAACTCTTAAAATTCCTGTTAATAATATAGCTAGCCCAGCAACTCCATAAATCACATCGGCAATTATTATAGATATAGTTTCATTTTTACTGAGGTTTATTTTTAGAATAATCCTTTCAAAGATTAATGCTCCAAAGCAAAGAATAATTCCAAGGTAGTGGACATAAGCGACTAGGGCACTCGTAGAAACATAATCAAGAGTTAACAGCTTGGATAACATTTATAAGTAAAATTTTATGCAATACTAACCGTTTAGTAGGGGAATTGTTGTCACTTAAATTTTGATATTTTATATTTTATTTACAATATTTTGATTGTAATTTATGTAGGCATATACTCATTCTTACTCCAAGCCTCTACAACATCTGGGAAATGTCTTTCCATACAACTATCACAAACTCCATGACTAAATTTAATATCACTTACATTAGATAGATATTTTTCGATATGCTGCCAATCTCCATCTTTATTCCTTACTTCTCTGCAATAAGAGCAAACAGATAATATCCCTTCTTGATGATGCAAATGAGATAATGCATCTAGTAAATTAAGAGAGCGTTTTCTTAACTCTAAGAAAGATACAATCTGTTTAGCCAATAATTCCATGATAGAGCATTGTTCTTCATCCAAGCTCCCAGGTTTTCTGTCAATAACGCATAAAGTTCCTAATTTATTCCCATCATTATTCTTCAAAGGGAAACCAGCATAAAAACGAATTTTTGGATCTCCAGTGACTAAAGGATTATTAACGAACCTTTTATCTAAGTAGGCATCATTTACAACTAATGGATAATTTTCTTTTATAGCATGAGTGCAAAATGACCAATCTCTTCTAGTTTCATTTGTTTGAAATCCTACCTTAGATTTAAACCATTGCCTATCCTTATCAACAAGTGTCATTAAAGATATCGGAACATGGCATGTTCTTGCAGCTATTTGAGTTATATCGTCATAACAAGATTCAGGCTCCGTGCCAAGGATTCTATATTCAGCTAAAGCTTTTAATCTTCTCTCTTCTTCATCTTTATCAGTAATAAGTTTAGTCATTTTTATTATCTAATATCTTAAGACTTTACGATTGGAGTAAATATATATATTCTTTTTTGTTCAATACTTAATAAATTAAGATGAAACTTAGTGTTTTGTTACGTTATTAATTAGCAATTGCCTTTCCAGCTAGCCAACCACTTGTCCAACAATGTTGAAAATTAAATCCCCCTGTAATACCATCAACATCTAATATTTCTCCAGTAAAATATAAATCTTTGCAGATAAAACTTTCCATAGTTTTGAAGTTTACCTCATCTAAAGAGACTCCTCCTGATGTCACAAATTCATCTGAGAAAGGTCCCTTGCCAGAGATTTGATACTCATCATTCAACAAAATATTAATGATCTTATGTCTTTCCTTCGAAAATAGTTCAGACCAAGTTTTAGTATTATCTATTTCCAATTTATTTAATAGATAAACCCACAATCTTTTAGTCAATGATGGGATTGGCCTTAAATTACAAAGATTGGAGGTCCCATTGACCTCTCTTAGCATATTCATCTTATTGCTTAATTCAGAGAGATCTAAATTTGTCCATTTAATACATAATTTAAACTTATATTGTTTCTCATAAAGATCTCTTGCTGCAAAAGAGGATAATCTTAAGATACCTGGTCCGCTAAAACCCCAATGCGTTATTAGTAAGTCACCCTGACTCTTGAAGTTTTTATTATTCAGAGAAATTTCTAAATAAACATTCTTTACTGCTACTCCTCTACATTCCTTAAGTTTTTCGTCCCTACAAGAAAAAGAAAAAAGTGATGGAACTGGCTTAATAATTCGATGTCCAAGCGATTCAGCTAATCTATGTCCACTGGAATGACCACCTGTAGAGATTAACAACTTTTTAGTTAATAAGAATTCATTTTTAGATATAAATACTTTAAACAGGCCATCCTTGCCGTCTCTCTCAATTCTCTTAACAAATTTTTTAGTAGAAATTTCTATTCCCATATTTTGGGCTGTATTTTTCAGACAATTTACAATATCTAAAGATGAATCTGATATAGGAAAAATCCTATGATCATCCTCTATTTTTAATTTCACGCCTTTCTCTTGAAACCATTCGAATACATCTCCTGCTGCGAAGCGACTAAAAGACTCAATTAGTTTTTTTCTACCTCTAGGATAATTATCAATAAATTCACTTGGAACCCAAGAAGCATTAGTAACGTTGCATCTTCCACCACCACTAATCCTGACTTTTTCTAATAATTTTGTAGTTGATTCAAGTATGTTTATTTTACTAACATCATTTTCTGCTGCAGTTATTGAAGACATAAAACCGGAGGCTCCCCCTCCCACAACTATTAAATCAAAAACATCCAAAGTAATTATTTACATTTAACTTCAAAATAAATATTAGCAATTACATGGAATATTGATAACAAATTTTTTGATGATTTTTTTTTGAAATATTTTTTGTAATTCCATTCAATACCCATTATTACTTTTTTTGGATTAACTTATTGTGATGACAAACTTATTTTCTTACGTCAAATATTCTGAGGCAAGCTTTCAAATGGGTAATGAATACTTTGCCTTACTAGTTATCACTTCAAGTATCTGGACCTTGTTATGGCTTGGTTATAGAAAAAATAAAATAAATGATGAGAAAAAGATGAAAGAAAAACAAGCTCGCATTAGGGCAAAAACTGATAGGAGAAGAAAATTAGAAAGTTTATATCCAAGTAAAAATAAATAAAAAAAAATTTTTTCTTAAATTTAATTATCTTTATCGGTTTTTTCGATTAAATTAAATTATTAAAACAACTAATTCATTATCTATTTTTTAGAAATGCATTATATGTTTACCAATTGCATCATTAAGAAGAAAAGAAAGCTTAAAAAAATATATATTATTACTTTGATATTTGTCCAAAAGTAAAGTGAAATTATTAATATTGATCTTATCATTGAATAAATATTCAATTTTTAAAATGTAGTTTTGAAATTTTTTTTAATTGTTTTTTCATAAATTTTTTTGAAAGTGTTCAATTGTATTAAAAACTAGAATACATTTTATATTTTTTACCTAATATTTAGATAATTGAAAATTTTCTTTTACGAATAAAAATTAATAAAGTAATGAAATTAAAAGACATCAAAAATTATCTTCAGTACCTACCTGGTTGCATTGTAATCCTATACGTAATACTTGTTATTATCTCCCAAACCACTAATTAAAAATATATAAATTTTCATTTTGATTGGAATATTTTCAGCATTTGGAGCAACATTATCATGGACATATGCATGTTCCATATGGAGAACGCAAACTAATATTTACAAACCTATTGAAATAAATTTTTTAAAAAATGTCATTGCCTTTATAATTTTTAGTCCCGTTATTTTATTTTTTAATTATTCCATTCATTATAAATACATTCTAATTTTACTTTTAAGCGGGGTTATAGGAATTGGTGTAGGTGATACTTTTTATTTAAAATCATTAAACCTTATAGGAACAAGAAAAACTCTATCGATAGAAGCCTTATCTCCTTTAATTGCTGCCATCGCAGGAACTCTATTTATTAATGACCATCTAAATATTAATGATTGGTTGGGGATAGCAATAGTTACTGGAGCGTTAATAAAAATAATTAGAAAAAAAAGTTATCTTCTAGACAAAGATTCTAAATTGGTTATAAATAATAATTCATTAGACAAATATGTATATGCATTCCTATCAGTATTATGTGCAGTTATTGCAGCTCTTTTATCACGTTTTGTTTTATTAGAAAGCGATCTAACTCCTATTTTTACAACTGAGATCAGATTATTTGGGTCTATTATGTTTCTGTCCATAATCACAAAAATGAAGCTGAATTTCTTCATTAATAAATTTGATATTAAAGAAAAAAATAAGTTTATAATATCAGTCATAATGGGAACAAATATTGGTATATACCTACAACAAATAGTTTTTCAATCTCTTCCCTTAGGCATAGGATGGACACTTTTAAGCACATCTCCAATTATTTCTCTTTTTTATACTAGGAAAGAAGAAGGATTACTAACTAGTGAAATTATTTTTACTACATTTTTACTATTTTTTGGAATTTGTTTAATACTTCTATAAATAAGTAAAGTAATAAATACTCATGTAGCAATAAATAAAAAACAAGTAAAATTTATTATTAATAGGTAATTATGAGAATTCTTAAGAAAAAATCATTAAGTACAGTTGAAGTTTATATAGTATTTACTGCTTGTATGTTTATTGGTTATATAAGCTACTTAACTCTTATTAATAAATTTATTTTTTAAATCTTCTGACTGCTCTTAATTAAACGACCTCCATTTTGATCATCATCATCATTTGAATAAAAGAATATAAGATAAATACCTAAGGAAGCAGCACTTAGCGATATTGATATAGTAGAGAGCTCATGCATAATTTTTTTAACTAAATATCAAACCATTTAAATTTAATAGTTTTTAAAGTTTAATGAGAATTTTAGAAATAATTATTAAGTTTATAAAATATGTTCAAGATAAAAATTTATTTAGATTTTAAAAATTTTATTCAGATAACCATGATTTAAAAGCTACATTACAAGTTAATAATAAAACTTTTTCAAGAAAATATAAAAAAAGGTGCTAAATCTAAACCTACATAGTCACGTATTTTTAATACTGTATGGACATTAATCATAATTATTAACAAAAATATTAAAAAAAGGAAAATTTAAAAATCCTGCATTTTAATATTATTTCTTGTTTTAATAGTATTCTTTTAGAAGTTATGTTAGATCAATGTCTTTTTCCGATGATGAATATTTCGAAGTTATTCAAAAGAATAATGAAGTTAAAGAAGCCTTTAATTCGATAAAAGAAATTTGTAATCAATTATATGAAAAGACTTCTTGTCCAGAAGATGATATTGATTATTTTTTAAAATTTATTGTAGGTAAATGGAAAAATTAGTTACTCTTTTTCCATTTTTGTAGCATCCCAATCTTTTTTTGGACCAGTATTAATACTAGACTCTCCATTAGCCGCTTTTACAAAGAAAATAAATCCTACCAAACCTCCAATACCAAAGATCGCAGCAAGGGGTTCAAATGAGAAAGAAAATGTAGAGAATAATGAGAACATAAAATTAATAAAACCAGAATAAATAATAGTTTTTGATTCTAAATTTCACAATTATTGTTAAGTAACATAAATCACACTTAAGACTTTCATTATGTCTATTAGAAGAATTTATGGGTATGATTTACTATCAAATATCTCCATTTTATAAATAAAAACTAATCAATAATTTTTAAATAATTTAAATTTCTACTGATACTCATAATAAAAATTTCATCAGGTCTATTTAAATGGTTTAATTATCTACAAAAAACTTTGGCTTTGAAAATATCTAAATAATAAGAAATTCCTGCTAAAAGAACTTTCCACATATTTAAAAATTTTTACTTAATATGAATCCATGGAAAATTTTATAGATAGTTCTAACTCTATTTCACCTTTTATAGCGATTCTTTGGTGTTTTTATCCAATTGGAATTCTCGTTTTATTTGAACTTTTATTAAGAGATGGAGTTGACGATGATAATGATGATCAAGATGGTGGAATGTTTATACCCGCATACGCTGCTTCAAGAAATTAATCTTATACTTATTTTCTGAAAATAGGTTACTAAAACGGTTAAAAACTGTTTTAAATTATTGTATAAGTTTTGCTTGATATATTTTTCTATTCACAATATATATATATGTGTAGAAACTGGGAAATCTACAAGCCACAAGAGTCAAATTTCGTGGTTATTAATGAGAATATCCCTTTTAACCTCCTTTACTTGGCATAGATAAAGGAGGTTTTTAAATTTTTTTTATATTTCCATCCATATATGGTAAGAAAAACTTAGAATTGTATAAATTTTGCTTGTCATAGGATTAAAAGCGGAGATATATATAAAATGTAGATCTTGGGAAATCTACTCGCCGTCAGCTTTGATAACTACGGTTTTTTTAGAACCTCCCATACCTCACTCCAATTCTTTTTAATAAGTATTAAGGAGTGAGGTTAAAAATTCAGATAATTAGATTAATAAATATATAGATTAAAATTATCTATTTATTTGTAACTTTTTTACTTTGCGATATAAAAAAAACTATTTATAAATTAATTGTGGGTCTTGGGCAAATCTGCAACCGATTGAGGTCTTTGATAACCTGCCCAATCAAATAATCCTAACTACTTTTTTGTTATTTCAGTAGTTAGGATTATTTATTACCAATTATTAAATTAAGTATTTATTGATAATTTTTTTTTCAAATAAAAGAATAATAATATTAAAATATACAAAATAGAGATAAAAATGACTAACGATTTAAAAAAATCTTCTGAAGTTGAAAATATTTATAAGATCATTGAATCTGGTTTTCAAGAAAATAAATCTATTAAGCAATATGCGTTACCAAACGCAAGGCAATGGCTTGGTGCTAGATTTTTTGCCCTTTGGGTTATCCCGATCTATTTAATAAAGAAACTAAATAAAATTGCAAATTCTTCAGTTTTTGTTAAACCTTACACACCTTCAACAAATGCACCATCATATAAACAACCTGAAACATTATTTACTTCATTAAAGTTAGTTTTCCAAGGTAAAGATCAACTAAGATTCTTTGATCATAGGTTTATCGGCATTTGGGTTGTACCTTTTGCCGCGACAGGAATATTTATGGAAATACTTTTTGTAGCACCTTTCAATAACACAGTGCCTTTTGGGTAGATATAAGATCTAGACAAAAATTTACATATTCTATTTATTAAATTATTTATCTGATTTAAAAACTCGTTTAAAATAAATATAAGTTTAATCAATAGATTTATTGATCTAACACTAAGTTACAATATCATTTAACATTTATTAAAAAGATTAATTAATTAAATCTTTTTTTCTTTGCTTAACGACAGAAATAAACAATGATGCATTTAAATTCCATTCTGTACATTTCTTCAATAGCTCTATTTATTTACATTTTGGCGCTATTTTGGAGAGATATTCCTAACCAAAAAAGATAATATAAATCTTACAAAAAAATCATCTGATTATTTCGAAAAAATTTTTAGCTATACCACAAACTCCTATGACCCTTATAAGGTTTATCTCTATAAGAATGAGTACCAATTTCAGGAGGCAAGGAATTATCTATTGGATGAACGAAAGCAAAAGCCATCCCTTCAAAAAGATTAGAAAGCCATTTTCTTAAAGATTTCATAATGAACTTCTTATGTAATATAAATTTTGCTCCAAATTCAAAAAAAAGTAAATCGGTGAAAATTCTTATTTAATTATTGCTTTACCAATAACTTTTAGTTAATAATTAATGTAAGGACTTTAAAAATTCTAAAAATGCAAAATAAAACATCAAATGATCCAGAATATAACTTATCTGAAAATGTAAAACAAGAAAATAAAAATATCACTTGCAAAGATGGCTATTGTTTTATTCCGAATTTAAAAGAAAACAAAACTATCAGTAATGAAAATATAAATATTTTTGATCCTATTTAAAAAAAATTAATAATAAATCTCTGATTATGAGATTTTTATTAAATCTAATCAAAATAAAAAAATTATTTATATTAATGTATCTATTAAAAGGGTTAAGTACCTTAACACAGAACAAATAATCAGATTAAATAAGTATTTTCTGTTAAATTTTAATTGCTATTTTTTTTGAAATCCACAAATCTTACCTTTTTGCGGAAACGTATATGATCTCTAATGATTTTAAAGACATGAAACTCTGATTCAGTTAGTTTTTGCATTTGATCCAAAGCGTCTATATCATCATTGTCAAGAACCTCTAAAAATTTTAATAACTCTCCTTTGTTCAAATCTAAGAAATTCTCAGCAACTTCTTTTGGATTAATCCCATCTTCATATTGAATAAAAGCTTCATAACTATTCCACTTATTATTTAACCAGTTGAACCATTCAACAATATCCTTTGAATTCCCTTTAGCGACGCCATTCATATTTCAATAAAAAATAATTCTTAATATTAATAGTTAATGAATATTTATATTTTGGCACCTGTAAAATTACTCAAAGATTAATATCTTAAGAAATGCTTCTTTTATTATTTTTTTAATATTAAAAATTTTAAGAACAAATTAAATATTGAAATTTTTATAAAAAATTACTATTAAGTAAGTAACTAGAAATCTTTTATAAATCACTTAAACGTAAAATTTTTTTTAATCATCAATATTATTTGCCCACTCTTTATGTTTTTTTTCAATATCTCTTATTAACTTCCTCTGATAATTTAATTTATCGCAGTTTTCATTAAAATCTTTTTTTGAAATTGCTACATTTTTTGAAAAGAAACTTAGTTTTGGATCCATTAATTATTTTTTAGAACGTAATTATTTTTATATCTAAAAAACTAACTAACTTAATAATTTATAATAATTTATTTAGATTTGAATTTTGTAAAAATTAAAAGTAACACTAAATAAAGATTTTCCAACTGTTGATTCTAATCTAATAAGTTAAAACTTTTTAAGTTGATATAAAAATGTTTAAAGTTTTATAATTCAGTTAATTGAAAAAATTCTTTTCCTTAAGATATCTATTTTGAAATCTTCAATTCAATCATTGCTAATACAAAAAGTTCTTAGAAAAATAATTTCTCCATGGTATTTTATTCCCTTAATTGACCGGTGGTTAATAGGTCAAATTTTACCACCAATGTTTTTTGCAATATCAGCATTCACCGTAATTTCATTATCAGTTGGAGTAATGTTTGATCTTATCAGGAAGATTGTGGAATTTGGCCTACCATTATTTCTCGCATTAAAAGTATTGTTATATAGCCTACCAAGTTTTCTTGTCTTATCATTTCCAATGTCTGTACTACTTTCAACTTTATTAGCCTATGGGAAATTATCCTCAAATTCTGAATTAATAGCACTAAGATCACTGGGCATAAAAATGAGAAGGATTGTGGCTCCAGCCATTGCAATTTCAGTATTAATGACAGGTTTAACTTTTTACTTTAATGATAGCTTGGTACCAATGTGTAATAAGTTAGCCGAAAGCACCTTAAGATCTGGATTGGGAACCGCATTTACTAGTGAAGTTGGTAAAGGTAATATAATGTTTTCAAGGTATGGTTCAAGAATAAACCCCGTTACAAATAAGCCTACAAAAGCAAATACTTTTTTAACGCACATTTTTTATGCATCTTGGTTTTCAAATAACAAAATGAATGGTGTGACTGTACTTGATTTTTCTAGACAAGGTATTCAGCAGATATTAAAAGCCAAAAGTGCATCTTTTAATAAAAATGATTCAATTTGGACATTTATAGATGGAAATATAGTATCAATTGACCCCAAAGGCAGTACAACAACAATAAATTTTGAGAAATATAATTATCCCTTTTCAGAGGGGCCTATGGAATTGGCTCAAGTTCCTAAAGATGCAAATGACATGACTTTGATACAAGCATTAAAGGCAGAAGAAATATACAAAAAAACTGGGAATCTTAAAGAAATTCGAAGAATACAGGTAAGAATTCAAGAAAAATTTACATTACCGTTTGCATGCATAGTTTTTGGATTAATTGGTAGTAGCTTGGGATCAAAATCAAATCTTAGATCTTCCAGAAGTCAAGGATTTGGATTAAGCGTTATTCTTATACTTATCTATTATGTTATGTCATTTGTATTTAGTTCTTTTGGAGTCAAAGGTTTAATTACACCTGTAATTGCAACTTGGCTCCCAGTATTAATTTCTTTAGGAGGTGGATGTTATTTTTTAAAAAAGGCAAGCGTATAGAATTTTCTAAATAATATAAAAACTTTATTGATTTTAAAAACATTTACTTTTTCTTCGATATGAGGATATCGAGATAATTTTATTTAGGAACTAAAAAATTATCTAATAAAGTTGCAGTTCTTGAAATAGGGAGCAGACCCAAAAAAATAATATGATTTTTAGAGATTTTATTTCCATTTTATATATAAAACGAATCATAAAATTTTTTCTATTTTAATAAGGATTCAAGGATGGATACAAAGAAAAAAATTAAAATCAATAATTATAGATCCAATTTATATATTGATTTAGAAAATATTCTTCAAAAAATATCCAGTAAAAATAATACCTTATTTAAAGTTTATGATTTATTAAAAAATTAATTTATTTAACTCTTCTTGGATTCTGAAATATCATTTTTGTAAGCTCTACTAAGAATTTAAAGTCTTAAAATAATACTTTATGATTTGTATATTTTATTAATCTATTAAAAAAAAGGTAGTTATCTTTTTTAATTAATCTTTACGAGATAATAATTTAACTTAAGGTTATAGAGATAAATTCTTAATGAAAGCATTGAGAATTTAAATCATTACAAAAGTATAATTCTTAAGTTTTGGATGTATTTATAAATAATAATTTTTTCAAAAAAGATTTTAGTTTTTTATATTAATAGAGTTACTAATATTTTAAGTGGTACAGACTCTTACAAGTGAATGGGGAATACTGGTAATAATACTTTTAAGACTAATAAGCATTATTATCCCAATACTTCCAGGTACATATTGTTTATTAATCTCAGGATATTTATTTGGGTTGGTTAATGGACTATTAATTAGTTGTATTGCTGACTTAATTGCATGTTCTTTAAGTTTTTCTATTTCAAGAATTTATGGAAGAAAATTAATTCAAAAAATCATGCCAAAAAGATTACTAAATAAATTTGAATTATTATCAAAAAATTATCTTGAAAGAAATTTTTTCTTGCTTACTGGTTGTCTTATGACAGGTTGGTTTGATTTTGTAAGTTATGGCGTTGGTCTTACAAAGTTAAAATGGAAAACATTTTTTGGAGCATTATTTTTAAGTGTTTTGCTTTCTGATTTACCTTTCGTTGCAACAGGAAGCGGAATAAGAGAATTAAAAGATCAAAATATAACAATAAAGCAAATAATTGATGGGGATTTACCTTCTCTTGACCAAAAGTTTCTAATAGTTTTTATTTTTAGTGCACTAATGATTTTTTCTATTGGTATTTTTAGCTCTTTTTTGAACAAAAGAATAATCAAAAAATAATAAATGCATAAACTTATTTAATTTATTTGATTGATTTTTAGCAAAACTGTAAAATTAAAGTAAATCTAAATCAATTATGATTGGACGATCTCTAGCTATCCTTCTTGTAGTGGGAATTATAATTTATTATGGTTTGGTTATAACTGGTGCGAATCCTTTATAACTGATATGAATGATTAATTATGCTTATTAATAGTCCAACGAAAACCATTATTTCTATTTTTTTCTCGATAACATACACCAATCAAGTCTCCATTTATTTTTCTAAGTGAGCATTCTAATCCATCTTGAGTAGTATAAAAACTTGATGAATTAGAACAAATTTCTTTAGCCTCATTCCCAAGCTTTTCTAAAATCATTTGCCATACATCATCTAATTCGGCATTTTCACTAATATCAAAATGCATTTGAGATAAATAACCTAAAACTACTCTACTTTAAAAATATTTTTAAAGTAAAATATTATTCACTAACTTTATTAAGATTTTCAGAATTATTTTTTCTAGGGGTAGGTTTTAAACCAAAATCATTCCTCCCTGTAAAAAAAAATACAACTACTAAAGAGAAAAAACCTAAGATAGCTACAGTATGCATGATTGAATATTATTTAAATTACACGTTAAAAACTTAAGTTCTTGTAGTCAAGAAAAATAATCACTTACTTAATAGCAGAAATTACATAATTAACTTATAAAATTTACTAAACAAGGCATATCAGATCAATTGGATATTTAAAAAAAATAGCTGCTCAGATCAATATTTTAAATAAATCATCTAAATTTAAAAACTTCCAAAATATAGATTTTTTGACAATATTTAAAATACAAAAAATATCATTTTAAATTTTATTAACTATTATTGGGTGAACACATTTTCACTTAAATAGATAGGACTATTTGATTTAATATATAGGAAAAAGAGAAAAATAATATTTATTTTTATAAATTAATAATGAATTTTGTTTCTCTGACTTTAGTAATACAAGTTGGCAAAAATAATTAGAATATCACTATTAATTTTAAAAAGATGGCTGTCTATCAAGACTACAAAATTGAAATCAATCTAAATGAATTGATAGAGAAAAGAATTCCTTGTTGCGATATTTTGCATCCTGATCATTGTTTAACTGAAAAACAGGTTGCAGAAATAGCTCATGATATTCGTATGGATTTAAATCTTCATGATATTTATAAGCAAGTTGATAAGCATATAATGAGTTATGCTAATAATTCAGGAATTGATAATAAAGATCATTGGATTGAAACAAAACTACCTGATTTAGATAGAGACACTAAAGATGAGGTAGGCATTGACTTTGATTAATTCATTTTCTAATGATTTCTGAAAATAAATAATGATGAAAGTATTAATTTAATATTTGCCAGTAAATATTATTATCAATAAAATTTATTTGAGAGTGGATTTTAAATCTTCACTAAAACAATAGATCTTTTTTTAACTTAGGCTTAACCAAATTGTAAATTTAATAAATAATAATTTATATTCAAAGAAGTATTTCTAATTAAAAAATTACACTTAAATTTTATGGTCAAAAAAGAACCAAGCTACTGGCTAATGAAGAGTGAACCAGATGCATATAGTATTGAAACTTTAGAAAAAGAAAAAGAGACAATCTGGGATGGCATTAGGAATTATCAAGCCCGAAACTTTATGAGACAAATGGAAATAGGTGATCAAGCATTTTTCTATCATTCAAACTGTAAACCACCAGGGATAGTTGGTTTAATGGAAATAGTCAATAAAAATATTATAGATCCAACTCAATTTGATAAGAATTCAAAATATTATGATTCAAAATCTGATAAATTGAACCCTAGGTGGGATTGTGTAAAAGTACGATTTTTATTTAAGTCAAAAGAAATAATCTCATTAAAAGAATTAAGATCATTATTTAATGAGGAGGAACTATTAGTAGTAAAAAAAGGTAATAGATTATCAATACTTCCAGTAGAAAAGAAATCTGCTAATTTGCTTATTTCTAAGCTTTATTGATCATTTTATTTATCCTCAAAATTCATTGAAAACATATTTCCAACATACAATCTAGTTAAATTTCTATTATGGAATCCATTTTGCATTAAAAATCCTGCAATCGCTGCTTGAATAATTCTATATTGATCCCAATTTGGATGTTTATCAATAAAATCTTTCATCGCTTTTTGTAGATGCTCATGCAATTCGCAATTAAAACTTATAATTTCATTCTGAGTTTTCAAAAGATCGTCTTTGAAATTTAAATTAATTTCTTGCATGAGCCAACTTAAAAATAATCCACTTAAATGATAGTTTTCATCAAAAATCAAAATAAGTCAATTTCCTATATTATTCCAGTCTCATTATGTATTAAATTAAGATTATAGTTATAGATACGTTTTTGGAATATTAATAATAAAACTAAAGAGTTTTAATTAATTTAAAGATTTCTGAAATTAAACCAAGTTTTCCACAAGGTCTAATAATTATTTGATTTTTTTTATAAAAACTGTGGAAAAGTTGTTAATTAAAAAATTCAAAAAGGGGAATTAAAAAATAAAACTTCCAATTTTATTAATTGTTTAATGCATGGATTCCCACATTTTTCTCATTTCAAAAAACAATTTTTTAGAAATTGATGAAGGCCAATACATTTCAAAAGATCGAGTTTGTTCATTGCTTTCAAAAATAATTCTTAAACTCCATTTAATTTTTGTACCTTCTAGTTCTGCATACCAAGGCAATCTTTCAATTTCTAAATTTATCAATTCTTCATCCATTAATTGATTTTCTAATATTAGAAATTGATCAATTAATGAATCTAATATTTTGAACAGAGAGACAAATTCATGCTCTTGTAATTCAATTGACCATTGATTGACACTTAATAAAAAACAATATTTACCTTTATCTGGATTTCTAATTAATCTCCAATTATCTTCTTCTTTATTTGGCACTAACCAGGTAATAAATCTGGTTGATCTTGTTCATCACTTAACTCAATAATAGATCTTTGTACAGGTTTAATTGTTGACTCATCTAATAAGCCATCAAAGTCGTCAAATCTTCTTTGTTTAGCTCTAAAGGCGATTTTTACTGTTGTTAAATATCTATTTTTGGATTGTCTTATTAAGCTTTCACCTCTTTTGGCAAGATCATTTGAATCTATACCGGTATTATTTGATATATTCATAAGTTTTTATTTTCATTATACATTAAAATTAATAAGAAAATTCTTTGACTTAAAATTTCAGTTTTAAATAATTTATTGAAGTTAAAATTTCTTTATGGCTGAAAAGATAATTGGAACCCTTTCCATTGATTTAGGAAATACAAATACAGTTTTAGCTTTTCAAGGTGAGAAAAGTTCAATACCGATACTTTTAGAGATACCTTCAATAACAAAATCCCCTGGAGTTGTTCCAACTGCAATTTGGTTTGAGGGGAACAAAGGTGAAAAAGCAATTATAGGTAAGGAAGCTCAAAAAATTTTTAATGAAAATAACCAACAAGAATACTTTTACTCTAATTTTAAACGACTAATTGGTAATCCATATGAAAAATATACGGAAAGATATTTAAGCCCTGAAGAAGCCGGAGAAATTTTTTTTAAAAGACTATGGGATTATATTCCAGAAATATTTGAGATTAAAAGATTAGTCTTAACGGCTCCTATTGATACTTATAAAGGTTATCGGAGATGGCTAATAAGTATCTGCAATAACTTACCAATTAAAGAAATAGCATTGGTTGATGAGCCAACAGCGGCAGCAATTGGAATCAATATACCTTTTGGATCAAGAATAATGGTTGTTGATATTGGCGGTAGCACTATCGATTTGAATATTGTAAAGATTGAAGGAGGTGAAGGTAAATCAGCACCAATTGCAGAATTGTTAAAATTTAATGGTAAAGATGTTAGTGAGTTTTCAAAGCAAAAACTAAGATGCGCAGAAATAATAAGTAAATCTGCATGTAAATTAGGGGGAAAAGATATTGATAGATGGATTGTGGAATATTTTTTACCTTTGAATAAAGATAGAAGAAATTTAGCAATTGCAGAACAAATAAAGTGTAAGTTAAGTGATGAGGGGATTAGGTCTGATCAACAATATATTGCATCATTTTTTATCAATAATGATAAAAGAGAGGAATTTAAAATAAGCAAGAGTTTATTAGAGGAAATATTAATTTCTAATAATCTAATTAAGCTTTTAAATTCTCTTTTAAAAAATTTACTAAACGATGCTAGAGGGAAAGATTGTAAGATCATTGATCTTTGGTCTGTAATTTTAGTTGGTGGTGGTACTCAAATTCCATTAATTAGAAATTGGGTTACTTATAAGTTGCCAGATGTAAAAATTAAATATCCCCCTCCAATAGAATCAATTTCTTTAGGAGCATTATCTTTAACTCCAGGAGTAAAAATAAAAGATATATTATCAAAAAGTCTTTTAATAAGACTTTTTAATAAAAGGGAAAATAAACATTTTTGGCATCCCATTTTTTATAAAGGTCAAACATGGCCTACAGAGAAACCTTTTGAGCTTATTTTGCAACCCAGTAATAAAGATCAAATCAAATTTGAAATAATAATTGGCGAAAGTATAGAAAATAATGATTTTGACATAATTTTTGAAAATGGAATTCCAAAATTAGCAGAAATGCAACAAGAAGAAAATATTAAACCATGGAATAGAAAACCGTTGATGTTAAGGTTAAATAATCCAGTTAACCTTGGGCAAGATTGTCTAAAGTTAATTTTTAATATTAATGATAATTCAAATCTTTTAGTGGAATGTAAAGATATTTCAGATAAAAAATTAGGAATATTTAATTTGGGATCAATTTACTAATTAAATTCAAGGATTGATATATTTTCTCTAAATTATTTAATTATGGTTGATTTATTCAGGCATATGCATAAACATTATTATCAGTATTTTTAATTTTTTTTCAAATTTTGCTTCTTTGAAACTTTAGTTAAGAATGGTTTTACATTTTTACATAAGTCTTTATATTCAATTTCTATTTACTTATTATTTCTTCTAGATCTATCAAACATAAATTCAAATAATCCTATTAAGTATTTCATTTCTTTTCTCTTGATTTGACATTAAATAGGAATAATAAATAAGATTCCAATATAGTTGTAAAATTAGCAAAAGCTAACTAATACAACAATTATTTGTATAAATTAAACTTTTAAAGCTAAGTTAAAGATTGGTTCTATTAAACCAGCAGATTAAATTAAGTATGCACAATATTAAAGAAGCTAACTTAAATAGAAAAAATACTCCTGAGAGTCCAGTTGTACTTGCTATTCTTGATGGATGGGGTCATAGAGAAGAAGTTAAAGATAATGCCGTTAAGAGTGCAAATACTCCTATCATGGATGCATTATGGCATGCTTATCCTCATACTTTTATCAGCGCAAGCGGAGCTGATGTAGGCCTGCCTGATGGACAAATGGGTAATTCAGAAGTTGGTCATTTAACTATTGGGTCTGGAAGGATTATTCAACAAGAGTTAGTAAGAATTTCAAACGTTGTTAAAAATAATCAACTTAATGAAGTAATTGAGTTAGAGAAAATAGCTAATGATGTTAAAAAAAATAATAGTACTCTTCACATAACTGGACTTTGTTCTGATGGTGGAGTTCATAGTCATATTGATCATTTACTAGGCTTAATAAAGTGGTCTTCTGAAGTTGGGATAAAAAAGCTTGCTATACACGTTATTACTGATGGAAGAGATACTCCTGCTCAAAGTGCCTCAAAATATTTAAATCAAATTCAATCTTCTATTTCTAAATTTAAAGTTGGAACAATCGCTTCTATTTGTGGAAGATATTGGATAATGGATAGAAATCAACTATGGGATAGAACCGAAAAAGCTTTCTTAAATCTCACTGACCCTAGTATTAATGTTGAGGGAATTAATTCTGATGATTTCCTAAAAAGAAGCTATAAAAATAATATTACAGATGAATTTCTTGAGCCTATAAGATTTACAAATGATTATCTTAAAGATGGAGATAGTTTAATATGTTTTAATTTTCGTCCTGATAGAGCTAGGCAAATAGTTAGTGCATTGTCAGAGGAAAAGTTTTCTGCATTTAAAAGGCGTCATACTCCTCAATTAAAGATCCTAACCTTTACTCAATATGAAGCCAATTTATCTGTTAATGTTGCATTCCCCCCTGAGTCACTTAATAATTTTATAGGCCAAATAGTTTCCGAAAATGGCCTTAAGCAATATAGAACAGCTGAAACTGAAAAATATCCACATGTAACTTATTTTTTCAATGGTGGGGTTGAAATACCATTAAAAGGTGAAGAAAGACACCTAATACCATCTCCAAGAGTAGCTACTTATGATTTAGCGCCTGAAATGTCAGCAAAAGAGCTTACTATAAGCTGTTCTAATGCAATAAGAAGCGGCAAATATGCTTTTGTAGTGATAAACTTTGCCAACCCAGATATGGTTGGTCACACGGGTAATATGGATGCTGCAGTAAAAGCTATCGAAACTGTTGATGAGTGCCTTGGTAAAATTGTTAATGCTACAGGAGAAATGGGAGGGAGTCTCCTTATTACTGCTGATCACGGTAATGCAGAAATGATGAAAGATGCCAATGGTGAACCTTGGACAGCTCATACTACAAATCTTGTCCCACTTATCTTTATAGAGGGCGAAAAAAGAAAAATTCCTAATCAAGGTAATGATATTTATTTAAGAGAAAATGCAGGTCTAGCAGATATCGCTCCAACATTATTACAATTATTAAATCTTCCTATCCCAAAAGAAATGACTGGAAAATCACTTATAAAAGAAATTGAGTTGAAAGATAAGAATAAAGTCTTTCAGCATGCTTAAATAAAACTATTATAAAAAAATCATGAGTTCTATACTTACTTGGATTTGGGCATTATCCGGCATACTTCTGATCCTTCTTGTTTTACTACATAGTCCAAAGGGAGATGGAATGGGAGGAATCGCCGCAAGTGGAAGCTCGATGTTTACTAGTGCTAGCAGCGCAGAAGCTTCTCTTAATAAAGCCACATGGACAGTATTAATAACATTTTTATCACTTGCAGTAATTTTAAGTGCTGGTTGGCTTTAATTATCAATAAAAAAGGGAGTAAAGATACTCCCTTTTTGAAATAAATTCAAGAAATAAATTTAATTAATAGTCAAAATCCCCCCCCATACCTGGTGCACCAGCAGGAGAAGCAGACTCTTTCTTTTCAGGCAGATCAGCTACTATACACTCAGTGGTTAGAACCATTCCTGCAATCGAAGCTGCATTTTGTAATCCTGAACGTGTAACCTTTGCAGGATCAACTATGCCTGCTGATGACATATCAACATATTCACCAGTAGCAGCATTAAAGCCATCATTAAAAGGCTTAGATTTTACATTTTCAGCTATTACAGCACCATTAGAGCCAGCATTCTCTGCAATTCTCATAAGAGGAGCAGTAAGTGCTGCTTCAACTATATTTGCTCCTATAAGCTCTTCTCCAGAAAGTGATTTTTCCGCCCATTCTTTAAGTATCGGAGCTAGATGAGCCAAGGTAGTACCTCCTCCAGGAACTATACCCTCTTCGACTGCAGCCTTTGTAGCATTGATAGCATCCTCCAATCGAAGTTTTTTATCCTTCATCTCAGTTTCTGTTGCTGCTCCAACTTTAATAACTGCAACACCTCCAGCAAGCTTTGCTAATCGCTCTTGAAGTTTTTCTTTATCATATGATGAATCGGTTTCATCCATTTGTTTTTTGATCTGATCACATCTTGCAGTTACAGCTTTTTCATTACCTTCAGCAACAATAGTCGTTGTTTCTTTATTGATAGTAATTCTTCTACCAGTTCCTAACATTTCTAAAGTTGCATTCTCTAACTTGAGTCCAGCATCCTCTGTAATTAATTGACCATTAGTTAAAACAGCCATGTCCTCGAGCATCGCTTTCCTTCTATCTCCAAAGCCGGGAGCTTTTACTGCTGCAACATTTAAAACCCCTCTCAATCTATTGACCACTAGGGTGGCTAAAGCCTCTTTTTCAATATCTTCAGCAATGATAACTAGTGGTTTACCAGTTTTAGCAATTTGCTCTAAAACTGGAACAAGATCTTGAACCAAAGCAATTTTTTTATCAGTCAAAAGAATGTAAGGTTCATCTAAAACTGCTTCCATTCTCTCTGTATCTGTAGCAAAGTATGGAGAAATGTAACCTTTATCAAAACGCATGCCCTCAGTTACTTCAAGCTCAGTTGTCATAGACTTACCCTCTTCTAAAGAGATAACACCTTCTTTGCCAACTTTATCCATTGCGTTCGCAATCATTTGACCAACTTCTTCATCATTACCTGCTGCAATTGTTCCACATTGAGCAATTGCATTACTATCACTGATAGGTTTTGAGTTGTCTTGTATTTTTCCAACTAAAAATTCAGTTGCTTTGTCAATTCCTTTTTTTAAAGTGATTGCATTAGCGCCTGCAGCTACATTTTTTAGACCAGCTTTGACCATTGCATGCGCAAGAACTGTTGCAGTAGTGGTACCATCACCTGCTGCATCATTTGTTTTTGATGCCGCTTGCCTAATTAATGCGACCCCAGTATTTTCAATGTGGTCTTCAAGTTCAATTTCTTTAGCAATTGTTACTCCATCATTAATGATTTGTGGAGCACCAAATTTTTTTTCTAAGACAACATTCCTTCCCTTAGGTCCAAGCGTGACGGCTACCGATTCGGCGAGTATATCAATACCTCGCTCTAGAGCTCTTCTAGCTTGCTCGTTGTAGATAATTCTTTTAGCCATAGTAGGCAAATAATTTAATAATAAGTTTTAATAATTTTTGAAACAAATAATTTAGCTTACAACAGCCAAAATATCTTTTTCTGAAAGTAAGACGTATTCATCTCCTCCCAATTTGATGTCGGTTCCAGCATATTTGCTGTAAAGAACTTTATCGCCAATACTCACTTCAGGAGTTTGACGTGAACCATCATCATTAAGTTTCCCAGGACCTACCTGAGCAACCTCTCCAACTTGTGGTTTTTCTTTAGCTGAATCGGGCAAAAGTATGCCTCCAGCAGTTTTTTCCTCAGATTCGGAAACTTTGATAAAAATGCGATCTCCCAGTGGTTTTACTGTAGAGACTGTTAATGAAACAGCTGCCATAGATTAATGCAGGGATGTAAATAGGACGCTATGCGTCAAAAAAATGGTAAGAGCAATACTCAAACCTTATGAACAACAAGATAATCTGCTAAGCGGCAATTCAACCACTCTTTTACTGTGCGGTTGGCCGAACCCAGTTAACGGATATACCCTCGGGATGGTATTATTTTCGGATTAATAGCTGTAAAAAATCAGCTTATCATCACCAAGTTAATAGAAAATGGTCGCAACTCCATCAACAACAAACCCAACAAAAGGCGTAGTTCGCCAAGTGATAGGTCCTGTTTTAGACGTAGAATTTCCAGCTGGGAAGTTACCTAAAATACTTAATGCCCTTCGTATTGAGGGTAAAAATCCTGCTGGACAAGATATTGCTCTTACAGCAGAAGTACAACAGTTATTAGGAGATCATAGGGTTAGGGCTGTAGCCATGAGTGGAACTGATGGCTTAGTAAGAGGTATGGAAGCAGTCGATACTGGAGCCCCTATTTCGGTCCCAGTAGGAGAAGCAACATTAGGAAGGATATTTAATGTCTTAGGTGAACCTGTTGATGAACAAGGTCCTGTACAAACTACTTCTACAGCTCCAATTCATAGATCAGCTCCAAAATTAACTGATTTAGAGACAAAACCAAAAGTTTTTGAAACTGGAATTAAAGTTATTGATTTATTAGCACCATATAGGCAAGGAGGAAAAGTTGGACTATTTGGAGGAGCAGGCGTCGGTAAAACAGTTTTAATCCAAGAATTAATTAATAATATTGCAAAAGAACATGGAGGAGTGTCAGTATTTGGAGGTGTAGGAGAAAGAACAAGAGAAGGTAACGATTTATACGAAGAATTCAAAGAATCAGGGGTGATCAATGCTGATGATTTAACTCAATCAAAGGTTGCTTTGTGCTTTGGACAAATGAATGAGCCACCTGGAGCAAGAATGAGAGTAGGTTTATCAGCATTAACAATGGCTGAGCATTTTAGAGATGTCAACAAACAAGATGTGCTACTTTTTGTTGATAATATTTTCAGATTTGTTCAAGCAGGTTCTGAGGTATCAGCATTATTAGGAAGAATGCCTTCTGCTGTTGGCTATCAACCAACCTTGGGTACAGACGTTGGAGAATTACAAGAGAGAATAACATCAACGCTTGAAGGTTCAATTACCTCCATACAAGCAGTTTATGTTCCTGCAGATGACTTAACAGATCCTGCACCGGCTACTACTTTTGCTCACTTAGACGCAACAACTGTCTTAGCAAGAGCCCTAGCTGCTAAGGGTATTTACCCTGCCGTTGATCCACTCGATTCAACCAGTACAATGCTACAGCCCTCTGTCGTAGGCGATGAGCATTACAAAACAGCTCGTGCTGTTCAATCAACCTTACAAAGGTATAAAGAGCTGCAAGATATAATTGCTATTTTAGGATTAGATGAATTATCTGAAGAGGATAGACTAACTGTTGATAGAGCTAGAAAAATTGAGAAGTTTTTATCTCAACCTTTCTTTGTAGCAGAAATTTTCACTGGTATGGCAGGAAAGTATGTAAAATTAGAGGATACAATTGCGGGATTTAATATGATTCTTTCAGGAGAATTAGATGATCTACCCGAACAGGCATTCTATTTGGTTGGAAATATTGAAGAAGTGAAAGCTAAAGCAGAAAAATTAAAATCAGAGAACTAACTATTCTTAATTTAAAAAAACTATTCAATTAAAGAACATATGACTATCTCGTTAAAAGTTTTAGCTCCTAACAAAAATGTTTATGAAGGAGAAGCTGAAGAAGTTATACTTCCAAGCACTACAGGTCAATTAGGTATCCTTCCGGGTCATATATCTCTTGTTACGGCAATTGATATTGGAGTATTGAGACTTAGGAATAATTCCAAATGGGTTTCTATAGCTTTAATGGGTGGATTTGCAGAAATTGAGTCTGATGAAGTGACTGTGTTAGTTAATAATGCAGAGATAGGTTCTGAAATTGATACTCAAAGTGCTGAATTAGCTTTGAATAAAGCTAATGAGGAACTTAGTAAGTTATCAGATACAGAAAAGAGTTCTGAAAAAATAAAAGTTATCAACGAAGTGTCTAAAGCACAAGCAAGAATACAAGCATCAAAAAATTAGTCTTTATGCAGTTCCACAAAATGTGACTTCAGGAAACTTAAGTTTTGCTTCTTCTAATTTTTTTGTTTTTCCCTCACCTTGCCAGTAATTAATAACTTCAGTAGCTTTATTCAGAATTTCCACTCTCTCATTATCTGTAATCCATCCTTTATTTTCTAATTCTGTTTTTAATTTTTCCCAAGCATCTTCTCTAGGCCAAAAGAAATAAGCAGTTAATGGACTTGCCCCACCTCCCACTATCTGATCAACAGCTAATGCAACATTATCTGGTAACCATAAAATTTTGATAATAAATCTACCTTCGTCTGGTTTTGGAGTATAGCCAGTAGGTACACCATCTTCATCTATTGTTGCTGCCGCAAGAACAGCAGAAGCGCCCATCATTCCTGCATTTGGTGTTGAATTTTTTGAATTTTGAGCTTCACCTTTTTGTTGTTGTTGATAAGCAATATTCTCATTTGAACTTTCGGATGTCATCTAAAAAATTAATTAATTTCTTATAATTTATCAGTTAAAGGGTGCACTTTGGCAAGATAATAAAACTTTAAATTGTTTTAAATATTTTATATATAAATTTTTATAGTCTGAGCTATCAATCCATCAAATTAAATCAATTTAGATTAACTTCATAATAATTATAAATTTCAGACTCTAGCCTATCCCAAAGATCTTTTGGAATTTCATTCTCTTCAGCAAACAATCCTAATTGTCCTGACAAAGCTCGAGCTTGAGATAATCTCAAATCATAGGATTTTTCTTCTGACATTTTTAAATTGAAATAATAATACTGAAAATAAATCCTTTTATATTAATAAGTCAAATAGTTCATACCTCTAAATCAACAATCTCTTTACAGGCAGCAGAACTTAAAATCTCAGGGCATTCATCATTTACTAATAAATTATCTTCGATCCTAATACCAATACCTTTCCATCTATCCGGTATCTCAGGTTGTCCTTCTGGAATTGGGATCCTATCACTAATGTAAATTCCAGGCTCTACTGTTAAAATCATTCCATTCTTTAATAAGACTTCATAATCTCCCAATCTGTAGGCCCCAACATCATGTACATCTAGGCCCAGCCAATGTCCTGTCTTATGCATATAAAAATGTTTGTATAAGCCTTTTTCAATAATTTCATCCACACCACCTTTTAGCAAATTTATTTGCAATAAGCCATCTACAATTACCTTTAGAGCTTCATTATGAATATCACTAGAACTAACCCCTGTGATGACAGATTGTAGAGCTTTTTTTTGAGCCTCAAGGACAATTTCATAAATAGCTCGTTGTTCAGCCGAAAACTTTCCACTTATAGGAAATGTTCTAGTAATATCTCCATTGTAATAATCTTGAAGAGAACATCCTGCATCAACTAAAAGTAAATCACCTTTTTTTAATTCTGAATTATTAGAGGTGTAATGCAAAACGCATGCATTATCTCCAGAAGCAACGATTGAATTATACGCGGGCCCTCTTGTACCTTTCTCCAGGAAAAAGCCCTCTAGAAGACCCTGTATTTGTTTCTCATTACTTTTCCTACATAAATTAACCCTAACTAATTCATGAGCCTCTGCAGAGATCAGAACAGCCTCTCTCATCCTTTGAATCTCATATTGACTTTTTATCAATCTCATTTGATTTAAATACGTCCCTGGAGGTTGAATTGCTCGAGGAGCTTTTCCTATCCTTGAATAATTATCAATTTGCTTTGCCCAAAGATTTAATACAATAGATTCAATTTCCGGATATTTACCAACAGAAAAAACTATTTCGTCTGCCCCCATAAGATAATTGGGCAACTCTTTCTTAAATTCACTTATTGGATGTGATTTATCAGCTTTAAATACCTTTTCTGCTCCATTCGTACCCCATCGAAATCCATTCCATACTTCACTTTCAATATTTTTTGGATGAACAAATAATATATATCTTTCTCCCTTAGGTTTATGTGATAAGAATAAAGCTATTGCATCTGGCTCGTCAAAACCAGTTAAATACCAGAAATTACTTTCTTGTCTAAAAGGATATTCGCAATCAGCATGATGCTGAACAAGTTTTGCTCCAGGAATTATTGCTGCTTTACCATCAAGTTTCGATAAGAAACTTTTTCTTCTATCTTGGAAGATTTGATTATCTATTTTCTTCATATTTTAATGGGTTGGCGTGTTTAGATAAAAAATGGAAGAATGAATTGTAAATATTAATTTTGCCCCAATTTAATGGAACCTAACGTTCTCATTCTAATCACACTTATTTTCATAATTTTAATAGGTTCAGCTTGCTGCTCTGGGGCTGAAGCGGCATTTTTAGCTGTAAATTCAATGAGAATATTCGAATTAGCAGCAAAACAAAAAACAAAAGGATCAGCTAATCAATTATTAAAATTGAGAAAACATTTAGGAAGGACCTTAACTGTCATAACAATAACTAATAATGGTTTCAATATCATTGGTAGTCTAATTTTAGGTTTTTATGGAGCTTTATTAATAAATAATCGCTTAGGCCTGACTATCTTCTCAATAGGTTTTTATGTCATAGTGGTTTTAATTGGAGAAGTAGTGCCTAAAGCTATTGGAACAAGATTTTCTTTGCAGGTAGCAATTTTATCAGTTCCTATTTTAAGAATGTTAAATAGTCTGATGAGACCTTTTTTAACTCTAATTGAAAAATTATTTCCTGTCATAACAGCGGAAAATGAAATATCAACTGACGAGGAGGATATTAGGCAAATGGCAAAGATAGGTTCACAAAAAGGATTAATAGAGGCTGATGAAGCTGCAATGATTTCAAAAGTTTTCCAGCTTAATGATCTAAAAGCTAAAGATCTCATGATCCCAAGAGTTTCAGCTCCAAGTATCAACGGTTGCGAAACTCTTGATAATATCTCTGAGTTAATAGTTTCAAATAATTCACCTTGGTGGGTAGTCCTTGGAGACAAAGTTGACAAGATACAAGGCATTGCAAAAAGAGAAAAATTACTGACTGAAATTATTAAAAAAAATAAATCTTCTTTAATTACAGAATTATGTGAGCCTGTTGAATACATACCTGAAATGATAAAAATTGATAAGCTATTAACTACATTTGACAATGACAATAAAGGAGTGAAAGTAGTAGTAGATGAATTTGGCGGTTTTGTGGGATTAATTGGAGCTGAAGCGATCCTTTCTGTCTTGGCCGGGTGGTGGAAGGAATGAATTCACATCAAATAAAGTTGGATGAAAGTTATTTACTTTTCCAAAACTGGTGGAAATCTACAGAACTTACAAATTATGAGAAATGCGTATTAAATAATGAAATTATTACTTTTAATCAACAATTATTTAGGCTCAAAGAAAAAATAATCCGAATTGGTGTTTATGGTAAAACTGGCGTAGGGAAATCAACTGTATCCAATAAAATACTGCAAGAAAATTTTTTTCACACTGATATTTTAAATGGGTCTACAAAAAGTAGACAATCAAAAGAATTTCCTCTAAAAAATAATTTTATAAAATCTATTAAATTGTTTGACTTTCCAGGATTTGATATTTGTAATACTGATAATAAGAAGTTAGAAATTGAACATCTTAAAACTCTTGATTTAATTCTTTTCGTAACTTCAGGAGACTTAAATAGACAAGAGCTAGACAAATTATTATGGCTAATAAAAAAAGGAAAAAATATAATAATAATTCTTAATAAAATTGATATTTGGGAAAGTAAAGAAACAGATATTTTAAAAGATAATATAAGAGAAAAATTACCAATAAATTGTAAGATTCCAATAATTACTTATTCAACAAAAGATAAAAACTTATGTGATAAAAATAAAATCTATAATTACTTAAATATCACTTTAAATAGAATTGGTTATAGTTTAATTATTTATAATACATATCAATTAGCTAATAATTTAGCTTATAGTATAAAGGAAAAAAGACTAATAAAAAGGAAGGATAAAGCTCAATCTGCAATTGGAAAATTTGCAACTTTAAAAGCCTCAAGTGTTGCATTTAATCCTATGATTTTACTAGATATAGCAGGTAGTGCTACTCTTGATACCCTTTTAATAAATGAATTAAGCAAAATATATGGATTAAAAGTAAAAAGTAAATCAGCGATTTCACTTCTTAAATCATTGTCTTTGAACAATATGTTATTAGGAATTACACAAATTGGTATTCATTCATCTTTTAATTTAATAAAAAAAATAAGTTTAATATTAGCTCCTTTCACGAATGGATTATCATTGCTACCATACGGCCCAGTCGCAATAGTTCAAGCCGCAATAGCTCTACATACAACGAAAAGGATAGGAAAGTTGGCGGCTAAGGAAATGCTTGAAAGAAGCATGATAAATAATTTAGAGCCTTTTAAAAATATTCAACAAATTATTTTTAAAGAACCAGAAATATTATGTTCTAGTAAATTTTTTATAAATAGCCAAAAATTTTATAAAGATCATTCAATTTTTATACCTTGAAAAGAAATATTCAAAAAGTCGCATTATTTGGAACAAGTGCAGACCCTCCTTCTAATGGTCATAAAAAAATTATTGAAGAATTATCAAAAATTTATAATTTTGTGATCTCTTACGCAAGTGATAATCCATATAAAAAACATTCAGAAAATTTGTATTTCAGAAGCTTACTTTTAAAAACATTGATTAATGATTTTAATAATCCAAAAATATCCTTTGATCAGGATTTAAGCAGTCCTTGGGCAATATCATCAATCAGAAAGTGCAAAAAAAAATACAAAATTATAGATATAGATTTCGTAATTGGAAGTGATCTATTAGAGGAAATAATACTTTGGAAAAATATTAATGAATTATTTATAGAGGCTAATCTACTTATCATCCCAAGAATTGATTATCCCATAAGTGAAAAAAGTCTAAAATTAATAAAGGAACTTAATGGGAAATTTAGAATATCTTTATTTAAAATCCCAAAAATATCTAGTTCAAATATTAGGGATAATATAAATTATTCAGGATTACCAGAATGCCTAATCCCTATAATTAAAAAAAATAATCTGTATAGTTGATATAAGAAAATAAAATAATGAAAATATATCTTGCACAATTCAATCCAATCGTTGGAGATCTTGAAGGGAATGCAAAAAAAATCCTAGAAATTTCACTCCATGCATTTAAAAGTTCTGCAGACCTAGTTCTTACTCCTGAATTATCCTTATGGGGGTATCCTCCCAAAGATCTACTTTTGAACAGAAGCTTAATTAACAAACAAGATAAAATCCTAAATAAGCTATCTATTGATCTAGCAAATAATTTTGGTAATTTAAGTGTAATTATTGGTATAGCAGAGATAATAGATGATAATTTCTTTCCGAATTTATATAATTCAATTGCATTTATAGAACAAGGTAAGTGGTCCATAATAGCAAGGAAAAATATCCTGCCAACTTATGAGGTCTTTGATGAAAAAAGATATTTTAGATCAGACAACAAAGTTTCTATTTTAGAAAAAAATATCAATAAAAGAATATGGAAATTAGGAATAACAATATGTGAGGATTTATGGGTTAATCAAAATATAGAAGGTAGAGGAATACATAAAAGAAACCCAATTCATGATTTTGAATCAAAGAAATTAGATTGTTTGATTAATTTATCTGCTTCCCCATTCACTATCGGTAAATTCAAAAGTAGACAAAAGATTGCAAATAATGCGACTAATCAACTTAAAACAAAAATGATTTATTTGAATCAAATAGGGGGAAATGATGACTTAATCTTTGATGGCAATAGTTTTATCTTAGATAAAGATGGAGAGAAAATAAAGCAATTAAGTTCATGCAAGGAAGATTTTTATTGTTGGAATATGAATAAACAAAAAAATATCTCCCAGGAAGTAAGGAATATTTCTGATCTTGAATCAATTTTTGATGCCTTAGTATTAGGAGTTAAAGATTATGCCAAAAAATGCGGCTTTAAGACCGCAATAATAGGCTTAAGTGGTGGCATAGACTCTGCACTTGTTACAGTTATCGCTACAGCTGCGCTAGGAAGCAAAAATGTTTTTTCTATAGCAATGCCTTCTAAGTGGAACAGCATAAATTCTAAAATTGATGCAGAAGAACTCGCAAGGAGACTAAATATTAATTTTGATATTATTCCAATTGAAAATCCTCTTGAATCTTTTAAGGAAACTTTGGAAGATTCGATAAATCTCAGTATTGAAGGTGTTGTAGGCGAAAATTTACAATCCAGAATTAGAGGGAGTTTGCTTATGGCTTTAGCTAATAAAAATAATCACTTATTATTATCTACTGGCAATAAGTCTGAACTTGCGGTTGGGTACTGTACTTTATATGGAGACATGAATGGAGGATTAGCTGTTATTGGTGACTTATATAAAACAAAGGTCTTTAAGTTATGTAATTGGATTGATAGTAAATTATCTAACCAATCAAGAAAACTTTATAATTTACCATTAAACAAGAAAATTATTGGTGATAAGATTTGCAATAAACCTCCAAGTGCTGAATTAGGTCCTAACCAATTAGATACAGATTTCCTACCTCCTTACACAAAACTAGATTCCGTTCTAAAGGGACTAATAGAAGAAAAAAAAGATTTAATACAACTTCAGAAAGAGGGAAATAAATATGATCTAATTTCCAGAGTGATAATGCTTATTAAGAAATCAGAATTTAAAAGAAAACAAGCCCCTCCAATTTTAAAATTAAGCAATCAATCTTTAGGCAATGATTGGAGAATCCCAGTTGCTATCAAATAAATTGAATTTATATAGTTAAGTGTAATTATTAATTGATCCTAATGGCCTTCTAATAGATTTATAATTAATACCTTCTCTAAAAGCTGTCAATAAACCTGCTGCCTCTAAATAATTGTCAACTTTAAAAAGCTTTTTATAATCGAACAATTCACTAGATACATTTAAAACTCCCTCGTTTTTTACCGCTATTATATTAAGATCTCTTTCCATAGATGCTAATACTGCTTCCCCTCCAAGTGCTCCACTAGGAACAATAATAGACTCTATTTCATGAGGATAGATAGTAACCTTATTCTTAAAATCTGGCAAATCAATCAAATCTGGAGCAGTACTTAAGCCAATAAGAACTGAAGGCAAAAATGTATAACCTATTTCCTCTGCAGCAGCCCTAGGATCCAAATTTACTTTCAAATCAATTGGAGCTAATGCTGGCGCATGAGCACATGGTATTTTTAAGTATTTACTAATAATGTGACTAATTACTGCCTCAACTCCAGCAATAACATCAATTCCTTTTCCTTCTCTATAAAGATTTACATTCTCAACACCTATCTCATCTGGGAACCTAGTTACTATTGCGATAGCAGTGATTCCTTGATTTATTAAACTTTTCCCTGCTTCTATTAATGTATCTGGATTTCTAACATATCCACTACTCAAGCCTGATAACTCGTCGCTTATAACTATTCCAACTGGTTCATCAGTTATTACATAAGAATCGATATCAATACCTAAAGTAGCTATGCATGCATCAGCTACCTGTAAGTGCCTTGAGAGTATTTCATTTTCAATATTTTTATCAAAAATTATCCCTATTTTTTGCTGATTCACTTTTTTTAATCCGATTTCTGCTTTAGCAAATCTATCGAGACTATATCCTTCTACATAAAAAATCCTCTCATCTTTTTCAGAGAGCATTCCTCCATTCATCACATTTGGGTGAGTAACTAAACATCCAGAAGCAGAGGCAAGTAGTTTCGCTGAAGGGAGAGCATCACCTGCAAAACCTCCAATCTCACATCCGATACCTGTTGGTATTACAAGAATAGTTGGGGTAGTTCTCATTATATGGATAACAATATTATTAAAGAATTTAGTTTAATACTAAGGTATTAATTTTTAATATTTTTTTATTTCCTGAATTAACGACATCGTAAATTGACCATCTAATTATTTCTCCTTTTTTTACAATCTTACCGATTATAAATTTTCTTAAATCCTTAGAATCCATACATTCAGGTAATGGCAATTCATAATAAATTGACTGCATTATTGAAAATAAATAAATTTATTAAGTAGCTGATCCACCAACAACTTCTAAAATTTCTTGAGTAATTGCAGCTTGTCTTGCTTTGTTGTAAGTAAGATTTAAATTATTTGCTAATTCTTTTGCATTATCACTTGCATTATTCATAGCTGTCATTCTACAAGCTAATTCAGAAGCTGCTGATTCTTGGAGGGCTCTTAATATCTGATTCTGTAGATATAAAGGTAATAATGAATCTAACAATTGTTCAGGACTTTGTTCAAAGACCATATCTGAAGATAATTTATCACTTTCGGATTTTGCCATATTTGATTTCTCCACGCGCAGCTGACTATTCTTTGTAGTCAATCTAAAAATCTCATCATTTTCTTCTGCTATCCCTTGTGGATCTAATGGTAATAAAGTTTGTACAACTGGAGCACAGCTTACAAGTGTTATGAATTTTGTATAAATTATTTCAACCCTATCTGAGCTTTCTGATAAAAACTCTGCTAAAACTTCAGAAGTAATTCCCTCTGAATCTTTTGAAGTTGGAACTTGCTCTAGTTCTTTAAAAGTACTTTTGATAACATACTTATCCTTCCTATTTTGAAAATATCCAATTGCTTTTTTACCTACCAAAATTAAATTCGTCGAGAATCCTTGATTTACTAATTCTGCATATCTTGTTTCAACTTTTTTTATGACATTTGTATTATATCCTCCACATAAACCTCTATCAGCAGTTATGCAAACCAGTGAAATTGTTTTAACTTTTCTTTTGGACAAAAGTGGTGAATCAGATGACTCAAATTGCATTCTCGTTTGTATGTTCTGCAAGACCCTTGCAAGTTTATCTGCAAAAGGCCTGCTCTTGAGGACTTGATCTTGTGCTCTTCTAACTTTTGCTGCAGCGACTAATCTCATCGCCTCAGTGATCTTTCTAGTATTTTTTACAGAAACAATTCGGTCTCTGATTTCTTTGAGATTTGGCATGATTTTTTGCTAGAAAAATTTAAATTTTGGCGAGCATTGCTGATTTCACTTCATTAATCACTTCTTTCAGAGTAGCCTCTAATCCTTCATTAAGTTTTTTCTCTTTAAGAATTTCTTCTATAAAGTCAGCTTTATTTAATTTGAGGTATTCTCTTAATTCTGAAGCAAATTTTGTAACATCTTCAACAGGAACTTCATCTATTAAACCTTTAACTCCAGCATAGACAACGGCAACTTGTTCAGCCAGATTTAATGGTGAGAATTGAGCTTGCTTAAGTAATTCTCTAAGTCTCTTACCTCTCTCAAGTTGTTGTTGAGTTGCTTCATCTAGATCTGAAGCAAATTGAGAGAATGCAGCTAATTCGTCGAATTGAGCTAATTCTAACTTTAAAGTACCTGCGATCTTTTTGATAGCTTTAGTTTGAGCTGCTCCACCAACCCTGCTAACTGAGATACCGACATTTATTGCTGGCCTTAAACCAGAGTTAAACAAATCAGCACTTAAAAAGATTTGTCCATCAGTAATTGAGATAACGTTTGTTGGTATATATGCAGAAACATCTCCGGCTTGCGTTTCAATAATTGGTAATGCTGTCATTGAACCTCCTCCCATATCGTCAGAAAGCTTTGCTGCTCTCTCAAGCAGACGACTATGGCAATAAAAAACATCCCCAGGATATGCTTCTCTTCCTGGTGGCCTTCTTAAAAGGAGTGACATTTGCCTATAAGCCTGAGCTTGTTTAGTTAGATCATCATAGATAACGAGAGTGGCTTTACCCTGATACATAAAATGTTCAGCAATTGCAGCTCCAGTGTAGGGAGCTAAATATTGTAAAGCTGCTGCTTCTGAAGCGCCCGCACTTACCACAACTGTGTAATCAAGTGCTCCTTTCTCTCTCAAAACTTCTACAACGTTAGCTACAGATGCAGATTTCTGGCCAACCGCCACATAAACACAAGTAACGTCTTGGCCTTTTTGATTGATAATAGTATCTATTGCAATCGCTGTTTTCCCAGTCTGTCTATCCCCAATTATTAATTCTCTTTGACCTCTTCCAACAGGAATCATCGCATCAATTGAAGTAATGCCAGTTTGCATAGGCTCGTAAACGGATCTTCTTTTAATGATTCCAGGAGCCAATTCCTCAATAAGTCTATTATCACTTGTTGGTATTTCACCTTTCCCATCAATAGGTTGACCTAATGGATTAACAACTCTGCCTTGCATAGCTTCTCCTACAGGAACAGAAGCAATCTTTCCTGTAGCTTTTACTGTACTGCCTTCTTGTACTCCCAATGCATCACCCATCATAACAGCTCCTACATTGTCATCTTCCAAATTAAGAGCTATCCCTTCAGTTCCATCTTCAAACTCAAGTAATTCGCCAGCCATTACTTTTTCTAAACCATAAATCCTGGCAATACCATCACCAATTTGAAGTACTGTTCCTACATTACTGACAGAAACAGATTGATCATAATCAGTTATTTGTTGTTTAAGTATTGAACTGATTTCATCTGGACGTATAGATACCATTTTTTTAAGAAATAAGGGTGATTTTAAAATTACTTGGAAAGTGAAAGGCCAAGTTTTCTGATTTGTGATGCAATACTTGCATCTATTACTTTAGATCCTACACTTGCGACGAATCCGCCAATAAGTGATGGATCAGTTTTAGTAACTAGTTCTAGTTTTTCTGTCCCAGCAATAGAACTAATTTTTTGAATAATTAAATCCTTTTGCTCGTTTGATAATTCTACAGCTGAAGTAACAGTTGCAAGTGCAATATTACTATTGTCCCTGTAAATCTCCAAAAATCTTTCTAGAATTGGAACTAAAATGCCTATTCTTTGTCTATCAGCTAACAACTTCAATAAATTTAATAATGAAAAATTAACTTTATCTGAAAATAATTCTATTAAAATCTTTTTCTTCAACTCCTTTTCAAGAATTGGAGAAGACAAAGCCTTTTCAAGCTCAGGCGAATCGCCTATTAATTGTAGGATTTCTTTAGTTTGAGAGACAATTTCTTCAGTTTGCTTTGTTTCATTTGCAACTTGAAGAAAAGCTTCAGCGTATGGTGTAGTAACAGAATTTAAAAGAGGCATTAGTTAATCTCAATATTATTTATTGATTGAGTTACCAAATTTTCCTGAGTAGCTTGATCAAGTTTATTTGGTAATAAATCTAAAGCTTTCTTTATCGCCAACTCAACTGCTTCTTTTCGCAGTTGAGATATAGCTCTTGAAGCTTCAGAACTTTCATCTGAAATTGCACTTTGTTTAATACGTGCCATCTCTTCTATAGCCTTTTTCTCACTTTCCATTCTGATAGCCTCAGATCTTTTAAGAGAGTCAGCTTTAATTTTTTCAGCTTTTTCTTTAGCTAATGACAAATCTACCTTTGCCTTTTCAAAAGCTGCATTGGCATTTTGAAGTCTCTCCTCTGCATCTTTTAATTCGAGAAGAATACCTTCTCTTCTTTTTTGAAGCATTTTTCCAAGAAAACCTGGTAAAAATTTATATAGTCCAAAAATAACTACAGCCCAGTTAATGACATTGGTCTCAAATAAATTGAGATTTAGTCCAAATCCATCTGTAGCAAAAAGAGCAATATTCATGTTTGATGAATTAATCGATTAACAATAAGTTCACTTAGGGCTTCCGCCTGTTGTGAAAGTTGTTCACGTGCTGAAGAAGTCTGATTTTCAATTTCTAATCTCGCATTTTCTTTGGAAGTGTTTGCTTCGCTATTCGCGAGTTCTATAGCTTCTTTATAAAGCTTCTCAGATTCTAGTTCAGCTTCGATCACAATTTGTGCAGCTTCAGAACGAGCTTCTAGAAGTTGATTTTGTAGATCAGCTTCTAACTTCTCAACTTCAGCAAGTTTCTTTTTTGCCTCTGAGATATTACTTCTTACGAATTCTTCTCTCTTTTCTACCACTTTGCCAACAGGCTTGAAGAAAAGCGAATTCAGTAAATAAGTAAGTACAACAACTTGAATAGCCATTAGAGGCAAGGTGGCATTTATATCAAATAGTCCACCTTCAGTTGCAAATAAATAAGAGACAAACATAAGCTTGTTTTGAAATTGAAAATTCAAATTTTTTTACTTTGAATATCAAAGTAATAAAAATTTTAAGAGAAAGGGTTAGCGAATAGCAGTACAAGAGCCACAACTAATCCATAGATTGTTAATGACTCCATAAAAGCGAATGATAAAAGTAAAGTACCTCTAATTTTACCTTCTGCTTCTGGTTGGCGAGCAATACCTTCTACAGCTCCTTGAGCTGCGTTACCTTGACCAAGGCCAGGACCAATAGCACCAAGACCAACTGCTAGACCAGCAGCTACAACAGATGCAGCGGAAGTAATGGAATCCATAATTTGAAATAAAAGCTTTTAGCTTGTGATAAATATTTGTCAAACGCGCTTGGACATCCTAATAGTTAGTTTTAGAATGGGCCTGATTTTTCAGACCTACGCGATTAGGTATTTTGGCAGATTATATGCCTTTTGTAAAAGGTCCTTTATGTATAAAAAGAACTAATGATGCTCTTCAACTGCTTCTCCAATGTAGTAAGCCGCCAATGTTGCAAAAATTAAAGCCTGTATTGCACTTGTGAACAAACCAAGGAACATAACTGGAATTGGCAAAACCAAAGGTACTAAAAATACTAATACAGAAACAACTAATTCATCAGCTAGTATATTTCCAAAAAGCCTAAAAGATAGAGACAAGGGTTTTGTGAAGTCTTCTAAAATTTTGAAAGGCAACATTATTGGTGTCGGATGTACATAATACTCAAAATATCTCCAACCTTTATTACTTAAACCAGCATAAAAGTAGGAAAGAGACACTAATAAAGCTAGCGCTATAGTTGTATTTATATCAGCAGTAGGAGCACCTAATTCACCGCTTGGTAATTTTATTAACCTCCATGGGATTAGAGCACCGCCCCAATTACTTACAAATACGAAAAGAAATAATGTTCCTATAAAGGGCATCCAATCACGATAAACCTTTTCTCCAATCTGAGTTCTTGCTAAATCTCTAATGTAATCCCATAAAAACTCAAGTAGATTTTGCAGACCTTTAGGATCATTTTCCATTTTCTTTGTCCCTAAGGAAATGAATACAAGTAAAGCTCCTAAAAGAATCCATGAAGTTAAAAAAACCTGTCCATGAATACTAATATTTCCAATTTGCCAGTAAAGATGTTGACCAACTTCTAACTCAGCAAAATTTGTAAAAAAATAATTTAAATTCATTTGTGATTTTTTAAAAATTTGGGGAAATAAAAGTTTTAAGACTTAATCTAGGAACGCGAAAAGTAATAAAACATAGCAGGCTTATATAAGAAAAAGCCGATAATTGATGGGAAAATTTCAATAAGTTCATTTCTACTAGCAAAAATGAATAGACATACAGGTAGCAGCAATTGAACTTTTGAAATCCCTGATGTGGTTTTACCTAAATTTCCTATACTTTTAGCGAGTAAACGTAAGTAAAGAATTCCAATAATAGAACCTGTAAAAACACTCAGACCGAAAGAGAAGTTGATAAAGATGCAAGAAACAATAGTTATAACAATTGAAAGAATCAACGTTAAACAAAAAAGAGCTAATTGAAGTGAAAAGAAGTCATCACTATATTCAAGAAATTCAGATAATTGCTTAATGATTGGCAATTTATCTTTAATAAAACTTGAATTATCAATATCAAGAGAATTTTCAGCAACACTTTTAATAGGTTGCTTAATTGTTTTTTCGTTGGAGTTCACTGTAGTGAACATAACTTAACTTTCCTCTCTAGAAATTTAGATTTTTTAAGTATATAAACTCAGGGAATCTATCATGCAGAGGTGACTTTTTGCTAGTTTTTTTTTACTAAAGTGCTATTTCTTAAGATTTAGTTTTAAAATCTAAACAAATACATTATCTTTCTATTAAAAATTTAATGATTTAGAATCTATAAATTTTATTAAAACGTTGGCAAAAAGAGTCATTTAACGTCTCAATGGTTTATACGTATTTAAACAATTGAAGACTAGAGTAAAAATCCAAAAATACTCAGATAGATTTCTTAATGATAAAAATATTATCAACAATAAATTTGGCAATCAGAATAATAATTTTTTGCCTATGCCAATCAAAATTTGGCCCTTTGAAGGAAAACTCATATTTGTATTTTTAAGTTTTTGGTGTATTTTTGGTTTATTTATTTTAGGCTCAGCAAGTTGGTGGGTTGCTAATAAAGAAATAGGTGATTGGGCTTTTTTCTTAAAAAGGCAAATAGCTTGGTATTTACCTGCTTTAACAATTTTTTTGTTTGTATTAAATACAAATATTAGAGATCTTTTAAAAATCTCAAAGCCAATTTTTTATATTTTACTTTTACTAATAGGCTCAACAATATTTTTTGGGAGTACTATTAACGGTTCATCAAGGTGGCTTATATTAGGCCCGCTAAAAATGCAACCATCAGAACTTATTAAACCATTTTGTATATTGGAATCAGCTAATTTATTTGCTCATTGGAATTTAGTTAAAGATGAAAAGAAAATTATTACGTTATTTACTTTCGGTATACTAATTTTATTAATAATGAAGCAGCCTAACTTAAGTACTGCGGGATTAATTGGCATAATGTTTTGGGTTATTGCATTGTGCGGGGGGTTAAAAATAAATTCACTGATAACGGTAGCAACTGTTGGAGCTGTTAGTGCCTATGCAAGCGTAATCAATAATCAATACCAAATGCTGCGAATAAAATCATTTATAGATCCTTGGAGCGATCCTGAAGGGAATGGATATCAACTAATTCAAAGCTTATTAGCTATTGGATCAGGGGGCTTTTTAGGAAAAGGATATGGCTTGTCAATGCAAAAATTGCAATATTTGCCAATACAGCATACTGATTTTATTTTTGCAATTTACGCTGAAGAATTCGGATTATTAGGTTCAATATTTCTTTTAGCATTTTTAGCAATCTTTTCTTATTTAAGCTTAAGAATTGCTATAAAATCAAGAAATAACTATACAAAATTAGTTGCTACTGGTTGCGCAACACTACTTATTGGTCAATCATTAATTCATATTGCTGTAACTACTGGCTCGATGCCAACAACTGGCCTCCCCTTACCATTTATTAGTTATGGAGGGAACTCGTTAATAGGATCAATGTTTGTTGCCGCACTTTTATTAAGATGTTCACTCGAATCAACAGGATTTATTGGTAATATGCGTTCACGAAAGACATTCAATTAGCTAGAATTTCAAAATATATTAATTAAAGTATTTTCGAATTCAATCTTGTTATCTCCGAATTAGCCCAAAGAGGGAATTTGCTTATGCAAGAAGCTATTAGCAATCCTAGCTCTATTACTTTTTTATTAATTTTCAGTGCTGGACTTTTAACAAGCTTGGGGCCATGTTCTTTATCCTTAATGCCAATAACAATTGCATATATAGGCGGTTCAAAAAATAAAAATAACAAAATAAAGATTATAAGTTTTTGTAGTGGTGTAATTTTTTCCTTAGTAATATTGGGAGCTTTAAGTGGATTCCTCGGAAAAATATATGGTCAATTGCCTCATATATTTACAACAGGGATTTCCATTTTTGCAATATTAATGGGATTAAATTTATTAGGTTTATTTAAATTCCAACTCCCTAATAGCCCAAATTTTAAATTTATTGAAGATATAGTTCCACCATTTCTGGCCCCTATGGTTACTGGGGCAGCTTTTGGGCTTGCCTCCTCACCATGTATAACACCAGTTTTAGCTACACTTCTTGCATGGGTTTCACAAGCAAAGAATCCACTAATCTCACTATTATTTTTATTCTTTTTTGGTCTCGGACAAGTTATGCCATTAATTATTGTTGGTTTTACAACAGAAAGTTTAAAAAAATTATTGGAATTTCGAAAATTCAGCCAAATCATTCCTACATTTAGTGGCCTTATACTTATTACTCTTGGATTATTAAATATCATCTCCAACTGGATCTAAATGTTTTTCCTGAATAAGTTAATTCTAAATATATCTTCCTTAAAATTTGCTATTTCCCTTTTAATATTCATAGCATTTTCAAGTGGAATCGGAACATTTATTCCTCAAGGAATGGGAAAGGATGACTATATTGAAAGTTATGAAAACAACCCTATTTTTGGATTCATTGATGGAGATAAAATCTTATTATTGGAATTAGATCATATTTATACAAGTACGTGGTTTCTAATATCTTTATTTCTTCTCTGTATTTCACTAGCCTCCTCAAGTTTTAGGAAGCAAATACCGACGCTCAAAGCATCCTTAAAATGGACAGATTATGATAAAGTTGATAAGTTTAATAATCTTAAATTAGCCTTTCAGTGGAACGAAAGTAAAGGGAAAGAAACGATCTCAAACGCAAACGAAATTCTTAAAAATCAAGGTTGGGAAATTCTAAGAAAAGAAAATAGATTATCAGCTAGAAAAGGCGTTTTTGGAAGAGTGGGACCAATATTAGTTCATACTGGCCTGATAATACTTTTAATTGGTTCTGCTTATGGGAATTTCACTAGAAAATCATTAGAAGAATATCTAATCCCGAATGAAAGTATAGATTTAATTAATGATGTATCTAAAGAAAAATTTTCTATTAAACTAAAAAACTTTAATATTGAAAGAGAGAATGATGGTCTCCCAAAACAATTTACCTCAAATTTGGAAATCTATTCAAATGATTCAAGTGAAAAAATTAAAAAACAAACAGAAGTTAATCATCCATTAAGGTATAAGGGAGTAACAATTTACCAAGCTGATTGGGCAATATCTAGTATTATTCTCGAGATAGATAAAATAAATTATCAATTTGCTTTAAAACCAGTTCCTGAGATTGGTAATCAAATATGGGGAGTTCTTGTAGAATTGGGCGAAAATATGAAAAAAAATTATCTTTTAACAATCGATAATGAAAATGGTCCGGTAAAGTTTTTTGATATTGATGATTTTTCAGAAAAAGATATCTATTTAAATGATCAAGAAGAAACTATTAATTCTTCAAAAATGAAACTAGTCAAAATAATTCCTAGCAGTGGATTAATTATAAAAAGTGATCCTTCTATTCCAATTATTTATTGTTCATTTATACTAATTATTTTAGGAGCAAGTCTAAGCTTAATACCAACAAAACGTATTTGGCTTTTCAATGATATTTCTACAAAAAATTATTATATGGGAGGCTTATGCAATAAAAACTTATCAGGATTTGAAATAGAATTTAATAAATTATTTGAACAGTTAAAATAACCTAATTAATTTTATCACCATGTATCAATTCAAGTTTCATTGACACATTACCTCGAGGATTAAATTCAGCATTTAAACATAACCACTGAGGATTAGCTGCAGCTATTAAATCATCCATAATTTTGTTTATTACTTCCTCATGTGAGATCTTTTGATCCCTAAAATTATTTATATAAAGCTTTAAAGATTTCAGCTCATAAACTTTTTCTTTTGGTTGATAGGTAAGTTTCAATTTTGCAAAATCAGGATATCCAGAGAAAGGACACTTACAAGTAAATTCTGGAAGATCAATTATTATTTGATATGTTCTTGATTTATTTGGATTTTCAAAACATAAAATTTCTGACTCTTCAATTTTCCTCTCACCATAAAGAGGTTTAATTGTAATTTGATTTAATTCCTCATTCATTTTTAAAATTTGACTTAAATTTGTTAGTCAACCTTTTTCAAGTATTACAAATCAACAAATTAAAAACCATAAAAATCTTTTTTTGTATCAACGCGCACATTTTTATATTGCGCTAAAAGGCTTAATAAGTACATGTTAAAAATTAATTAATGGACATTTGTATTTCAACCATAGATAATAAATCTAATAAATCATTGAAACCATTAAGTATACATGGCATGTTATGGCTTCAAACTCATTTTGAAAATGATCAATGGGAAGCAATATCTAATAACAAAGTAATTATTTCAGAAACAGATTCAAAATTACTTATGGAAGATGCAAATTTAGCAGGTGTAAGAATCGAATCAATGTCAGAAATTTCAATATTGGATGTTTTACCAAAAACAAATTAAAATGTAGTTGTAATTAAATTTATCATGAAAAAAATTGAAGCAATAATTAGACCTTTCAAATTAGAAGATGTAAAAGTTGCATTAGTCAATTCTGGAATTATTGGAATGACTGTAAGTGAAGTCAGAGGATTCGGAAGGCAAAAAGGACAGGTTGAGAGATATAGAGGATCAGAATTTACCGTTGAATTTCTTCAGAAATTGAAAGTAGAAGTAGTTGTAGATAACGAAAAAGTAGATTCTGTTATTAAAGCAATTGCTGAGGCTGCCAAAACAGGCGAAATCGGCGATGGCAAAATTTTTATTTCTCAAGTAGATTCAGTTTTAAGAATAAGAACTGGAGATTTAGATCAAGAGGCACTTTAATTTAAGGTTTGCTCAACTAATTTATACAGAAATTCTTCATTAACAGAAAATTCGTTTAATTTTGTTTTACTTATCCATATCAAATATTCATGATTTCCTGCGGGACCAACTAATGGAGATGCAATTAAACCATTTATCCGCCAATTGAAACTTTCTATTGCATTAATTACAGAATTTAAGGCTATTAAGTGATACTTAGATTCTTTTACAACACCCCCTTTACTTACATATTCTTTACCAACTTCAAATTGAGGTTTTATAAGAAAAATGCCTTCAAAAAATTTTTTATTTAATAAATCCTCAATTGGCTTTAAAACCAACTTAAGTGAAATAAAAGAGAGATCGGCTACTACAAAATCTGGAAATAAATCTTCTTTGGAAAAAATGTTCTCTGATTTAAGAAATCTTATATTGGTTCTTTCTAATAGTTTAACTTTTGGATTTTCCCTGATTTTCCATGAAGTTTGACCATAGCCAACATCAATTCCATAAATCCTTTTTGCACCATTTTGTAGTAAACAATCTGTAAATCCGCCTGTAGAGATACCTGCATCAAGACATATTCTATCTTTTACATTTAAAGAAAACTTTTGAAATGCCTCAGATAATTTATCACCACCCCTAGAAACATATTTTGGCTGAGCAGAAATAATTATTTGAGATTCGGGATATATTTCTTGACCTGGTTTATCTAAAACTTTACCGTTAATATCTTTAACTTTACCCGCGAGAATAAGTCTTTGGGCTTTTTGACGCGAATCGACAAAACCTTGAGTGAATAAAAAAATATCTAATCTTATCTTTTTACTCATTTAAGATTAATAAAAATTTAGAACAAGAATACAAAGACATAAAAAATCCTATTGATTTTTAATTGAATTCTAACTAAAGACACTATAAGTTTATCTCAAAAGACTAAAGTCGATTACTCATCAAGAATCTTAATTTGCAGTAACAAAAGCTTTATTAATAGTTTCTATTAAAAGTGAAAGAACTTACTTTTATCGCAAGATTAAAAAAAAAAAAAAGACTTAATAATGAGTTTTTATAAGTAAATAAATTATATGAAATAGTTATAATGTAAGTTGTGTATAAATAAAAAATAGTGATTGAGCGTTACACGTTACCTGAGATGGGTAGTATATGGACAGAGGAAGCAAAGTTTCAAAGTTGGTTAAAAGTTGAAATTGCTGCTTGCGAAGCGAATTTTGAATTAGGAAACATTCCCGAAGAAGATTTAAATACAATTAAATCTAGAGCAAATTTCAAACCAGAGAGAATTAGAGAGATTGAAAAAGAGGTTAAACATGATGTAATTGCATTTCTAACAAACTTAAATGAATATGTAGGAGATTCTGGTAGATATATTCATGTAGGAATGACTAGCAGCGATGTTCTGGATACTGGGTTATCTCTTCAAATGAGAGATTCTTGCAAATTATTAATTCAAGAAACTGAAAATCTTGAAAGGGAGATTAGAAAGCTTGCCTCTCAACATAAAAACACAATAATGATTGGACGTTCTCATGCTATTCATGGAGAACCTATTTCTTTTGGATTTAAGCTGGCTGGCTGGTTAGCAGAAATCATCAGAAATAAAAGAAGATTAAATGAACTGCAAGACTCCATTTCAATTGGACAAATAAGTGGCGCTATGGGAACTTATGCAAATACAAATCCTAAAGTAGAGGAAATAACCTGTAAAAAATTAGGCTTAAATGTTGATACAGCAAGTACACAAGTTATATCTCGAGATAGACATGCAGATTATGTACTAACAATAGCTTTAGTAGGTGCTTCTCTGGATAGGTTCGCAACAGAGATAAGGAATCTACAAAGAACAGATGTTTTGGAGGTCGAGGAAGGTTTCTCTAAAGGCCAGAAAGGTAGTTCAGCAATGCCTCATAAAAGGAACCCAATAAAAAGCGAAAGAATAAGTGGTTTATCAAGAATTCTTAAGAGTCACGTGAATACAGCTTTAGAGAATGTCACTCTCTGGCACGAGAGAGACATTAGTCATAGCTCCAACGAAAGAATAATGTTACCAGACATATCTATCTGTCTACATTTCATGCTTAATGAAATGATTGAAATAATAGAAAACTTAAAAATTTATCCTGAGAATATGCTGAAAAATATTAATATTTATGGAGGAGTTATTTTCAGCCAGAAAGTACTTCTTCTACTTATTGAGAAAGGGATCTCCAGAGAAGAGGCTTATAAGCTAGTACAAAAAAATGCACATCTTGCATGGAATACAGAAAACGGTAATTTTAAAGAAAATTTAAAAAAAGACAAAGATATTATGAATTTAATTAACGGAAAGGAGTTAGATCAATGTTTTGATCCTTCAATACATCTAAATAATTTAAATATAATATGGGAAAGGTTAGATATTTAAAAGTTTATTATCCTAGATTTAGATAATTACTTTACTAATCTCAATTCAAAACTTAATGACTGACGACTTCAGATTAGAAAAAGATAGTATAGGTACTATTAAAGTTCCCAAAAATGCTCTATGGGGAGCACAAACACAAAGATCAATTCAAAATTTTGCATTAGGCAATGAATTAATACCATTAGAGTTAATATACGCAATAACCCTAATTAAAAAAGCAGCAGCGATTACAAATAATAACCTTGGTTATCTTGATCAGCGAAAAAAAGACTTCATAAAAGCAAGTTGCTCTGATATTTTGGCCGGCTTATATGATTCAGAATTTCCACTAAAAATATGGCAAACCGGAAGTGGTACTCAAACTAATATGAATGTTAATGAAGTCATTTCAAATATTTCTGCGGTAAAAGTAAATTCTGAATTAGGTCAATATAAAATCCTTCATCCTAATGATGATGTCAATAAATCTCAATCAACAAATGATACTTTTCCCGCTGCCATTCATATAAGTGTAGTAATTGAAATTACAAAGAAATTAATACCATCTATTGAAAAATTAAATATATCTTTTGATAAAAAAAGTAACGAATGGAATAATATCATCAAAATCGGTAGAACACATTTTCAAGATGCAGTACCAATAACTTTGGGACAAGAAATCTCTGCATGGTCTAAACAAATAAAAGATGCAAAAATGTCAATTTTATCAGGTGTCTCAGAATTATATAGTTTACAAATTGGTGGAACAGCAGTTGGAACAGGCATTAATTGTCCTAAAAATTTCAGTGAAGAAGTGATAAAAATTATCAGAAATGAAACAGACCTGCCATTTACTAAATCAACAAATTATTTTTCTCTAATGGCTTCCCACGATCGTTTAGCCAATATCATGAGCAAATTAAAAATTTTAGCCTGTTCATTATTCAAGATATCAAATGATATCAAAATATTATCTTCTGGTCCAAGAGCAGGTATTTATGAATTAATTATTCCCAAAAATGAGCCAGGTAGCTCAATTATGCCCGGTAAAGTTAACCCCACCCAATGTGAGTCACTAAGTATGATTTGTTCTCAAATCATGGGATTTGAATATGCTGTATCAATAGCAAACTGCAGCGGTACGCTGCAAATGAATGAATATAAACCTTTAATAGCATATAACATCTTAACTAGTATCAAATTACTAAGTGAGTCAATAGATAATTTTAGAATTAAATTGATTGACGGGATGGTGCCTAACTTTAAATCTATTGACTCAAATTTGAATAATTCGCTAATGCTTATAACTGCTTTAGTCCCAGAGATAGGATATGAAAAGGCGGCAGAAATCGCTAATCTTGCATTTTATCAATCACTTAATCTGAGAGAAGCAACTTTAAAGTTAGGCTATCTAGATGAAAAAAAATACGATGAGATTATGAATATCGAAAAAATGATATAAATTATTCACTAATTTCAGTTATCTAATCTTTTAATAGCAGGATTAATCTGATTATTATCAGATATTCTTAAGAGATCGTCAGATTCTGATACCGGAAATCTATTAATAGCTTTCAAAGTTAATTTTGCATTGTTTTTAAGCTTACTGCTGAGGCCACAACAATATTGGATCTGTGAAAGCACATCTATTGTGCGTCTAATAATTCTTACAACATCACCCTCATCCAAAGAAGTATTTAAAATTATTTCTTTCCATTTCTGGCCTCTCGCCCATTGAGACACTATGCCCGTTAAATCTTTTTCTAGATAAATAGGAAAATCTATAGAGTTATTGAATTGCTGTGAAGATAATAACTTCCTCAAACTTTCTAACTCATTAAAAACATCAAGTACTTTCAAAGATGGTTTGTAATTACACCACAAATCAGATCTTCTAACTTCTACTGATATAGATTGAATAACTGCAGCCAAATCTGGAGGTTGTAAATCATCTAAATAACCACTTAATAAAACTAATCCAACCCATAGTTCGTTCTCTGTTCTTAAAGAACCTATTGATTTTCCAATCTCAGTTAGATTTACATCTTCTAAACAACCAAAATAATTTAAAATTTTTATCAAATTTGTAAATTTTTCCCAATTATAATTTTCTTCCTTTTCTAAAAGTGTTTTCTTTTCATCTATTACAATTTCTATCATACCAACTTTATTTCTAAGCTTTTTTAGTTTTTTTAAGTCACCTAGTTCATGAAAAGGGTGCTTGATAAGTTTTTTTTCTATATTAGAGATTGATTCCTTTTGAGATACTACTTCTTTTGCTAGATCATATTTTGGGATAGTTAAATCATTCGTTTGACTAAGTTCAAGAATCTTATTTGCAAAAATCAAAGAAAATTCATCACCTCTTAAGCTTTCACCTGGAAAATTTAAATCAGGTACAATGAGCTTAGAAAGATCTAAAACTTCTAAATCGGAGAAAATATTAACGATACAATTTGGTTTTATTAAAATAAATAAATTATCAATAGTCAAACAAAGAATATTTAATTTTTTATTAGTACTTAAAAACTTTTTACATATAACTGCTGGCCTAACTTTTCGTTTAATTTGAGGAGCTTTTAAAGCAATTAAACTTCCATTAGCCAAAAATTGAATCGCATTACTAATTTCTTCATATAAGTTCTGAGAAGCTTGTTTTTCTAAAATTTTTAATAATCTTCTTTCTTCTTTAAGGCGACTTTTCAACTTTTCATAAGAATCAAAATCTTCCCAAGAAATCTTATTTGTAATTTTCTTCAAATTTAACAACTCTTCATTTAATGAATTTAAATCGCTATTTTCCTTTGAAGATTGGGACATATGAACAAAACTTCCAAAACTACGTTTTATAAGTTCTTGAGATTTAGAAAGAGTATAATTTTGAAGAAGATTGAGAACCATCCCATAACTTGGAGAAAATTGGCTAATTAATGGATTTGGCTTACTCAAAGCAAGCGAACTTGCTTCTCTCGCCCCTTCAAATCTATTTTGAACAGTGACGACATAACCCTGTGTGTCTTTACCTCTCCTACCTGCTCGTCCCGACATTTGCAAGAATTCACTGCTAAACAATAAACGATGCCCATTTTCAGATCTTTTTGATAAAGATGAAATTACAGTAGTTCTTGCAGGCATATTAATACCGGCAGCTAGCGTTTCAGTTGCAAAAACAACTTTTATTAGACCTTGCTGAAATAATTCTTCTACCAATTCTTTCCAAGCAGGAAGTAGTCCAGCATGATGAGAAGCAATTCCTTTTTTAAGAGCATCAAAAAGAACCTTATCCTTAATACCCTCTTGATTATATTTTGAATATTGTTTTAACCTTTGAGAGATTAAATTAGCTTCTTTATAATTCACTAAAGTTAAATGATTTATATTTTCAAGTGCTCTGTCGCAACCTTTTCTGCTAAAAATAAAATAAATTACAGGTAACATATTTTGATCAAATAGCCTTGAAATAACGAAAGATATTGAAGGTGATTTTGGTTGAACTAATCTGCCAACCTTAACTTTATTTTTTTGTCCTTTAGGGGATCTCCAAACTTTACAGTTAGGATGAATTCCATTCTTTTTTTTATTTAAGAGAGGATGAAAACCTTTAGCACTACAAAAAATAAACTCTAAAGGCACTGGTCTTATATCACTATAAATTAATTGTGTTGGTCCATGCACTTGATTAATCCAACTTTTAAGTTGGTTTGCATTTGCGATTGTCGCTGACAACGCGATAATTTGAGTCCTACTTGGACAGTGAATAATTGTTTCTTCCCATACTGTGCCTCTTTGTGGATCATTCATATAATGGCATTCATCAAGTATTACTGATTCCAAATTAATTAGTGGATCATCAAAATCTTCAAACTCGCCATAAAGCATATTCCTAAATATCTCAGTTGTCATTACTAATATTGGAGCATCTCTATTAATACTCATATCTCCCGTGAGTAGACCGACTTTATTTTGGCCAAATTGAAGAGAAAAGTCTCTAAATTTCTGATTAGAAAGAGCCTTTAAAGGCGTGGTATAAAATACTCTATTTTTATGATTTAAAGCTCTGTAAATCGCAAATTCACCTAATATGGTTTTACCCGAACCAGTCGGGGCCGTTAAGACAATAGAATCCCCACAATTAATTGCCTTAATTGCCTCTAATTGAAACTTATCTAAAGGAAATGGAAATATTTCCCCTAGATTATCCAATATTTCGTGTTGCGATGAATTTGAGTTAACTTCTTAAGATATGATCTATTTAGATATTAATAAATTCAATAATTAACTTGCAAACTATGCTTATGAATGTTGATCTTTAAGCTATAAAACTATGGACAAAATTCAAACTCCAAAAAATAGAATTAGAAAATTACGAGTTCTATCTCTTGGTGATAAACCATATGAATTTAAAGAATCGGGAGACAATATCCAGACAACTCTTATAGATTTAAGTAGCAATGATTATTTTGGATTAAGCAGAGATAAAGATGTTATTAATGCTGCTTATGAAACAACTACTATACAAGGGTTAGGATCAGGTAGTTCTAGATTTATAAGTGGCTCGAGACCTATTCATATGTCACTTGAGAGTAATTTAAGTAAATGGCTAAATCAAGATTCTGTACTACTTTTCCCAAGCGGATATCAAGCAAACATAGCAGCGATTGAAGCTTTGACAGACAAGAATAGTATCATAATTGCAGATAAATTAATACATAATTCTTTACTTGTTGGATCAAAAGCATCTGGAGCTAAATTAGTTAGATTTCTACACAATAATGTAAAAGATTTAGAAAATAAATTGTCAAAGTTCTCTACAATTAACAATTCTATTCTTGTGGTTGTTGAATCTCTCTACAGCATGGAGGGTAGTATTGCTCCAATGGGAAAAATAACAAAACTATGTAAAAAATATAAATGCAAATTATTAGTGGATGAAGCGCATGCATTAGGAATCTTAGGAAATAAAGGGAAAGGATTGAGTAATCCATTTCTTGATTCAATTAGCATGATTAGCGGAACTTTTGGTAAAGCTTTTGGAAGCGGTGGTGCTTTTCTAGCAAGCAATGCGAAGATAGGAGAAATGCTTATTCAAACTAGTAGTCCCTTTAGATATACAACGGCTTTATCTCCTTCTCTTGCAGCAGGGGCATTAAAGTCTTTGCAAAAAATCAAAGAAAATCAAAATTTAGGAACTGATTTACTTGAAATTTCAAAAAGATGGAAAAAAGAGATTGAGAATATTGGTAAATATGAAGTAATAGGAGATGCTCATATCCTTTCCTTAATTATCGGTGATGAAGATAAAACAATGATGATGCAAAAATTTTTAGAAGAGAAAGGTTTCTTAGCCGTAGGGATAAGACCACCTACAGTACCAGCAGGAAAATCTAGAATCCGATTAACTATTAGGAGTTCTTTCAATACAAATATTTTAAAAAACTTTATTTCTGCATTAAAAGCCTACAAATGAACCAAATCATTTCACAACACGGATGGGGATTTGATCAAAGTATCTGGAACAAGTTAAAAGAAGAGTTTATTAGACAAAATTGGACCTGGCAAGATAATGATAGAGGTTATTATTCAGATTCTTGCATTAAAGTTAAATGGATCAAAACTGATTCAGATAAAAATAAAAAAGTTGCTTTATGTCATTCTCTAGGTATCCATTTAATTGAGAAAGAGATTCTTAAAGAAGCATCTCATATAGTATTAATAAATTCCTTCTTCAATTTCGTACCCACAAATAATGAAAGCGATATAACGATAAGAACACTCCGCAGAATGGAAAAAAAAATTAACGCTCGTGAAGTGCACTTTATGTTAGAAGAGTTCATTAATAGATCATTTATGCCAAATAAAGTTGATATTACATTTAAATCTTTTTTAAATCTGAACTCAAAACAAGTTAATTTAAAAAGTTTATTAAATGATTTTCAGAAGTTATATTTACAATGCAATACATTTAATTTATTTTCAGAACATGCTCAAGTTTTAATAATTAAATCTAAAAATGATTTTATTCTCAAAGAATATGCTTTTGATGAATTTATTAATTTATTAAATAATTTTCTAATAAATAAACCTAAATTAGTGCAAATTGAAAATCAAGGTCACTTAATAGATAATAATTGTATTGTAAAAATCCTTAAAGATTGGTTATAGATATTTTTAATGATGGTAAATAACTATTGGAATAAAAAAATAAATAATAATTTCAATAACGCTGCTCATTATTATTCAAATCATTCCTGTGTTCAAAAGCATTTTGCAAATAAGCTAATGCTTATCATTAAAGAATTAGAACCTCAAATTGGAGAATGGATTGATTTAGGAGCGGGTACAGGTTATTTAGCTGATCTATTAGAAAAAAATTTTACGAATATAAAAGTTATTCGAATTGACTTTAGTCCTAATATGCTTAAAGAAAATAAAAAAAATAGTCAGACCATATTATGGGATTTAAATATTGACTTGCCTGCCTATATAAATGAAGCAAGTCTAATTACTTCTTCTTTCTGCTTTCATTGGTTGAACGAACCTGAGAAGAAGTTGAGAAAATGGTATAGCAGATTAGAACCTGGAGGTTTTCTCATAGTTTTGTTTCCTAATAATAAAAGTTTTCCAGAATGGAGAGAAACATGTAAAAAAAACAATATAGAGTACAGTGGTATTTCTTTGCCATGTACAAATATCATAAAAAAATTTGTAAAAGAAAATGAAATATTTCTAATCAAAGAATTGAAATATAGGGAAACTTTTCCAAATATTTATAAACTTTTTAAAAGTATAATTAATATAGGAGCTCATACTACACAAAGTAGAAGAAAAACGGTTTCAGAATTAAAGTTAATGCAAAAGAAATGGCCCAAAGATCAATATGAGAAGGTAAATTTAACTTGGTCTATTAGTATATTAATTCTAAAGAAATGAAAATTACTAATCAAAATTTTCAATTTATTGTATGCGGAACTGATACTGATGTTGGTAAAACATTAATTAGCTCATTTTTAGTTAGAGGACTTAATTGTTATTATTGGAAACCTATACAAAGTGGAATTGAAGGTGAGACTGATAGTGAATATGTAAAAAGAGTTAGCCAAATCAGTCAAAAAAAGATCTTAAAGGAAGCCTACATTTTCAATAATCCCGTATCACCTCATTGGGCTGCGGAAATTGATAATGTAAAAATTAATAAATCAAATTTAAATTTGCCAAACATCGAAAAGGCACTGTTAATTGAAACAGCAGGTGGGCTTATGGTTCCAATAACGAGAGATTTTTTACAGATTGATCAAATAAAAATTTGGAACTTACCAGTAATACTTGTTTGTAGGAGCTCTCTTGGGACACTAAACCACACACTTTTAAGTATTGAGGCACTCAGAAAAAGAAACATTCCTATTTTAGGTCTTATTATAAATGGCAAAAAACATTTAGATAATCCACAAACTTTAAAACTTTTTAGTGGATTACCAATTATCGCTGAATTCCCTTTGATTAAAAATTTAAGTATTGATAATTTAGATTTATTATGGAAAGATCTTAAAATGGAACAAATATTAAATCAAACACTAGATAGTAAATATTGATTATGATACATAATTCAAATTCATTTAATAATGATTGGCACCCTAATATTTGGCCACCTTTTACTCAGATTCAAACAAATAAGGCTCAAATCGAAGTCAGCCATGGTAAAGATGCTTCTTTATATACTGTAAATCCTGAAAAAGAATTAATTGATGGGATTAGTAGCTGGTGGGTTACTCTTCATGGACATGGAAATGAATTCATAGCCAATGCGATATCAAATCAAGCCAAGACATTAGAACAAGTTATTTTTGCTGATTTCCTTCATCCTCAGGCAAAAAAACTAGCAGAAAGGCTTAGCAAATTAACTAAATTAGAACGATTGTTTTTTTCAGATAACGGATCAACTGCTGTTGAAGTAGCTCTTAAAATTGCTTATCAATGGTGGCAAAATAATGGTGAAATAAGAAATCAAATTATTGCTTTTGAAGGTGCTTATCATGGAGACACTTTTGGTGCGATGGCCTTAGGTGAAAGAAATATATTTAACGAAAGTTTTGAGAAGTTAATGTTTCCAGTTAAAAGGGTGCCATGGCCTTCAACATGGATAGGAGATGATGGTATTGAAAAGAAAGAAGAATTTTCTATTAAAAAACTGTGTGAACTTTTAAAGCAACCTACTGTAGCAGTTATTGTCGAGCCTATTTTACAAGGTGCAGGTGGTATGAATATGGTAAGACCAGAATTTATAAAAAAGGTTTCAGAATTAGTGAGCCTTCATAATTCTCTTCTAATAGCAGATGAAGTAATGACTGGTTTTGGCAGAACTGGAAGTTTGTTTGCTTTTCAAAAAGCGAAGATTCAACCAGATTTAATTGCAATCTCTAAAGGTTTAACATCTGGTTTCTTACCTATGGGAATAACACTTTCGAAAGAAGAAATTTTTCAATCTTTTGTTAGTGAATCTCCAGAAAAAACATTTTGGCATGGTCATAGTTTTACAGCTAATCCACTTGGATGTGCAGCTGCAAATGCAAGTTTAGATCTTCTTGAAAATGAACCTAATAAATATCTTAAATTTGAAGAGAAACATTTATTTTTTATAAATAAATTAAATCATTTACCTTTTGTCAAAAAAATAAGAATCTGTGGGACAATCATAGCTTTCGATTTGGAAATAGGTAATAATTCTGGATATCTAAATACGATTGGTAAAAAGATAAAATTACTTGCCATAGAGAAAGGACTTTTTATTAGACCACTTGGCAATGTAATTTATTTACTACCACCTTTATGCATCACAGATAAACAATTAGAAAATAGTTATGAAATTATCCATGATATACTTTCAAACTTATAATTCTTAAGATATTTGAAATTAAAAATAAAAATTATTTTTTTGGAAATAAGAGAATACATATGGTACTTACTCCTTCTTAATTTAAATTATTATTTGATATCTATTGAAAAGATTAATAAGGATTCAAAAGTTCTTAGTTTATTTATTATTAAAAAACTTAAATAATTAGTTTGTTAAGTTAATCAATAAAACTATTTCATCAACCATATAGGCATAGAATCTATTTCTTTGCCTGTAAAGTTAGCAAATAATACAGCAAATAATAAACATGCCAAAATAACAATTACTAATAATAGTAATGAGAACATTTCTCCATTTGAGAATGGTCTCCTATCTCCAATCGAATTAGCTATTTTAGAATCAGCTGTATAAGTGTTAATAATAGGTCTCTTATATTTTGTTTTACTTGCTAAATTGTTTTGAATTTTATTATCATATATATTTCTCAAATAAGGATTATTTAAATTTTCATAAGCTTCCATTACCGTTTGAAGTTTTATTTTCGCATCATCTAAATTTAGAGTGGTAGTATCAGGATGTAATTCCTTAGTCAGTTTGCAAAAAGCTTTTCTTAATTCATGAGTTGAAGCTTTCTCATGAACCCCAAGTATTTTATAGTAATCTTTTTCTCCTTTCAAAATTATTAGCTATCAAATTCATTGTAATGTATTTAAATTAAAGTTAATGCTATATAAAAACATAAAATTAAAAATTTAATTGAAAAATATGATGCAAATAATACAATTTAAGGATCTTAATGAAATTCTTAATAGTAATGAGATTGAATTATTTAAAAAATTACAGAAAATTTTAAGTGAAATTAATAAACATACAAATTTAACCCGACTTGTTGATGGGGATGATTATTGGATATCACAAATATATGATAGTATTTGGCCATTTTACTTAGGGACAAATAAAATTTTTGATAATAAAAAATTTGTTGATATTGGTTCAGGGTGCGGTTTCCCTGGATTGGCTTACGCAATAACACATCCAAATTCAGAGGTATATTTAGTTGATTCGTCTAAAAAAAAAACAGATGCATTAAGACAAATTATTGATACCTTAAACTTTAGTAATAAGATATTTGTAATAAACGATAGGATCGAAAAAATTGCTCATAATGCTTCATATAGAAATATATTTGATATTGGCACGACTAGAGCAGTTGGCTCACCTTCAACCGTTACAGAATATATATTGCCAATGCTAAATAAGAGTGGAAGTGGATTGCTTTATTGTGGCAAATGGAATAAAAAAGATGAGATTCAAATGAGAAATTCTTTGGATAAATTAAAAGGTTCTATTTCAGAAATCAAGAAAACTCAACTTCCTAAAGGCAAAGGAGAAAGAAATATTATTTTTATCAAACCAGAGCAAAATTGCCCTGATTGCTATCCAAGATCTATAGGTAAACCTACAAAATATCCTTTATAGATTTATGCTGATGATAATCTAGCCTGTTTTTCTGTCCCAAATTTTCTTTTTAAATATCTAATTTTTTTTATTACTTTTTTAGGGTTACTATGATTAATCAATGATTTATATAGATCATCTTCAGTGACACTAACATCCAACAAATTTGCATTATTACCAGGGAACCAATGTCCTCCGTTACCTAGCAATTGATATCTTGCTTTAGTAAAACTTTCTAAATCCCATGCTTCAAGCAAATTGGATAACCAAAGAAGCACTGGAATATTAATTTCTCCTGGAGTATTTTTCCATGTTGGTAAATTCTTATCCCAATTGTGATACCAATCATCACCCAAAACTTTGATTAATTCTTTAGTCAATTTACTCTCAATGGAAGAAACTAAATAATTTGATTTATGCAGCAGGGATATAGCCTCTAAGTGATAATCAAAATCAGATTCTTTAGCAACACCTACACTTAGTGTATGAACAGAATTATCACTCAAGCAAAATAAATCGTTAAAAACTATTGGATGGATAGGCTTACAAAGTTTATAAATTTTTTCTGAAGGTGTGTGCAAATGTCCACCCTTATCAGTTGGACTAATTATGAAAACCCCTAAATCAAATTTTTCAGCTAATCTTATTGCTTTGATATTTGTCTGATTTATAAAATACCAGTGCAAATTAACAAAATCAAATTTATTGGAGGATATTGCCTTTTGAATAAGGCTTAATGATCCATGAGTAGAGAATCCAATGTGCCCAATCAAATTATCTTTTTGCCACTTTCTAAGAGCATCAACACATCCTCCTTCCCTTATGGCTTGTTGAAGATGTTCAAAAGTATTTATGCCGTGAATAGCAAGAAGATCAATTTTTTTTATTCCTAGTTTTTGAAAACTCGTTTTTAGCTCATCTTGAAACTCATTTACATCTTCATTAGGAGGAATTTTAGTTTGAATAATTTTAGAGTTTATATCCATATTTTTAAATGCAGAACCTAATTGCAATTCAGAAGTACCATAGTGTCGAGCAGTTTCAATATGATGTAAACCATATAAATCTGCTAACTCTAAAGCCTTCATTACTTTATTTTGTTCCTCTTTCGATATTTCTGATATTTCTAATTGTTTCCAACTTTTTTGAAATCTCATTCCACCTAGAGATAACACTGGCATATCAATGTTTGTCCTGCCAAACCGACGATATGGTAATGTCATTTAATTTTTTTAGTGTTTATTTACCCTAGGTAATTTGCCTAATGATTGAAACATATCCCTATTTAAACTGGCTTCTAATCTATCAAGATCTTCGAATTCAACCCAATGCATACAATCAACTGGACATGTATCCATTGCTTCTTGAACTACTTTAAGATCATCTCCATTCTGTCGAATAACCCTCGCTCTTCCGAGATCCTCATCAACAATAAATGTATTAGTAGCGACATGAACACAATACTGACACCCTATACAAGCAGCTTCATCAACCCAGATTGCTTTTTCAGTCAATTCGCCACCAAGGACAGGTTCAAATCCAGAAATATCATTAGACTCAATATATTCATGAAATGCAGCTACATTATCATTATTAATCTCATCTACTGAATTAGAATTAGAATCAATTTTTACAAAAGATTTAAACGAAGAAGTCTCTAAAATTTCTTCGTTTAAATCATATGCGGTAGAAGGATCAAAATCCAAACCTTATGATTCCCATTTTGTGAGGACTAATTCTATGGATCCATCATTCTCATTCTTTTGTTCAATAATTTCATATCCATCTTTTTGTGTTTGGAATAATATTGTTTGATATGCATACATCTGTGTAACTTTTGAAATAAATCTTTCAACTGGTAAATTATACTTCCATAAATCTAAATCAGTAACTAACTCATAGGTATTAGTTTTGTTGTCCCACTTAAAACCAACCTTGGTATTTTCTGGTAAATCTAAACTGATATCAACTGCAGTGAATTTTCCTTGATAGCCTTTTACAAATTTTTCATCTTGGTTAGGATTATAACCTAATTGAGCTAGGGCTTTTACTAAAGGCTCAGTCTCTCTAAGTTTAGTTTTAATAGTACTAAAATGTGACATTAGATTCGTTTTTTAATTGATTGGAATTGTTGACTTGATTAATGACAAATGAGTCTGTTGTTAATCTCTTAGTTTTAACTTCTCCAAGAGCATCTTCTAAATTCTTAGTTGCATCATTACAGGATTCACCTTCAAAACCTTCTACCGTTTCATGGACACGTCCATCTTGATAAATTTTGAATCTTAATGTTCTTTGTGGCATTAGATTAACACACTAAGTACTTATACTTTATATAAAATAACTAAATTTTTTGCTTTCAGTTGATAACGTAACTTTGTTTTCATTATTGGATATAAAATATTTCAATATCCAAATAAATTATTTATAAAATCCTTTCATCCCCATTGAATCAAGCGCAGTCTTAGCCTCTTCCATAACAGAAGGTTCAGAGTCAAATAAAGCAATTTTTGTACATTCATCTATAAATAAATCTTGCAATTTATTACTTAATTTTTGATAAAGCCTGCATAAGGACCAAATACAATTACTCCTAACAATAGGCTCATTATCAATTTTTAGACTTATTAATAATTGTTCAGAAGCTAATTGTGCATTGTCATTTGAAATACTGCCAATCTCTGCGAGAGAGCTTGAGGCCCAAAGTCTTACTGCGGAGACATCATTCTGTAAGGCTTTTATTAAAGGACGTAATACAATTTGATTATCATAATTTGCTAAGCTCCAAGCTGTAGCCCTTCTAACATAAGCATTGTCATCAGACTCTAACAAACTAACTAATTTACTTACAGCATCAGGACAAGGATTTCGACCTAAGGCATATACAGCGCTCATTCTCTCCACAGGGCAAGATTGATCTAACAATGGTAGTAAAAGAGGGAAAGACCTTTCATCACGATATTCACAAAAAATTTTTAAACCTTGAATTCGCTTTTCCTTGTCCCCTTTCAAATATTCTAAAGCCTGATCACATGAAGAAGATATATCTAAACTATCTTTTGAGAAGCCATCTTTATCAATTTCCTCAAGAGGATCAACTTCAAAATCAACAGCTAACTCTTTAGCTAAAATATCTGGATCAATAGCTATATCTGCCAAACTATCATCATTTAATTCTTTTTTGTAATTAATCATTGAACACAAAAAGTATTAACTAATAGGAGCAGGGGACATCATATCACCAGGCAACCAAATTCTTGCACTAACAGCAAAAAATGCAACTCCAAAAAGAATTACAATCATTACAGGAAGTAATTTGGTTCTAATAAAGCTCACTAAATTATTTGATTTAATTAATACTAGCTTTTTTATTGAAGAATTTAAAATTATTACTAAAAATTAGTTGATTTCAAATCTAACTCCTTCTTAATTGACCACAAGCAGCGTTTTTTTCTAATCCTCGACTTTTTCTAAAACTTGCATTAATTCCATTTTTTAAAAGTCTATTTTTAAATTTATTAGCACTAGAAGATGAAGATTTTTTAAATGAACCCTCAGTTATGTAATTGTAATTAATCAAATTTACATGTGATTGAAATCCTCTTATTAAGCTACTTAATTGATCAGCATGCTCCTTCTGATCATTTATTCCATTTAGTAAGATGTATTCAAAGCTTATTCTTCTGCCTGTTTGCAACACAAAATTTTTACAATCTCTAATAATATTATTAATATTATAGTTTTTGGCACTGGGTATTATACTTTCTCTAATTTTCTGATTTGGAGCGTGAAGGCTAATAGCAAGAGTAAATTGACATTTACCTAATTTTTCAAAAGATAGTTTAGTCAATTGACTAATTTTATTTGGAATAGCTACTGTACTTACCGTCATTTTTCTTTGACTAATATTCAAATCCTCGTTCATAGATTTAATAGCAATTAGTACTTCATTTATGTTTAATAGAGGTTCACCCATTCCCATAAAAACAATATTTGTTACTTTCATACTCATCTCTCTTTGAATTAGCAATATTTGTTCAATTATTTCTCCAGCTTTTAATGATCTTTTTAACCCCTCCTTACCAGTAGCGCAAAACTTGCAATCCATCGGGCAACCAACCTGGCTAGACACACACACAGTTAATCTTCTATTTGTAGGTATCCCTACTGATTCAATGAATTCTCCGTCTATTGTTCTTAAAAGTAATTTTAAAGTACCATCATTTGATAAAGATCTCTTTTCACATTTTAAACCTCCTACTATAAAACCTTCACTTTTTAATTTATTTCTAAAATTAGAAGGTAAAGTTTTTAAGTCATCAATATTATTTGATGTTATTTTTGGGTTATAAATATAATTATAGATTTGCTTCCCTCGGAAAGATAATTCACCATAACTTAAAGCAATCTTTTCAAGATCTTCAATGCTACATCCCAAAAGAAATTTCAAAGGAATTATTTAGTAAGAAGAAAACAAACCGTGTTTTAAGAGAAACTCGGTAAATAGAATTGCAATAAAACCAATCATAGCTAATCTGCCATTAAGTTTTTCATTATAAGAATGAAACCCATAACGAGGTAACTTTCTTTTGGGAATAAATTCTGGTTTAATCATCAGTTTTTCAAAATTATATTCTAATGTTCAAAAATAATAATAGCTTATTCATCAGTCAATAATCCCTCTTCTTGTAAACCTTCTAATGCAGCAGGATCAGGTAATTGATCCTCAGAGAATTGATTCTCAGCATTAGGTCTAGCAAAGGCAGCAAAATTACTAGAAGTTGGATCAATACCATGTCTTGATCTTGTAGTCTCTAAATCTTCATCACTGGGATCATCTAATATAGCTGATGAACTGACAGCAGTATTAGATGGCATATCGACTGTATAGTCAGGTCTAAGATTTTGAGCCCTTCTATAACCTCCAGATTCTTCTGCAAGAATATCAGGATGAGGTCCTGCCTCGGAAGCTAATTCCTCCACAAATCCACTAAATCCAGTTCCTGCAGGTATCAGCCTACCTATAATTACATTTTCCTTTAACCCTCTAAGCCAATCAGACTTACCTTCAATAGCGGCCTCAGTTAATACTCTAGTAGTTTCTTGGAATGAGGCTGCAGAGATAAAGCTATCAGTATTCAGTGAGGCTTTTGTGATTCCTAACAAAACAGGAGTAAATTCAGCAGGAGCTCCACCCGTTATGGACATAGCTTGATTAGTATCTTCAACTTGTCGTAATTCAATTAATTCGCCAGGTAGAAGAGTAGTATCCCCTGCATCTTCAATTCTTACTTTACTTGTCATTTGTCTAACTATTACTTCGATATGCTTGTCATCAATAGCTACTCCTTGTGATTTATAAACATTTTGAACTTCATTAACCATTCTTCGTTGAAGCTTAGATATTGATTCTTGAGCAGCCTCCATTAATGGTTTTTGATCTTGTAAGTCTCCAAAGAAACACTCTAATAATTCATGTGGATTGATAGGACCATCTGTTAGCAATTCTCCAGCATTAACTTGTTGACCATCACTCACCATAATATTTTTTCCTAAGAGAATCTGATATTCGTTTATCACATCATCTCTCTCTATCACAGATAGAGATATTGATTCATCATCCATACCTTTTTTGATTTGCACTACTCCAGATTTTCTACATAAGACTGCAGAGTCTCTAGGCCTTCTAGCCTCTAATAATTCTTCAATTCGAGGTAAACCTTGAACAATATCACCAGTTTTTTGCCTTTCAAAAACTAATAATGCTAAGCCGTCTCCTCTTTGAACTAAATCTCCGTCTCTGACATGCAATACTGAATCAGGAGAAACCATATAAGGTCTACCAAGTCTTAAAGTAACCTCATCGTCACTTATTTCTTCTATCTCTCCACAGGATGTAGACTTTATTTTGTCACTTACAAAATCTCCATCAACCACCCTATCTCCAATTTTTACAGTTGGTTTTCCTTTTGTTTTAATGATAATTTTATCTTCATCTCTTTCAACTATTAATCTTCTAATTGGTTCATCATCTAGGGGAGTTGGCATTTGTATAATCCCCTCTTCTTTACATAAAATTTGAGTAGTGGCAATTACGTCACCAGCTTTTACAAATTCATTATTTTTGATTTGTAATTCAGTATGAGTCGAACCATGACTCGAATCAGAAATAGTATCTCTCCTAACCAAAATTGATTCCAAAATTACTAAATTTAGTCTCTTAATACTTTTGTCCTTTTTATCAGAAGTAATTTCAACATCTACCGTCATTTGCGGAGTTGCTTCAAAAGTTTCTAAACTTAATTGAGTTCTCAATAACTCCACGCCTTCTACAGATTTAATTAATTCCCCATCTTTATAAGAAATTCTTTGAATAGCCTTTAAACCTAGAAAAGGACCATTCTCTTGTTTAACATGTTCAAGTTCAGGTAGTTGTGCTTCATCTGGGATAGTAAATTCTTCAACGGTTCTTAAAAGCAGACCTTTACATTTTGGAGTTTCTAATCTTTGAACAAACAATATCTCTTCATTTTTTATGCCATCCATAATTTTTTCGCCTGGATTGACTAAAATCCCTTCATCATCAAAACGACTTAAAACCTCTTCATCATCGCATTCATGAAAGGTACCATTTCTTACTGTAATCTCGCGTAAAATATCATTTTTCTGAGTAACTGTAACGATGCCAGAAGTTTGACTAAATATATCTTTAACTACTTCTGTGCCTGCCTCTATCCATTGCATATCCTCAATCATAAGCAAAGATATATCCTTATTTATTTCATGAGTTTCCTGAGGGATCCAGAGTAATGTTCCCCCTTGGCTAACTTCAAAACCATTTTTGGCTGATCTGGCTTTTTTTACACTTAAACCTGGAGCATATTTGACTAAACCACCTGTTTTTGTTCTAAATTTATCATCGGCTAAATCTGCGATTACTTCACCGCTGCTTATTTTACTACCTGGGATAGTATTCAAACGATAAGAAATTCCTTCATCTGATTCCAGATGCCATAGTTCTCCTGAATGTGTAGCCTCTTCAATTAATTTACAATCTTTAAGTGACATGGAAGTTGTAACTATTTGTACTTCTCTTGAGTCACCTATAGACTCTCTCAAGCGGACTTCTCCACCATATTCACTAAATTGACTTGCCTCTGCTAAAACTTCGCCTTCATTTACCTTCTTATTAGAATTTACTACGGGGGTAGCATTTGGAGGTAAATTATAAACGTCTCCTGCCAGTACCCACAATCTGCCAAGTCGTTGTGCTTTTAGAGTTATATTTCCTTGCCTATCAGTAACTTCTTTAGGCTGGATTACCTTATCATACTTAACTTGGCCAGCTAAGTCGCAAATAACATCTTTTGTAGCTTTCTCAACACTTTTTTTCACTGATCCTGCAGTAATTTGAGCGATAGTAATATCAGAATTAACTTCTTGTCCATTTTCAACAAAAAGCAAAGAGCCACTTGTAACTTCGATTCTTTGATTTTTCGCAGTACCTCCTTGTTTAGGAATAATTTTCAATACAAAATCAACTTCTGCCTGTTTTGCCTCAACTCCATGAGGTGTTCTATATCCTCTTATTTTTGCTTTAGAACCAAATTCAACTTTTCCAGCAATCTTTGATCTCACTACACCACTTTCTGCAGTTGATACTCCACCAGTATGGAAAGTTCTCATTGTTAATTGAGTTCCAGGTTCTCCTATTGACTGAGCCGCAATGATACCAACAGCTTCACCAAGATCAACAAGGTGATTGTAAGCCAATGCCCAGCCGTAGCATTTCCTACAAACAGATCTATTAGCCTCACATGTTAAAGGGGATCTTATATTGACTTTTTGAATATCTGATTTTTCAATAATATTACTTATAGATGGATCAATTGCTGTATCTTTAGGTACTAATAATTCTTCATCAGAATTAAATATGTCTTTAGCAGTGAGTCGTCCTAGTAATCTATTCCCAAACATACCATCTTCAGATTCGATTACAATGGATCTTTCAGTTCCGCAATCCTCTTCCCTAACAATTACGTCCTGAGCCACGTCAACTAATCTTCTTGTTAAGTATCCTGAATCAGCAGTTCTTAAAGCAGTATCAACTAAACCTTTCCTAGCTCCATAAGAAGAAATTACATATTCAGTAACTGTGAGTCCTTCTCTAAAATTTGTTCTTATTGGTAAGTCAATAATCTCACCCTGAGGATTAGCCATCAAACCTCTCATCCCAACAAGCTGCCTAACTTGAGACATATTCCCTCTGGCCCCTGAATTAGCCATCATCCAAACAGAATTCAAGGGGTCATTTTGATTAAAATTATTTTTAACTGCATCTACTAATCTTTCATTAGTTTCAGTCCAAGTATCAATTACTTTTGTATGTCTTTCAACTTCAGTAATTTCACCAAGTCTATAACATTCCTCAGTAGCACTAATTTGGGCTTCTGCTTGACCAATTAAGTCTTGCTTAGCATCTGGCACTTTTAAATCCTCTACTGAAATAGATACAGCTGCTTGAGTTGCATATTTAAATCCAAGATCCTTGAGATTATCTGCCATTGCAGCGGTTATAGCTGTTCCATGAGTTTTATATGACCAAGCAACAAGGTTTTTTAACCCTTTTTTATCAATAACTTTATTTTTAAAAGATGGGGGTGTTTTGGTCAAAGGAGGCATTGTTAATTGTGATGTTTTTTTCACATTTTTTGAATTTTTGCGAGTCTTTGAATTTTTTTTTGGTTTGGAGGATGTCATAATTTCAATTTATTAGTGTTAGATGTCTTGTTATGATTAAGTTTGAGAAACTGAATCAATTATTGTATGATTCATTACAACTCTGCCCACAGTGGTAAGGATATATCTAGATATTAGGTTATTTTCAGAATCAAACTTATCGCGTCGGTAAGTCCAAATTTCAAGCTTGGAACCATCATCAAATTCTTTGGATTCATAAGGCTTTTTAGATTCATCTTCATCTTCTACCTCACCATTGAATCTAACCCATACCCAATTATGTAATCCTATTCTTTTATCCTCAAATGCAGAAATGACATCTTCTAGAGATGCATAAGTTGATGATCTATCTTCAAATTTTGGTTTTTTATAATCTGGTTGTAATGCGGTCAAATAGTAAGATCCTAGAACCATATCTTGTGAAGGAGTAACTATTGGTTCTCCAGTAGCGGGAGACAATATATTGTTACTTGCAAGCATCAACATTCTTGCTTCTGTTTGTGCTTCTAAAGCTAAAGGTACATGAACTGCCATTTGATCCCCATCAAAATCGGCATTAAATGCCGGACATACAAGAGGATGAAGCTGTATCGCCCTACCTCCAACAAGCTTGGGTTCAAATGCTTGAATACCTAATCTATGAAGTGTAGGAGCTCTATTTAATAGTATAGGATGTCCTTCAATAACTTCTTGTAGAACTTGCATTACTTCATCATCAGCTTTTTGAATTAATTTTTTAGCTGCCTTGATATTATTTACAATATTTTGTCTAATTAATCTATGAATCACAAAAGGTTGAAATAGCTCAATAGCCATTTCCTTTGGAAGACCACATTGATGCATTTTTAATTTCGGACCAACAACAATTACAGACCTTCCAGAATAATCAACTCTTTTACCTAACAGGTTTTGCCTAAATCTTCCTTGTTTACCCTCGATGATATCGCTAAGAGATTTTAAAGCTCTATTATTTGCACCAACAACCGTTCTGCCTCTTCTTCCATTATCTACAAGAGCATCAACTGCCTCTTGTAGCATCCTTTTTTCATTTCTAACAATAATTTCAGGAGCTAAAATTTCCTGTAACCTTGCAAGTCTATTATTTCTATTTATAACTCTTCTATATAAGTCATTCAAATCAGAGGTTGCAAATCTACCACCATCTAATTGGACCATTGGCCTCAAATCAGGAGGTATTACTGGAATTGCATCTAGAACCATCCATTCTGGTCTAGCATTAGTTGCAATAAAATTATCTATCACTCGTAATCTTTTAATTAACTTAGCTCTCTTTTGCCCTTTACTTTGTGTAATTTCCTCACGAAGTTCTTCTGCAATTTCAGCTAAATTTAAATCTTCTAGTAATTGTTTTAGAGCCTCTGCTCCAATACCAACAAATGGTTCATTTTCAATAGTTGAATCTTCTGCATAAATTTCATCTTCAATTTCCAACCATTCATCTTCAGTTAAAAGTTGCTTATATTTCAATTCTTTATGATCACCGACATCAAGAACAACATAACAATTGAAATATACAATTTGCTCTACATCACGAAGAGGCATATCCAGAAGAATTGCGACATAACTTGGTATACCTTTTAAATACCAGACATGAGAAACTGGCGCTGCCAGCTTAATATATCCCATCCTATGTCTTCTTACCCTACTTTCAGTAACCTCAACACCGCATCTCTCACAAACAATTCCTCTATGCCTAACTCTTTTATATTTACCGCAATGACACTCCCAATCTTTAGATGGTCCAAAAATTTTTTCACAGAATAAACCATCCATTTCTGGTTTTAGAGTCCTATAGTTAATAGTCTCAGGTTTAGTAACTTCTCCAACTACTTGTCCATTAGGCAAAGTCCTTTGGCCCCATTCCATAATCCTCTGTGGTGATGCTATGGAAATTTTTACGTAATCAAAGTGATTTTCAGTTCTTAAATTGCTGTTGGTCATGATGGCATATGTTGTTAAAAAGTGTTAATAATCGGATTTAATCTTCTTCATACTCTGAAGTCCCCAATGATTCATAAGTTGGTCTTGAAGGAGTATTCCTTCTAGATTTAACATCTTGCATTAAGTCAACTTCCTTACCTTCATCTGTATAAACAGAAATATCAAGACCTAAAGATTGTAGTTCTCTCATTAAAACTTTAAAAGATTCAGGAGTTCCAGGTCTGGGTATTGGTTTACCTTTGACAATTGCATTAAGAGCTTCATTTCTACCTTGCATATCATCAGATTTAACTGTTAATAATTCTTGCAATGTATACGCGGCTCCATATGCTTCTAATGCCCAAACTTCCATTTCACCTAAACGTTGCCCACCCTGCTGAGCTTTACCACCGAGAGGCTGCTGGGTTACCAACGAATAAGGCCCTGTGGATCGAGCGTGAATTTTATCATCTACTAAGTGAACAAGTTTTAAGAAGTGAGAATAACCTACAGCGACTGGTTGATCAAAAGGTTCGCCAGTCCTACCATCTATCAAAACAAGTTTGCCCGGATCTTTTGGATTATAAACCCAATCTTTACCTTTCTGTTTTGAGGCTTCAGTCAGAAATGCCTGAACTGTCTGGTGTGATTTTTCAGGACCATACATTTCATCAAAAGGCACTACTTTTACTCTACAGTTTAGATTAGACGCAGCCCATCCCATTAAAAGCTCAAATACTTGACCAACATTCATCCTACTAGGCACTCCAAGAGGATTTAATACAATATCTACAGGTGTTCCATCTGGTAAATAAGGCATATCTTCTCTCGGTAGAATTCTACTTATTATTCCTTTATTTCCATGTCTTCCCGCCATCTTGTCACCAACCTGTATCTTACGACGTTGGGCTACGTATACTCTCACAACCATATTTGCGCCAGGGGGTAGCTCATCTCCTTGCTCTCGTGTGTATATTCTTACATCAACAACCCTCCCTCTTTCTGTATTAGGAACTCTTAGTGAATTATCTCTTACATCTCTAGCCTTTTCTCCAAATATTGCTCGCAATAGTTTTTCTTCAGGGGGTTGATCAGACTCTCCTTTGGGGGTGACTTTCCCTACTAAAATATCTCCACTTTCAACAAAGGCTCCAGTTCTTATAATCCCCATCTCATCAAGATCAGCAAGACTATCTTCAGATACATTTGGAATTTCCCTTGTAATTTCTTCAGGACCTAATTTAGTTTGCCTAGCCTCTATTTCGTATTTTTCAATATGAACAGAGGTATATAGATCATCTGTAACTAATCTTTCACTAACAAGTATTGCATCTTCATAATTGTATCCTTCCCAGGGCATATAAGCTATTAAAACGTTTTGCCCTAAGGCGATTTCGCCTCCCTCACAAGCAGATCCATCAGCTAAAACCTGTCCAGAAATAACTTTATCTCCATTGTTTACAATTGGTCTTTGATTTAAACAAGTATCTTGATTAGATCTTTGATATTTTTGTAATTGATGAATATGATCATTACCTTCATCATCCCTAACAATAATTTCATTCGCATCTACGTAAGAAACTGTACCATTTACTTTTGTTATTGGAACCATCCCAGAATCTCTAGCAACCTGAGATTCAAGGCCAGTACCAACAAGTGGTCTTTCTGGTCTTAGAAGAGGAACAGCTTGTCTTTGCATATTTGATCCCATTAAGGCTCTATTGGCATCGTCATGCTCTAGAAAGGGGATTAGAGAGGTGGCTACTGAAATTACTTGAACAGGAGATAATTGAACATAATCAACTTGTAAAGGTGGAACTTTTTCAAAATCTTGGCGATATCTCACTGGAATTAAATCGGCAAGTATTAATCCTTCTTCATCTGTTGCCACATCGCCAGGAGCGACCCTACATTCATCTTCTAAATCAGCTGATAAATAAATTGGTTTACCACTTTTTACGACTCTGCCTTTATCAACCTTCCAAAATGGAGTTTCTATAAAACCATATTCATTTACCCTGGCATGAGTTGCTAAAGAATTTATAAGGCCAGCGTTTGGGCCTTCAGGAGTCTCAATTGGACAAAGCCTACCATAATGAGAAGGATGTATATCTCTAACTGCAAAACCAGCTCTTTCTCTTGTTAGTCCTCCTGGACCTAACGCTGAAATTCTCCTTTTATGAGTCAATTCTGCAAGCGGATTTGTTTGATCCATAAATTGACTTAATTGACTTGAACCAAAAAATTCCTTGATAGCAGCAACTAGTGGCTTTGGATTAACTAATTGAGCGGGTGTTAGAGAATCAGTTTCGCCAACAGTCATTCTTTCCTTAATGATTCTTTCAAGTCTGTTAAGACCAACACGCACTTGATTTTGTAATAATTCACCTACGGATCGAACTCTTCTGTTACCCAAGTGATCAATATCATCGAGACTTGCACCACCGATATCAAGTTCTAAATTAATGAGATAATCTATAGTGGAAAGAACATCTTCATGTGTCAGAGTCCTAATATTATCTGGAACAGTCAGCCTGAGTTTTTTATTAATTTTATATCTGCCGACTCTGCCTAAATCGTATCTCTTAGGATCAAAAAAACGACTATGCAAAAGTTGTTGACCACCAGATACAGATGGCGGCTCACCTGGCCTTAATTTTTTGTAAAGCTCAAGCAAAGCTTGATCTTCAGATGTTATTCCCTCTTCATTAGCAGAATCAATTGAATTTTTATAAAATTCGGGATGTCTAAGTTTATCTATTACATCATTGTCGGAAAGGCCCATAGCTCTCATAAGAACATGAGCATTAATTTTCCTTGTTTTGTCGACCCTGACATATAGTAAATTGTTCTTATCCGTCTCAAATTTTAACCAAGCACCTCTGTTAGGTATAACACTCGCGTTGTAAGTTCTTCTCCCATTTTTATCCTGTTCATCTTTAAAATACACACCAGGACTTCTTACTATCTGGTTTACAATGACTCTTTCAGCCCCATTAATTATAAAAGTACCTCTTTCAGTCATTAATGGTAATTCGCCTATAAATACTTCCTGCTCTTTAATTTCACCTGTTTCTTTATTTATAAGTCTACAAGTTACATACATTTGAGAAGCAAAAGTAGCATCCCTTCTTTTTGCCTCCTCAACATCATGCCTTGGTCTTTTTAAACGGTATTCTTCACCTATGAAATGTAACTCGAGCTTACCTGTATAGTCAGTAATTGGTGAAAAATTCTGAAGTTCTTCAATTAAACCTTTTTCCAAAAACCATTTGAAACTTGCTCTTTGTACCTCTACTAAATCTGGTAAATAAGTAACTGTCTTTGTTACTTGTAAAGCGCTACTGCTCATCCAATAGAATCCTGGGTTTTTTAAGATTTTACCTTTTGAATTTACCTAAACTAAAGATAATTTGGTTAAAAATTTTTCCAAAAAATCTACAAAACTCGATTAGTTAATAAACAGATTAGCTAACCGTATTTTAAAAATTTAAGAAAATTAGCCAGTAATTTTTTATACTAGCAGATATTTAGTCATTTTACCAAATCAAATTTAAACAATTCTTCAGCATTTTGTGATGATTCGCTGGCAATTACATCAATGTTGGATGATCTAATTATAGCAATTGAATTTGCCACACTCTCAACAAATGCAGGTTCATTTCTTTTACCTCGATATGGTACCGGTGCTAAAAAAGGAGAATCTGTCTCAATAAGATACTTATCTTTAGGTACTAATTTAGCACAATTATGAGTTTCAAAAGCTTTTGGGAAAGTCACTATGCCGCTAAAACTTATATAAAAGCCTAGTTCTAAGAATTCTTGCATTTCATCAACTGTTCCGCTCCAGCAATGCAAAACTCCTTTGGGACAAATATTATTTTTTTTTAAGTCCTTGCAGATATTTATCATTTCATGAGCTGCATTCCTGCAATGAATTATTACAGGCAAATCAGATTCAAATGCTAATTTCATCTGAGGTAAAAGAGCAGCTATTTGAATTTCAATATCATTATTTTTAAATAGATCTAAACCCATTTCTCCAATCGCAACAATTCTATTATCATTCTTAATGGCTTCTTTTAAAATATATTCAGAATTTGAGTCCCATTTATTAGCATCAAGAGGATGTAAACCAACTGAATAATATATTTCTGAAAACCTATTTGCGATTTTTTTCATTTTTGGAATATCTGAAAGCTCTACACATGCATGAAGGAGCTTTTTAACACCTTTAGACCTCCATCGAATTGCCACTTCTTCAATATCATCTAAAAAATTTTCAAAAATGAGATGACAATGTGAATCAATGAAATTGATTTCTTCCATTATTAATAGATAATTTATCTAACTTTTTAATGTATTTTTAACTAAGTTATTAATCCTTGATTTTTTATTAGCCCCATTGTTTTTATGCAAAACATTTTTTTTAACAGCCTTGTCAATTATACTATATGCCTCATTTAGACTAGTATTAATCAGTTTTTGATTTTCCGAGTTAGGATTCTTTTTATAATTTTCACAATTAACTAAAGTTTTCTTTATTAATGTTCTTACTGTAGATTTATAGGACTTGTTAACTTGTCGGTTCCTTTCTGCTACGAGAATTCTTTTTTTTGCTGATTTGTTATTTGCCACAGAAATAGCTTTGATTTATAATCATATACTATATCAAAAGATAAGACTTCTGATCAATAATATTTCTTCACTATCCTAAATTATCTGAAACTTTTAATTTAAAATTCAAAAAAATGAATATAGTCCATAATAAAATTGAAATTCTAAATGAACTTAAAAGAATAGAAGATAGAATAAATTTAGAAAATAATGAAGAAGTCAATAATATTGTTAAAAAAATACTTGAAGATGTAAGAAATCAAGGTGATGAAGCTTTAAAGAAATATACATTAAGATTTGATGGCTTTAATCCAGAGCCTCTTAGTGTTTCAAAAAAAGAAATTGAAAAAGCATGGGAGACTACAACGAAGCCTTTGCAGGTAGCACTAAAAAATGCAAAACATCGGATTGAAAAATTTCACGAGAAAGAGATTCCTAAATCCTTTTCTATAAAAGGTATATATGGCGAGGATGTACAGCGTAAATGGCTCCCTGTTCAAAGAGCTGGATTATATGTTCCAGGTGGGCGAGCTTCATACCCGAGTACAGTACTTATGAATGCTATTCCTGCTAAAGTGGCTGGAGTGAGGGAAATAATTATGGTTTCACCTGCTAATGGGAAGGGTGAAATGAACAAAACTGTATTAGCGGCAGCTCACATATGCGGTATTGAAAAGATTTTCAAGGTTGGGGGGGCACAAGCTATAGCTGCTTTAGCATTTGGTACAAATAATATAAGTAAAGTAGATGTTATTTCAGGCCCAGGAAATATTTTTGTAACAACAGCAAAAAAATTAATTTTCGGATCAACTGGCATTGATTCATTAGCAGGACCAAGTGAAATTTTAATCATTGCTGATAAAAGTGCTAACAGCTCTCAGTTAGCGTCAGATTTATTAGCACAAGCGGAACATGATCCTTTTGCGTCTGCAATTCTTTTAACTACCAGTGATTCAGTGGCTCAAGATGTCAATAATAATATCAATAAAAAATTAGAAAATCATCCAAGAAAAGAAATTTGCATGCGATCAATTAAGGACTGGGGGTTAATAGGTGTATGTGACAATATTGAAACATGCATTGAATTTAGTAACCAGTTTGCTCCTGAGCATCTTGAAATAATGACTATTAATCCAAAACAGCTTGTTGATAAAATAGAAAATGCAGGAGCAATTTTCTTAGGTAAATGGACACCAGAGGCCGTTGGTGACTATATCGCTGGACCAAACCATACTTTACCTACATCAGGGAATGCAAGATTTAGTGGTGCGTTAGGTGTAGAAACCTTCATGAAAAATTCTTCAATTATTGAATTTACTGAAAAAAGTTTACAAAGTAATAGTGAAGACATTATTAATCTTGCAACCAGCGAAGGACTTTACAGTCATGCTGATTCTGTCAGAGTAAGATTTGAAGATTAATTAACTCTCTCTGGTACATATACAACAGTTTGATTATTTTCAACTGTTCCAACTAAAACTTTATAAGTTAAATCAACAAATAAACCATTTTCAAGAACTCCTGGAATATTATTGATCTGCTGTTCAATTTCTTTTGGATTACTTATACCTCCATTAAATAAAATATCTAATATTAAATTACCCTCATCGGTAACAACGGGACCTGCTTTTTTTTCTGCCATTCTTAACTTACATTTAGCATCCATGTCTTCTATTACATCATTAACTTGTTTCCAAGCCGATGGTAAAACCTCAACAGGCAGGGGAAATACTTCATTTAAATTTTTAACTAATTTTGTTTGATCAACTACGATTAATAATTTATTAGCTTTGCTAGCAACTAATTTTTCTCTTACGTGGCAGGCACCCCCACCCTTAATAAGTTGATACTCAGGATTAACTTCATCTGCACCATCAATTGCTAAGTCAATCTGAGAAACAGATACTAAATCAATCAACGGGATACCTAATTCCAAAGCGAGAACTTCTGACTGAAATGAAGTTGGGACTCCTCTTATGTTTTTTAATTCCCCAGCTTTAATTTTGTTTGCAAGAGTTTTTATCATGATTGCTGCTGTAGAACCAGATCCAAGTCCTACAACCATGTCACTAGATACCTCTTTGACAGCTGCTTCAGCAACTGCTTTTTTCATTTGATTTTGTAAATCCAAAGTTTTATATAAATTTTTACTTTAGATTATAAATTTGAGTGAGTGCTTTATGTCAAACCTGGAAGTGCCTCTGGTTTAATATTTACATTCATTTCTTGATTATTTCTTAAAATTTTAAGAGGAAATATTTTGCCAATTTTAGCTTTCTCAACTTCATCTAATAAGGCTTTTGGCTCATTAATAAGAATATCTTCTGCGGCAATAACCAAATCACCTCTTTTAAGACCAGCTCTTTCAGCTGGACTATTAGGAACGACAGACTGTATTAAAGCACCTGATCTTTCAGGCAACTGAACTAATGAATTTGGATCATTATTATGTTCTTTTGCAATTTTAGCATTCAGTGATATTAGCTGAACTCCTAGATATGGATGGATAACCTGACCATCTTCTAAAAGTTTTTCAGAAACTCTTCTCGCTAGGTTAATCGGAATTGCGAATCCCAAGCCTGCTCCAGGCCCACTCCTTACAAGTGTATTTATACCAATTACTTGACCGCTTGAATTAACTAATGGTCCTCCTGAATTACCGGGATTAATAGCAGCATCTGTTTGAATTAAATCAAGACGTTTATCTGAGAAACCTAAACTATTAATATCTCTATGAAGACTACTTATTATTCCTAAGGTTACAGTCTTCTCAAGACCATAAGGGGTACCAAGTGCAATTGCCCAATCACCAACTTCTAATTTCTCTGAATCTCCTAACGGTGCAACTTTTGAATTTATTTCTTCTTCAATTTGGACTAGTGCTAAATCAGTTATTGAATCACTTCCTAAAACCCTACCATCAAAATTAGTCCCATCTGCCAAGGTAATTGATACTAGATCCACTCTCTCAACAACATGTGCATTTGTTAGTACTAAGCCATTTTGATCAATTATCACACCAGAACCTTGACCACGTTCTCTATCTGGTAACATTCCAGGATCCCCGAGCAAATCCCTTAGTAGCGGATCTAATAATGTAGGATCAAATTGTTGTCTCTCTACAGACCTTTCAGTATCAATCCTAACAACAGCAGGGCCAACATTTTTTACAGCTTTCGCTACAAAATTACTATTATCAGAAGCATCGAGAGAAAAAACTTTTGCTGCTGGCGATAGTAAATAAACTAGTAAAAGAGAAAAAATAAATGGTTTTATAAATTTCATAAAAAAAGGGGCTAAGGATTGTTTCTTAACAAATTTTTTATAACAATTATTTTTAATATTATAGTGTTAATTTTTTAAATTTTTGTTTAATTAAGCACATCTTTAGTCTTGATTTGAACGAAATAATTTTTGTATAATTTAAATATAAAAGCAATTTCTTAATAATAAACAATTGATAAAAAATAAAAAAGATAACTTAGAAAACCTCATAATAGAAATTGCAAAAAGTTTAAAATACGAAATTAATAATATTAATTTTCTAACAAATCATAATCCCCTGAAAATACAAATTTTTCTCAAAAGTCGTGAGGGAAATGATATTACTCTAGATGATTGTTTACTTTTAAATGAACCTGTTTTGTCTGTAATTGATTCATCTAATCTTATTAAATGTAGATATGTTTTAGAAATTAGTAGTCAAGGAGTCAGTGATGAATTAACCTCTAATAGAGACTTCAAAACTTTTAAAGGTTTTCCAGTTAGAGTTGAATTAAATCAAAATAATTCAAAAATTAAAAATTTGAATGGTTTGCTTTATGAAAAGTCTAATGATTATTTAGCCATTAATGTTAAGGGTAAAATACAAAGAATCCCTTTTACTGAAGTAATCAAGGTTAGTCTTGCTAGAATAGAAGACTAAACTAACTTAAATTTATTTTACCCATCGTAGATGGCATTAGTAATTCTCCCAGGTTTAAACAATCTTATAGACGACATAAGTGAGGAAAAAAAATTACCTCCTCAAGTTGTCGAAGCAGCTTTACGTGAAGCTCTGCTAAAAGGTTATGAAAAGTATAGACGTACTTTTTATATTGGAACTAAAGAAGATCCTTTCGATGAGGAATACTTTAGTAATTTTGATGTGGGATTGGACCTTGAGGAAGAAGGTTATAGAATTTTGGCAAGCAAAATAATTGTTGATGAAGTTGAAAGTGAAGATCACCAAATATCTTTAATGGAAGTTCAGCAAGTTGCCGATGATGCTCAAATTGGAGACACAGTTGTTTTAGATGTCACGCCTGATAAGGAAGACTTCGGAAGAATGGCAGCTTCAACAACAAAACAAGTTCTAGCTCAAAAACTTAGAGATCAGCAAAGAAAAATGATCCAAGAAGAATTTGCTGATTTAGAAGATCCTGTTTTAACAGCAAGGGTCATTAGATTTGAGAGACAATCTGTAATTATGGCTGTAAGTTCTGGTATTGGTAGGCCAGAAGTAGAAGCAGAGTTACCTAAGAGAGATCAATTACCCAATGACAACTATAGAGCTAATGCTACTTTTAAAGTTTTTTTAAAGGAAGTTAGTGAAATAGCTAGAAAAGGTCCACAGCTTTTTGTAAGCAGAGCTAATGCAGGCTTAGTTGTTTATTTATTTGAAAATGAAGTCCCTGAGATACAGGAAGGTTCTGTAAAAATAGTTGCGGTGTCAAGAGAAGCAAATCCACCTTCAAGAGCTGTTGGGCCGAGAACAAAAGTAGCAGTTGATAGTATAGAAAGAGAAGTTGATCCAGTTGGAGCTTGTATTGGAGCAAGGGGAGCCAGGATACAACAGGTAGTCAATGAACTTAGAGGCGAGAAAATAGATGTTATAAAATGGTCTTCAGATCCAATTCAATATATCTTAAATTCCCTTAGTCCAGCAAAAGTTGATTTAGTAAGATTAGTTGATCCTGAAGGTCAACATGCACATGTATTAGTTCCACCAGATCAACTCAGTCTTGCAATTGGTAGAGAAGGTCAAAATGTCAGATTAGCAGCGAGATTAACCGGTTGGAAAATAGACGTTAAAAACTCGCATGAATATGACCAAGACTCAGAGGATGCAGTAGTAGCTGAATTAATTGAGCAAAGAGAAGAGGAAGAAAGTCTACAAAAAGAAGCTGAAAAGAAATTTGAGGCTGAACAAGCAGCAAGAGCAGAAGAAGATGCAAGATTAAGGGAACTTTATCCTTTACCAGAAGATGAAGAAGAGTTTGATGAGTCTTATGAAGAAGAAATAATTACATCCGAGGAAAGACCACGGTGAGGGAGAAAAGATCAATTTTGCGTAGGTGCATTTCTTGTAGGGAAATTTTTGACAGAAATTTTATGTTAAAAATTACTCATGAAAAAAATTTTGGTATTTTTATAAATTCAGGGATTGGACGTTCGGCTTACTTATGTAAAACAAAAAATTGTACTCAAGACCCTAAATTAAAAAAAAATCTTCAAAGAGCTTTAAAAACAAATATTGATAATAAATTTTATGAGGTTTTTATAATCGAAACGCAAAACTACGAATAACTTTCCAAAAAAGGAATATAATTGAATTAAAGTCCATCATTTTAACTTCTTAGAACATAATTCCAACTCAATGACACTCAGCGATAAAATCAGAATTTATGAGCTTTCCAGAGATTTAAATCTGGAAAATAAAGATATATTGGATGCCGCCCAAAAACTTTCAATATTTGTAAAAAGCCACAGTAGTTCAATCAGTTTTGATGATGCAAATAAGATCAAAAATCATATTAAAAACAAGGGCAATAAAAGTAAAAATATTTTATCTGTAAATAAATCATCCCTAAACTCTAGGCCTCAACAGAATAGACCAAAAAATAGTGAAGAGAGTTCAAAAAATATTAATGCACCTACAATTTTAAAAAATAAAAATTTAAAAGCAGCACAATCTTCAAAAACTCTGTTAACAAAGCCAATTATTTCAAAATCTACTGGTAAAGAAATTATTTCTAAGAGAGAAGAATTAAATCCTCCTCAAATTATTTCAAAATCTAAATCTAATGGTGAGCAAAAAAGCAATTCAAACTTTTCAAAAACCAATAGATATGAGACTAAAGTTAAAGTAAATAATAAAAATGATCAACTTCCAAAATCTCCCAAGCCACCGATTCAATTAATTGAGAAGCCTAAAAATATTAATAAACCTCCTACTCAATCAACACAAACTAATCAAAATAAACTAAATAATCCTAAATATCTTAATAGCAATCGTTTTGAAAATAATTCAATAAAAAATAATCCCAAGAGACCTGTTTCATCAAGTCCTGAATTGGTTGGAGCACCTATAAGAAGAGAGAATATACAAAATAAACAGAATATACCCGATAAACCAAATCCAAATATTAAATCTGGCGGGCCAACTAGAAGTAATAATATCAACAAGCCAGTAAATAGTAATAGAAATAATTCTTTAAATAGATCTTCATTACAAAATAGATATGGTAGCCCCAACAGGCCAAACAGTCCTACAAAGTCTGGGAATCAGGGAAGGTCTAACTTCCCTAATAGGCCAGGAAATCCTAATAGACAAGGGATGGTTAATAGTCAAGGGGTAGCTAATAGGCCAAGCTCACCCAATAAAAGAGGTGAATTTAACAAATCTAATTCAAAATTTAACCGGCCAATGGGTTCGGGAGTCAGAAAACTGGTATCTCCAAATGAGTTGATGCAGCTTCAAAAATCTCGTTCTTCAAATAATGAAAAAACAAATCAAACAGAATATAAAAAACCAAAGCCTAGCCTTGCTCCAAAGCAAAAACCAAAGGCACCTCCAGCGAGACCCAATTCAGTTGCACCTACCAAAAAAGCTCCGCATAGATCAGGTAGTCCCTCAAAAAAACCAGGCAGACCAGATTGGGATGATTCCGCAAAACTTGAAGCTTTAAGGAATAAAAGCCCACAAAAACAAAGACAAAAAGTTCATATTATTGGAGAGAATGATGATTCTCTTACCACAGAAACTAGTGGTTTTGCTGGAGAACAAAAAACTTCAATCTTATCTGCAAGCTTAGCTAGGCCCAAAAAAGTAAAGTCTGAAAATGAGAAATCACAAAAGCCTAGTAACAAACTTAAAAAGAAGAAAAAAGAAAGTACAAGACAGAGACAAAAAAGAAGGGCTATGGAATTACGTGCTTCTAGAGAAGCGAAACAAGTCAGACCTGAGATGATAATTGTCCCTGAAGATAATCTAACTGTGCAAGAACTAGCAGATAAACTAAAACTTGAAAGTTCAGAAATAATTAAATCTCTATTCTTTAAAGGTATTACTGCTACTGTTACTCAATCATTAGATCTAACTACAATAGAAACTGTGGCTGAAGAATTCGGAGTTCCTGTTTTACAAGATGATATTGAAGAAGCCGCAACAAAAACAGTTGATATGATTGAAAAAACAGATATAGATAGCTTAATAACAAGGCCACCTGTTGTGACTGTTATGGGTCATGTAGATCATGGGAAAACAAGTCTTCTTGATTCAATCAGAAAGTCAAGAATAGCTTCTGGGGAAGCAGGAGGAATTACTCAACACATAGGCGCGTATCAAGTAGAAGTAAAACATGAATCTAAGACGAAAAAACTTACTTTTTTAGATACACCGGGGCATGCTGCATTTACTGCAATGCGGGCAAGAGGAACAAAAGTAACTGATATAGCAGTATTAGTCGTCGCCGCTGATGACGGAGTAAGGCCTCAAACTCTTGAAGCGATAAGCCATGCAAGAGCTGCCAAGGTTCCAATAGTTGTAGCTATTAATAAAATTGATAAGGAGGGATCATCACCAGATAGGGTAAAGCAAGAGTTATCTGAAAAAGATTTAATAGCTGAAGATTGGGGAGGAGATACTGTAATGGTTCCAGTCAGTGCAGTAAAAGGTCAGAATATTGATAAACTATTAGAAATGATTTTACTAGTATCTGAGGTTGAAGATTTACAAGCGAATCCTCGAAGATTAGCCAAAGGTACCGTCATAGAGGCACACCTAGACAAAGCGAAAGGCCCTGTAGCAACTTTATTAATACAAAATGGAACTTTAAAATCAGGTGATGTTATTGCAGCAGGTTCTGTTCTTGGAAGAATTAGGGCTATGGTTGACGAACATGGCAATAGAATTAAAGAGGCAGCACCATCATTTCCTGTTGAAGCACTAGGTTTTAGTGAAGTGCCTACTGCTGGAGATGAATTTGAAGTATACCTAGATGAGAAATCAGCAAGAATGGTTGTAGGAGAAAGAGCTACAGATGCAAGAGCAACAAAATTAGCTCAACAAATGGCTTCTAGAAGAGTAAGTTTATCTTCACTCTCTAATCAAGCAAATGAAGGAGAGCTTAAAGAGCTTAATCTAATTTTAAAAGCAGATGTTCAAGGGAGTGTTGAAGCTATTTTAGGTTCATTAGAACAACTACCTAAAAATGAGGTTCAGGTCAGAGTACTCTTTTCTGCTCCTGGAGAAATTACAGAAACAGATATAGACTTAGCTGCTGCCTCAGGATCAGTAATTATTGGTTTTAATACATCTCTCGCTTCAGGTGCCAAAAGAGCTGCTGATGCAAATGATGTTGATATCAGGGAATATGAAGTGATTTATAAATTATTAGAAGATATTCAATCTGCTATGGAGGGGTTATTAGAGCCTGATTTAGTTGAGGAAGAAATTGGACAAGCTCAAGTTAGAGCTACTTTTGCAGTTGGCAAAGGATCTATAGCAGGTTGTTATGTAAATACTGGAAAATTACAAAGGAATTGCTCATTGCGTGTTCGAAGGGCTGGTGAAATTGTTTACGAAGGAAATTTAGATTCTTTAAAAAGGTCTAAAGATGATGTAAAAGATGTAAATACTGGTTTTGAATGTGGTATTGGTTGCGATAAATTTTCTAACTGGAATGAAGGAGATATTATTGAGGCTTATAAATTAGTAACAAAGAAAAGAACTTTGAGTAAAAACTAGTTTTTATCTCTTTCGAAATAAAATAGAGTTGGGAATAAAATTGATGCGACTATTTGGATTAATAAATTATTTTGTTGTATTTCATTTCCAGCAATCATTTGGGAAAACATTATAAATAAACCTAAAAAAGCAGAACCAGAACAAGCTGCCCATATCAATCTTCTCAAACCTTTAAATGGAGCTTTTGTTTCTCGAAGTAATTTCTTCTTCAATTCAGGATCAATTTTTGACATCAAAGATTTAAAACATAAACTTTAGTTTATATTAAACAAAACTATTTGAACATTGTCGATATAGCTCAGTGGTAGAGCAACTGTTTCGTAAACAGTGGGTCATTGGTTCGAATCCAATTATCGGCATTTTTTATTTATTTATATATTTATGAATGTAAAACTTATAAATTCAATCTACAAAATAATAATATTTTTTTCCTTTATTATTAAATTTTGGTAATAGAAGTTACATCGCTTACGAAGAAGGTTTTTATGCTCTTCAGTCAAACAAGAAAATTTTATAATTTAATGAAAAAATAATGAAAGTTTGGATTCAGAAATAGATCCTTTCGGTGATTTTACAATAATATTCAAAGCAGCCAAAAATGATATTAGAATCCTAAATTAAACTGTCAGATATTACGCCCGAAAATCAGTTTCACCTAATATCAAGATGGATAGATGGGTTAAAATTATTGACAGTATGTTGGGTTTATTTAAAATCAGATATCTAACAAACAATTCTTTGAAGTGATAAATTATGATATTACTTTAAATTTTTCTTTAATTAATTCATTAAAAGTAATAGGGTGATTAATGATGCATTTGTTTTATTAATGTTCACTTAAATTATTCTATTCATACAAATTTAATAATTTCAAATAAGAAAAAAGTTTAGTAAAGTTTAAGTAATAATAGATTTCTAAATAGCTTCAACAATTGTTGAGTAGGAAACTCTAAATTCTAAAGCAACATTAAATGTTTTTTAGAGCAGTACCTTCAAGAACTAATCAAAGTTACTGCATATCCAACTAACTGTAAAATTTCAGTAGAAAAACCACCCATTATGAATCAAAACTACATTATTTTAATCATTTCAATTATTAGCTTTTTTACCATTTTATGGATTGCTAAAAATAGAAAATTTGAGACTACTGACTCAGTTTCGGATGCTTATGATAAATGGACAAACGATAGAATTTTAGAGAAATTATGGGGTGAACATATTCACTTAGGTTACTATCACAACCCAAAAAAATTAGGAGATTTTAGGAAAGCTAAAGCTACATTTGTTCATGAATTAGTTAAATGGAGTGGATTAGATAAATTACCAAAGGGATCAAGAGTTTTAGATGTTGGATGTGGGATAGGAGGAAGTTCAAGAATTCTTGCCGAACATTATGGCTTTAATGTCATTGGAATAACAATAAGTTCCGAACAAGTTAAGAGAGCAAGGGAACTTACAAAATCAAGTTTAAATTGTACTTTTCAGCAAATGGATGCAATGAATTTGAAGTTTGAAGATGGAGAGTTTGATGGGATTTGGAGTGTTGAAGCAGGACCTCATATGCCAGACAAACAAAAATATGCTGATGAGATGTTAAGAGTACTCAGGCCAGGTGGCTACTTAGCTGTAGCAGATTGGAACTCTAGGGACTTAACTTTAAAAGCTCCAAACATGATTGAAAAAATCGTTTTAAAGCAATTATTAGAACAATGGGCTCATCCAAGCTTCAGTAGTATTAATAGCTTTCAAAAAAATCTTTCAAATAGTTCTTTTATAGGGAGTCAAGTTGATACAGATGATTGGACAAAAGAAACATTACCCTCATGGTGGGAATCTATCTTTGAAGGTGCTCGAAGACCAAAAGTATTTTTATCACTAGGTTGGTCTTCATTGTTTAAATCTTTTAGAGAAATACCAACAATTCTTCTTATGAATTGGGCTTTTGGTAATGGACTTATGCAATTTGGTGTATTTAGATGCAGAGGTTAAATTAATTTAAAAATTTTTATCTAATTTAGCGCAACTCATTTATTCAGATATTTATGATTTTACCAATCTTTAATTTTTAAAATTTATTTTCAACAAAGGTTTATACTCTTGATTAAAAAAAATATAAAAGTCATAGGATCAGGACCAACTGGATCACTTTTAGCCCTAGCTTTAGCTTTAAATAAATACAATGTCACTCTAATTGAACCACTATCAGATTCAGAATTATTAGAGAAAGATAAGGGTTATGCAGTTACACAATGTACCAGAAAAATATTTAAAGAATTAGATTTATGGCGTAGCATCCAAAAATCTTCTTTTGGATTTACTTCTTTATCAATTATTGATGATGTTTTATCTCAATCGGTATTAGTTAGAGATAATGATTTAACAATGCTTAATAATGACCAAACGGATATCGGATGGGTTGTAGAGCATAAACTTCTTATGAAATTATTGATCAATAAAATTAATGATAATGAATATATTAATAAATTAAATTATGACACGACTGATGATGCAGATTTTGATTTTATTTTAGCCTGCGATGGAAAAGAATCTTCAACTAGAAAAAAATGGCAAATTAAATACTTTAAAGGCTTATATAAACAAAAGTGTATTTCTTTTAAGGCTATTTTAAATGGTGCACCTCCTAAAAGAGCTTATGAAATCTTTAAGAGCGAAGGTCCTTTAGCTCTATTGCCCCTTTCTCATAATATTTATCAAATTATTTGGTTCTCTTCAGAATCAGATACAAACTTAAAACTTGAAATGACACATAAGAAATTATTAGAGAAATTAAAATATGAATTACCTGATAATATAATTCCTGAAAAAATAACAAGTAAAATTTCTTCTTTTTCGTTAGCTAAGGCTTTTGCTTTACCAAATTTAAAAAACTTTAAAAATATTTTAGTTGGAGAATCAGCTCATTCATTTCATCCCGTGGGAGGACAAGGTCTAAATTCTTGTATAAGAGATGTTTATGAAATAAGTCTTATGATAAATAATTACGAGAATTTATCAAAAATAAATCGTAAATTTCTCTCATTAAAATATTTCCTCAATCGCTCTTTAGATATAATTTCCTTAATTCTTTTCACAGAATTTCTGGTAACCTTTTTTTCAAATAAAATAATTTTTCTGTATCCATTGAGATATTTAATTTTTTTCCTAATGAAAAAAATTCCATTTATAAGAATTTATATTTTTTCAGTAATGACAGATTCTATTAAAAGATATACTTTTAAAAAATTTAACTAATCTCAACCAAATTTAGATGATTTTTTTAAATTTTTAATTTGATTTATATTTAATATAAATAAAGTAAAGATACCAATCAAACCACTAATAGGATTAATAAATTTATCGTATTGATTACCATAAATTAAGAAAGGATAATTTCCTTGAACCTGAAAAATAGATTGTGCGAGAAAAATATAACCAACGATTGCCCCATGAAATGCAATAGAAGGAAATATATTAGGATAATTGTTAATTCTTAAAAGATTTAAATAAATACCTAACAAGAACAATCCAATTTTCATCAAAATATTCACAGTAATACTTTCCAAAAAAATATATGGATGTACCATTGAGAATAAAATAGATTGAAGAAAAATAGCTTTATTTGTTCCTAAAAATAGCTTTAATTCTTCAAAAAGCCACACTCTAAAAAGTAATTCTTCTGCCACACTTACAAAAATTGAAGTAAATAAAATATCAAATAAAAGGCTAAAATTAAATACACTTTTAAATCTTAAGAAATTCCCAAATATCAATAATAAAATCCATAATAAAATTATCAAAAATGACTTAAATAATTCTTTTTTAAAATTGTGATTAAATATGCTTTCTTCAAATTGAGTAAATCCTAAACTCATCCATATATTTTTTTGATTCCATCTTTTCTTAGCCCATATTTTTAAGAGAAAAACAAATATAATAAAAATAAATATATATTCTTTACCATTTAAGAATGGCAAAAAAGATGAAAAAAATAAAACAGGTAAAATTCCTAACGTATAAATTATTCCAGCGAATAAAAGAGGCGTAACTAAATATCTATATAGTAGATTTATTTGAGAATTTATTTTTTTAATATTAATCCTCTTTTTCTATTGAACTTGTTAAGCCTTTAGATTTTAATGCCTCAGAATAAAATTCAGCAGGTTCTAAATCACAAACTATTACTAATCCCACTCCGGAATTATGAGCTTCTAACATAATTGCAATTGCATCTTGTTCACTTAATTGGGGTACAACTTCTCTAAGAGTAGTTGTAACATATTCCATGGAATTTACAGGATCATTGTGAAGAAGAACTTTATATTTTGGCGATTTAATTTTTAATTCTGATGGTTTTTGATCAAGAAGAGTCGCCCCACTATTACCACCACTTTCTGAATTGTTAAACTTCATCTAAGTTAAAATTTCGTTCAATATTTAAATATTATATATTAATGATTCTCTCCATAGCAGTATTCACATTAGATAAGGTATTAAATGCTGATAATCTAAAATACCCTTCTCCAGCCAATCCAAAGCCACTGCCAGGGGTGCCAACAACATTTGCTCTTTCTAGAAGATAATCGAAAAAATCCCAAGATGTCATTTGATCTGGTACTTTGATCCAAATATAAGGAGCATTTAAGCCACCAAAAACTTTAAAACCAGCTTGTATTAATTTACTTCTCATAATTGAAGCATTATTCATATAAAAGTTAATCAATTTTGAAACTTCTATTTTCCCTTGATTTGAGTAAACTGCTTCTGCTCCTCTTTGAACTATATAGCTTACCCCATTAAATTTTGTACTTTGCCTCCTATTCCACAAAGACCATAAATTTATATCTTCTCCTTTAGAGTTTCTTCCTGAAAGATTCTTTGGAATAACTGTATAAGCGCACCTTACACCTGTGAACCCAGCATTCTTGGAAAATGATCTAAATTCTATAGCACAATTTTTAGCTCCCTCTATTTCATAAATTGAATGAGGCAGTTTTGCATCCTGAATAAATGCTTCATAAGCGGCATCAAAAAAAATTAATGAATTATTTCTATTTGCATAATCAACCCAATCTTTTAACTCTTCTTTTGAAATGGTTGCACCTGTGGGATTATTAGGAAAACATAAATAAATGATATCAACTTTTTCTTGTGGAATTTCTGGCTTAAAGTTATTATCTTCATTAATAGCTATGTAAGTTAAACCTTCATAACTTCCATTATCACAAGCTAAACCTGTTCTACCTGTCATAACGTTACTATCAACATATACAGGATAAACTGGATCAGTAACAGCAATTAAATTATCATTACCAAGAATATCCAAAATATTACTACTATCACATTTAGATCCATCTGAAACAAAAATTTCCTCAGGGGCGATTAGACATCCTTTTGACATAAATTCATTTTCAGAAATTTTTTCTCTTAACCATAAATAACCTTGTTCAGGACCATAACCCCTAAACCCCTTATTTGTGCTCATTTCTACTAATGCGTTTTGCATTGCATCTATACAGGCCCTAGGCAAAGGTTCTGTAACATCACCAATACCTAATTTGATAAGAGTTGATGAGTTACTTTTTTGTGAATGTAAATTAACTCTTTTTGATATCTCAGGAAACAAATATCCTGCTTTTAGCTTTAAATAATTTTCGTTAACTTGAACCACTTTTAGAAAAATTTATACAACTAATAGAATAAATGATTAATGTGACTTCAGGGGAAAATGATGTTAAGATTAAGATGGTTATGATTTACTTTGAAAATTATCATAATCAATGTAAATGAACTTAATTTTCTTAAAGTAGTTTAAAACTTAACTCTCAAAAATAAGAAGTAAATACTAATTATTTTAATTATGGTCAACTTGTACCTTAAGATTCTTGCAAATAATTAGAATTATATTTCTAATATTTTTTATTATTTTTTCAAATAAAACCATACTAAAATTTTTTATATGTCTCAGCAAATAATCATAGCTGAGCAAGCACGTATTGCAGCTCTAATTAAAGATGATCGAGTTGAAGAATTGATCGTCTCACAAGGTCAGTATCAAATTGAAGATATTTTTCTTGGTACTGTAGAAAATGTTCTTCCTGGGATAGATGCAGCTTTTATAGACATTGGAGAAAGTAAAAAAAATGGATTTATCCATGTATCTGATCTCGGACCTTTAAGATTAAAAAAAGGATCTGCTGGCATTACTGAATTACTTGAGCCAAAACAAAAAGTACTTGTTCAAGTTATGAAAGAGCCTACAGGATCAAAAGGGCCAAGATTGACTGGAAATATTTCTCTACCAGGTAAATATATAATTCTTCAACCTTTTGGTCAGGGAGTGAATATTTCAAGGAAAATTAATACAGAATCAGAAAGGTGTCGATTGCGAGCACTTGGTGTACTAATAAAGCCACCAGGAACAGGCCTATTATTTAGAACCGAATCAAAGAATATAAGTGAGGAATTATTAATTGAAGATTTAGAAAATTTAATTCAAAAATGGGAGAATATTCTTCAACAAAATGAGATATCAAATCCACCAATGCTGATTAGTAGATATGAAGACTTCTCATTAAAAGTTTTGAGAGATTACGTCAATTCCTCTATAACAAAAGTCACTATAGACAATAAACACGCCATTGAAAGAGCAAAAAATTATTTAGTAAATAATGAATCTAATTTTACTATTGAATTTCATAATAATTCTAAAGAAGATCACATACTCGAAAAATATAAAATTATAAATACCATTCAAAAGGCGTTACAACCAAGGGTAGATTTACCTTCTGGAGGTTACATAATAATTGAACCAACTGAAGCACTAACTGTTATAGATGTTAACTCAGGTTCTTTCACAAGATCAGCAAACTCTAGGCAAACTGTCTTATGGACAAATTGTGAAGCGGCGATTGAAATTTCTAGGCAAATGAAGCTAAGAAATATTGGAGGGGTTTTAATAATAGATTTTATAGATATGGATTCACGCCGAGATCAATTTCAACTTTTAGAGCATTTTACTACAGCAATAAAAGACGATTCAGCAAAACCGCAAATAGCGCAATTAACTGAATTAGGTCTTGTAGAACTAACAAGGAAAAGGCAAGGTAAAAATATTTATGAATTATTTAATAAAACATGCAATTGTTGTGAAGGATTAGGACAATTACAAAATTTACCTAATCTTCAAAAAATAAGTTTAGAAAGTTCAAAATCTTCAAAAAAATCAAAAAAATCAGTTCATGAAAATAATTTAGAAAATAATCAAACATTAGTTCATGAAATTAAGAATAAAACTGCAGAAAAAGATTCCTCACTCGATTTAATTGCAGGCGAAGAAAAAAATTCTTTAAAGAAGAAAGAATTAAATGATGAAGCAAATGCAGCAAATCATTCAAATGAACAAGAATTTATTTCTATAAAGCTTTCTGAGAAAGAAAAGCTTGTATATAGTCAATTAGGAATTAATCCTTTAATTAAGTTAGGTAAAGAATTTATAAAAGTGAATAATATTGCAAAGCTTGAGAATGATGAATTGAAAAAAATGGAAACTTCACAATCAAATGTTAAAAAAGAAATAACAATTAATAATCTAGATAATACATTTGCAAATAATTTTTCTAAAGATGATGCTGTTGGAAATAAAGACAATATTTCTAATGATCGAATAGTAGTGAATGATAAAGATTTACAAGAAAATCAAGATAATGAAGATCCTGAGATTACAAGAAGAAAAAGAAGAAGATCATCAGCAGGGAATGAATGATTCAATTGAAGTAGGTATTGATGAGGTAGGGAAGGGATGTATCTTTGGACCTGTCTTCTCATCTGCAGTAGTTTTAACCTTGAAAAATAATTATTTACTAAAAAAGTTAGGTGTTAATGATAGTAAAAAATTATCTGCAAAAAAAAGAAACTTATTATTGCCAAAAATATTAGAGTTATCACAAGATTGGGGTATGGGTCAAAGTTCCGTCAGAGAAATAGAAAAATATGGGATCAGATATGCTACTGAATTATCAATGATAAGAGCTATTTATAAATTGAAATTAAAACCATCTAAAATTTATATAGACGGCTGCCTTCCATTAAGTATGTGGAAGGGAAAGCAACAAAATATAATAAAAGGAGACTCTAAATTGACTTCAATAGCTGCTGCAAGCATATTAGCTAAAGTTAAAAGGGATGAATTAATGTTTAGATTAGATGAAAAGTATAAAGGGTATTTACTCTACAAAAATAAAGGTTATGGTACAAGTGATCATTTTACATCAATAAACCAATTAGGTATTACAAATATGCATAGAAAGTTATTTATCAAAAAAATTTGAATTAATTTAATTCGCACCAATTTGTAAAATCTTTAATTAATTGCTGTTGAACTCTTGTTTTTATACCTAATAAAATGCCATTAAGTACTGAATGACCCGTTGATTCTAATATTTTTTTAGGAATAAGCTTTAAAAGGGGTGGTTGACTTACTGTAACGCCGAGAAGAGCTTCTCCTTCTAATCCAATATTAGTAGCCTGTAGATTTGCCTTTAATAAAAGATTAAAATCATCTACAATACCGAGGCCATCTAATTTACTGTCAAGAGCACTCATTAAAAGTACTCCATTTTTATTTTCAACAGCAATGGAAACAACTGGATTTACATCTAGCTGAAAGACTCTGAAGCTTGTAACATTATACTTATACTTACCTTGACCTTCAGGTATTAATTTATTGGAGTCTAACATCGCTCCTACGACTCTCTCTTCTTGAAGGAGATATGTTGGAAGACGTTCTTTATTAGTTGTTACAGAAAGCTTGAGTTTCTGTTTAGCATCAAAAGACAAAAGCATTGTATTATAAACCTCCAATGCTTACTATATTCTTTTTTTCTTTTTTATAAGTCATGCGCAAACAAGTTGCATATTTAGGTCCAAAGGGTACATACGCAGAAAAAGCAGCTGAAATATTATCAGACTTTGCTAATTATGAGTCACCTATATTTGTACCATGTAAAGGGCTTCATTCTGTTATTAAAACAATAGCCTACAAAAATTGTGATGCAGCAGTTGTTCCAATCGAAAATTCCGTTGAAGGAGGAGTTACTGCTACATTAGATGCCTTATGGAAATTTCCTAATTTAAAAATTAGTCAAGCAATTGTTTTACCTATTAAACATGCATTAATAAGCAGTGGTAAGCTTTCAGATATATCAGAGGTATTATCTCATCCCCAAGCTTTAGCTCAATGTTCAGATTGGCTTTCAGAAAATTTACCGGAAGCTATTTTACTCCCTACAAATTCAACTTCAGAAGCTGTAAATATGGTTAAAGGGAGTACATTTAGAGCCGCAATTGGTTCAAAAGCACTAGTAGCTATTGAAGGATTAAAAGAACTTGCATTTCCTATTAATGATGTTTCTGGTAACTGTACTAGGTTTGTTTTACTTTCTGAAACAAAAGTCTCTGAGACAGCAAATATTGCAAGCTTTGCATTTTCCCTACTTGATAATCGACCAGGTGCGCTACTTAAAGCATTAAATACAATCGCTGATCTAGGATTTAATATGAGCAAAATAGAATCTAGACCATCTAAAAGAGAATTAGGAGAATATATAATTTATATAGATGTTGCTATCGATAAAATAAATAGTATTGAAACTTTTGAACTTCTTAAAGAAAAATTAAGACCTCTATGTGAACATCTCAATGATTTTGGATGTTATCTTTCAAAGAATATTAATCTCTGATAATATTTTTAAAAAAATTTAGTTTTCTTTTACATCAGGAAAACTTTCTTTTAATGCAGTCCTTGCTGCAAGTTGCTTCCTCGTATGGTCAAGCATCTCAAATTCTCTTTGCAATCTTATATATGTATCCCTTTCCTCTAAAAGTCGTTGTTGTTCGTCAGAGACTGGACCACCAAGATGTGCACCTATCCAAAATGATAACTCCAGAGGGTTATTAGGTAACTTATCTGGTAATATTTTTTGAGAATTAGTCAATTTACTAGTTAACTTAACTACATCATTTAAAGCTTGAATAACAGAATCTCTGAGGCTATCAAGATCTTGAAGATTTTTGCTATTTTCATCGTCTATCCAACTTACTACACCTGTATAAAAAGGAGTCGAACGTACTATCTCCAAAACCTGGAAACGTTGTTGTCCAATCGTAATAATATTACTTCTACCATCATCAGCAGTTTGGTGCTTAATTATATGCGCACAACAACCAACATTAGCCATAGTTTTTGTATTTGGATCCCATTTAATAACCCCAAATAAAGAATCTGTTTCAAGAACAGATTTCAGCATAGTCCTATATCTTGATTCAAAAATGTGTAAAGGTAAAACTTCATTAGGGAAAAGAACTACCTCTGGCAGTGGAAATAAAGGTAATTCCCTAACTGACAGATCTCCCATATTTTAAAATAATTATCTTATATTATTTTAGTAAATTTAGACTGCAATCGGGCTAACTTAAAGCTTAACTTCTATATCAACTCCACTTGGAAGGTCTAATTTCATTAAAGCATCAATAGTTTTTGCAGATGGGTTGTAAATATCAATAATTCTTCTATGAGTGCGTGTTTCAAAATGTTCTCTAGAATCTTTATCTACATGAGGTGATCTTAAAACGCAGTAAATTTTTCTTTTTGTTGGTAGAGGTATAGGACCTATAGCAGAGGCTGAAGTTGTATCTGCAGTTTGAATAATTTTATCGCACGATAAATCTAACATTCTTCTATCAAAAGCTTTTAATCTTATACGAATTTTTTGTTGAGCTATAGATGCAGTCATAAGTAAAAGGTATTTTATTTTGATGGGTTATTAAATTAAATAACCCATCAATGGTCTATATTCTAATTGATAGATGTACAATTTTTATAAATTAGAAATCTATTCAATTATTTTCGAAACGACACCTGCCCCAATTGTACGTCCTCCTTCTCTGATAGCAAAGCGCATGCCTTGTTCGATAGCAACAGGGCAAATGAGCTCACCTGTCATTTTGATTCTATCTCCTGGCATAACCATCTCAACATTTGCTCCATCATCTGAAGTAAATGCAGTAATCTGTCCAGTTACATCTGTAGTTCTTATATAGAATTGGGGTCTATAACCGGTAAAGAAAGGAGTATGTCTACCACCCTCCTCTTTCTTTAAAACGTAAACTTCACCTTCAAATTTTGTATGAGGAGTAATTGATCCTTTTTTAACAAGGACCATACCTCTCTCAATATCTTCTTTTTGAACACCTCTAAGAAGAAGTCCTACATTATCTCCCGCCATACCTTCATCTAGAAGTTTTCTAAACATTTCAACACCTGTGACTGTTGTCAATCTAGTATCTCTGATGCCAACAATTTCAACTTCTTCTCCTACTTTAACCTTACCTCTTTCGATCCTACCAGTAGCAACAGTACCTCTACCCGTTATAGAGAATACATCTTCGACTGCCATCAAGAATGGTTTATCAATTTCTCTTTCAGGTTCAGGAATGCTAGAGTCAACTGCTTTCATTAATTCTTCAATTTTAGATTCCCAAGTTGAATCACCTTCGAGGGCTTTTAGACCTGAAACTTGAATTATTGGGATATCATCTCCTGGAAAATCATAGCTATCTAAAAGCTCTCTGATTTCCATTTCAACTAGTTCAATAATTTCCTCATCATCTACCATGTCACACTTATTTAAGGCAACAACTAGAGCAGGCACACCAACTTGCTTAGCTAAAAGAATATGTTCTTTTGTCTGGGCCATAGGACCATCTGTTGCTGCACAGACAAGAATAGCTCCGTCCATTTGAGCGGCACCAGTAATCATATTTTTTACATAGTCAGCATGACCTGGGCAATCGACATGAGCATAATGCCTACCTTCAGTTTCATACTCAACATGAGCTGTATTGATAGTGATACCACGCTCTCTTTCTTCTGGAGCACCATCAATGTCTCCATAGTCTTGAGCCTGGGCTTGACCTTTTTTAGCTAAAACGTTTGTTATAGCAGCAGTCAATGTAGTTTTTCCATGATCAACATGACCAATAGTACCAATGTTGACATGTGGTTTGTTTCTTTCGAACTTCTCGCGAGCCATTTGAATTAAGAATCGAGGGGTAAAGGTTGTTTATTTTGGATAAGAGATCAGGAATTGCCCTGATTCTTAGAGATAATTGCTTCGGCAACATTACGAGGAACTTCCTCGTAGTTGGCGAATTCCATTGAGAAAATACCCCGACCTTGAGTCATTGATCGGAGCTGTGTTGCATAGCCAAACATTTCGGCTAGAGGCACTTTGGCCTGTACTTTAGACAATCCATCATCGACGGATTGTCCTTCAACTTGACCTCTCCTTGAGGAGAGGTCACCTATTACAGATCCAAGAAAATCGTCAGGACTTTCGACCTCAACTTTCATCATAGGCTCTAGTAGGACAGGGTTACATTTTTTCACCCCATCTTTAAAAGCCATTGAACCTGCAATTTTAAAGGCCATTTCAGAAGAGTCTACATCGTGGAATGAACCATCGACTAGTGTAACTTTTACATCAATCAATGGATAACCTGCTAAAACACCTGATTCACAGGTCTCTTTCATACCACTTTCTGCAGGTCCAATATACTCCTTTGGAACTGATCCTCCAACAATTTTGTTAACAAATTCAAACCCAGCTCCAGATTCCGCTGGCTCCATCTCAATAATTACATGTCCATATTGCCCTTTTCCTCCAGTTTGTCTTGCGTATTTCCCTTCACCTTTTGAGCTAGATCTTATGGTCTCTCTATAGGAAACTTGAGGTGCTCCAATATTTGCTTCAACTTTAAATTCTCTCAGCATTCGATCTACAAGAATTTCTAAATGAAGTTCTCCCATACCCGCAATAACTGTTTGGTTAGTTTCTTGATCCGTACTAACTCTAAATGTAGGATCTTCTTCTGAAAGAGCTTGCAAAGCTTTAGAAAGCTTTTCCATATCACCTTTTGTTTTAGGTTCAACTGCTACGGAAATAACAGGTTCAGGAATAAATAAAGTTTCTAAGACAATAGGATCTTCAGTATTACATAAAGTATCTCCAGTTGTAGTATTTTTCAGACCTAAAACAGCACCAAGATCTCCCGCTCTTAATTCATCAACTTCTTCTCTTTCATCAGCCTTTAATATTACAAGTCTAGATATTCTTTCTTTGGCATCTTTAGTAGAGTTCATTACATAACTACCCTTAGCTAACACTCCTGAGTACATTCTTACAAAAGTTAATTTACCGTATGGATCAGACATGACTTTAAAAGCAAGTGCGCTAAAGGGGGCACTATCATCTGAGGGCCTTATATCCTCTTTCCCGTTTGGAAGAATACCCTGAATAGGTTTAACATCAACAGGCGCTGGTAAATAATCAACAACAGCATCTAATACCAGCTGTACGCCTTTATTCTTAAATGCTGAGCCACAGAGCATTGGCACTAAACCATGCTTTAAAACTCCTTCCCTGATACCTTTTTTTAGTTGTTCTTCAGATAATTCACCTTTTTCCAAGAAGATTTCAATAAGTTCCTCATCATTTTCAGCAATACTTTCCATTAACTTACTTCTCCATTCATCAGATAAATTTTTCATATCATCTGGGATAGGAGCTTCTTCAATATCTGTTCCGAGATCATTTTTGTAGAGATAAGCTTTATTTGAAACTAAATCAATGATTCCAGAGAGATCTCCTTCTGCTCCAATGGGTAGTTGAATTGGTATAGCATTAGCTTTGAGGCGATCCTTGATTTGATTATAAACCTTAAGAAAATCGGCGCCTGTTCTATCCATTTTATTAACGAATACCATCCTTGGTACAGAATATCTATCAGCCTGACGCCAAACTGTTTCTGATTGAGGTTGTACTCCTCCAACAGCACAAAACACTGCTATGACACCATCCAAAACTCTCATTGATCTCTCAACTTCGATTGTGAAATCAACGTGACCTGGAGTATCAATAATATTTATTCTATGATCTTGCCAACTTGTTGATATAGCTGCTGCAGTGATAGTTATACCTCTTTCTCTTTCTTGAGCCATCCAATCTGTTACTGCAGCCCCGTCATGAACTTCTCCAATTTTATGTACAACACCTGAATAAAATAAAATTCTTTCAGTTGTTGTAGTTTTACCAGCATCAATGTGCGCAGCAATTCCTATATTTCGTACTCGTTCAAGTGGGAAATCTCGTGCCAATTTTCAAACTCCAAATAAATAAATTGCAATAAGCTTTAGTTTATTAAAATAACATAAAGTATGTGTTTAATAATAGAACAAATTATTTCTATTTAAGAGGCTTTTAGTATCTATAATGAGCAAAAGCCTTGTTTGCTTCAGCCATTTTATGAGTATCCTCTCTTTTTTTAACTGCACTTCCAGTTTCATTAGCAGCATCCATAAGTTCTCCAGCTAATTTTTGAGCCATACTTTTACCATTTCTAGCTCTAGAAAAAGTCACTAACCATCTCAAAGCCATAGCTATTCCGCGTTCCTGACGAACTTCCATCGGTACCTGATAGGTAGCTCCTCCAACTCTTCTAGCCCTTACTTCCACTAATGGAGTCGCATTTTTAACTGCTGTTTCAAAAAGATCCACAGGATCTGTTCCTGTCCTTTCATTAATTAAAGAAAAAGCATCTGATAATATTCTCTGAGCCGTTGATTTTTTCCCATGCTTCATTAACCTTGAAATCATCATAGAAGCCAAACGACTATTAAATTGTGGGTCAGGTAAAACCTGTCTTTTTACAGCTGCATTTCGACGAGACATTTTTTTTACATTTAAGGATTAATTGTTTTTAGGAGCTTTTGCTCCATATTTTGATCTAGCCTGGCGCCTATCTTTGACTCCAGCAGTATCTAGAGTACCTCTTATTATGTGATACCTGACTCCAGGAAGATCTTTAACTCTCCCTCCTCTTAGTAGAACCACTGAGTGTTCTTGCAGATTATGTCCAATACCAGGTATGTAAGCTGTAACCTCGAATCCTGATGTTAACCTAACCCTAGCAACTTTTCTTAATGCTGAATTAGGTTTTTTCGGAGTAGATGTATATACTCTCGTGCATACACCTCTTCTCTCAGGGCATGATTTTAAAGCTGGTGATTTAGTTTTTCTTTTCAGGCTTTTTCTTTCTGAACTAATTAATTGTTGAATGGTGGGCATTAAATTCTTATTATTTAAAATTATATTCGACTATCATAACCTTTAATGAGTTAATTAAGCATTCTTTTAAAAGATTTTATGAAAAAACATAAAAAATCTTTTAGTAATTCTTCATGATTTTTAGTTCTATTTAAGAATTTATTTTTATAATAAATATATTAAATTTTTTAAATTTAATAAATCAAAAATTTCTATGCCAAAGAAACTAAAAAATTATATTAATCCCTATAAAGATAGTTACTCTCCTGAAGCAATCTCTGGAGAGAAAGACGCTTGCGGAGTAGGATTTGTAGCTCATATTAATGGGAAAGAGAGCAATTGGATTTTAAAGGAATCTTTGCGTGGTCTTGATTGCATGGAACATAGAGGTGGTTGCGGAGGAGATAGTGATTCAGGGGATGGTGCAGGAATCTTATGTTCAATCCCTTGGACATATTTATCAAAACATAGTGATTTAAAAATTGACGCTACTGTTAAGGTTGGTCTTGGAATGATTTTCATGCCACAGAATGAAAATCACATAAAAGAAATAAAATTTATTTGTGAAGAAGAAGCATTAAATTTAAACTTTTCTAAAACGATATGGAGAAAGGTTCCTGTAAATATTGATGTATTGGGACCACTAGCTAAAGCAAATGCCCCTTATATTATCCAATGGTTTGTATTCTTCGAAAACAATATTAACGATTTTGAGTTTCTTTTATTTCAGCTTAGAAAAAAGATTGAAAAGAAGGTAAGACAAAAACTTCCTATGCAAAATGATTTTTATTTTGCATCATTTAGTTCCAAAACAGTTGTTTACAAGGGAATGGTTAGGTCTGAGATACTTCCCAAATTTTATATGGATCTTCAAAATGAAGATTTTAAAGTTTCATATTCTGTTTACCATCGAAGGTTTAGTACAAATACTCTTCCAAAATGGCCTTTAGCTCAACCCATGAGATTTCTTGGTCATAATGGTGAAATTAATACACTTTTAGGCAATATAAATTGGGCGAAAGCATCTGAAAAACATATAGATAGCTTTTGGGGTGATTTAGCAAATGATTTGAAACCAATAGTTGATAATTCAAGGAGTGACTCAGCCAACCTTGATGCAACTTTAGAAATTAATGTACGTTCAGGTCAATTAATCACTGATTCCCTTCTTAAATTGGTACCTGAAGCTTTTAGAGATCAACCAGAACTTGAAGATAAAGAAGAAATTCAATGTTTTTATGAGTATTCAGCAAGTCTTCAGGAAGCTTGGGATGGGCCAGCTCTCATAGCATTTTCAGATGGAAATTTTATCGGAGCGACGCTTGATAGGAATGGATTACGTCCAGCAAGATATTCAATAACAAATGATGGCTATGTTGTAATGGGTTCAGAGACGGGAGTAGTAAATCTAGATGAATCAAAAATAATTGAAAAGGGAAGATTAGGACCAGGACAAATGCTTGCTGTTGATTTTCAGAAAGGAACTATATTAAGAAATTGGGAAGTTAAGTCTGCAGCAGCTAATAGATATGACTATAAAAAACTTCTAAAAAAAAGATCTATAAATATTGAAAATGATGAATGGAAAGAATCATGCGAATTACAAGGTTTAGAACTTCTGCAACAACAAACAGCTTATGGATTTTCAGCAGAAGATAATGATCTGATACTTGACTCAATGGCTTCTTTATCAAAAGAGCCTACGTATTGTATGGGAGATGATATCCCATTAGCAGTACTCTCCTCAAAACCTCACATATTGTATGACTATTTCAAGCAGAGATTTGCTCAAGTAACAAATCCCCCAATAGATCCGCTCAGAGAAAAACTTGTAATGAGTCTTGAGATGCATCTTGGAGAGAGATGTTCATCTTTTAGTTTTAATGATATTAAACCATCTATACATCTAAAAAGCCCTATACTTAATGAAAGAGAGCTTTTATTAATACATAATAAAGGTATCAAATGTCATAAGATATCAACCTTATTTGATATTGAATCTGGGATTGAAAGTTTTGAAAAAAGGTTAAATGATATATGTATTGAAAGTGAAAATGCTATTAAAAATAATTGTTCTATTTTAATAATTTCAGATAAAGGCATTACACCAAAAACTACTTTCATACCTCCCTTATTAGCCGTGGGAACGATTCATCATTATCTTCTAAAAAAAGAAATAAGATTAAAAGCATCTTTAGTTGTAGAAACTGGTCAATGTTGGAGTACACATCATATGGCTTGTCTTATTGGATATGGTGCCAGTGCTATTTGTCCTTGGCTTATCTTTGAATCTAGTAGGCACTGGTTAAAACACCCCAAGACAATAAAACTTATCAATGGTGGGAAATTACAAAAATTCTCTGCAAAAGATGTTCAAAAAAATATTAAAAATGCTTTAGAGGATGGATTGAGAAAAATCTTATCTAAAATTGGTATTTCCTTACTAGCGAGCTACCATGGTGCTCAAATTTTTGAAGCGGTAGGGTTAGGTTCAGATTTAATAAAAAAAGGATTTGATGGAACGACAAGCAGGATTGCAGGAATTTCACTTAGAGAACTTGCTATTGAGACAATTTCAATACATACAAAAGCATACCCAGAAATTGATCTCAAAAAGCTTGAATTCTTGGGCTTCGTCCAATTTAGGAATTATGGAGAATATCATTCCAATAATCCTGAAATGTCAAAAATTTTGCATTCCGCTCTGAAACAAGGGCCAGGATATGATCATTTCAATACTTATCAAGAATTAATTAGAAATAGACCCATAACTGCCTTAAGAGATTTGCTCACCATTGATTCTTCAAAAGAAAGTATCCCTATAAATAAAGTAGAAAGCGTCGAATCAATTTGCAAAAGATTTTGTACTGGAGGTATGAGCTTAGGAGCTCTATCAAGAGAAGCTCATGAAGTACTTGCTATAGCTATGAATAGAATAGGAGGTAAGAGTAATAGCGGCGAAGGTGGTGAGGATCCCGCACGATTTAATGTTTTAAATGATATTGATGAACATACTAAATCTGCGACATTACCATTCATAAAAGGTCTTGAAAATGGAGATACTGCTTGTTCAGCTATTAAGCAAATTGCTTCAGGAAGATTCGGAGTTACTCCAGAATATTTAAGAAGTGCACAACAGCTTGAAATTAAAATGGCTCAAGGTGCTAAGCCTGGTGAAGGAGGTCAACTTCCTGGACCTAAAGTAGACACCTATATTGCAAAGCTTAGAAATAGTAAACCAGGAGTTGCATTAATATCTCCTCCTCCCCATCATGATATTTACTCCATTGAAGATTTAGCTCAATTAATTCATGATCTTCATCAAGTTCATCCCAAAGCCAAAGTAAGTGTAAAGTTAGTTTCTGAAATAGGTATTGGAACTGTTGCGGCTGGTGTAAGCAAAGCAAACGCAGATGTAATTCAGATTTCAGGACATGATGGAGGTACTGGAGCCTCTCCCTTGAGTTCAATAAAACATGCAGGTCTTCCTTGGGAATTAGGTTTAGCAGAAGTCCATAAATCACTTTTGGAAAACAATCTCAGAGGAAGAGTATTATTGAGAGCTGATGGAGGTCTAAAGACAGGATGGGATGTTGTTATAGCAGCACTATTAGGTGCTGAAGAATATGGGTTTGGATCAGTTGCAATGATCGCTGAAGGTTGCATTATGGCTCGTGTTTGTCATAAGAATACATGCCCTGTTGGTGTGGCTACACAAAAAGAAGAGTTAAGGAATAGATTCAAAGGGATCCCAGAACATGTGGTAAATTTCTTCATATATATAGCTGAAGAAATTAGACAAATAATGAGTATTATTGGAGTAACTAATATGGAAGAATTAATCGGGAATAAAGAATATCTCAAGATAAGAGAGGTTACATTACCAAAAACCAACAATATCGATTTGAGTTCACTCATAGAATTTAGCGATAAAAATGGTGATAGATCTTGGATTAAACATCCAAAAAATGCTCATAATAATGGGAAAGTGTTGGAAGATGAACTTTTAAATGATCCAACATTTATTTCAGCGATTAAAAATCATAAATCTATTAATAAAAATTTAATGATCATTAATACAGATAGAAGTGTCTGTGCAAAAATATCTGGAGAGATAGCAGAGCTACATGGCAATAAGGGTTTTAAAGGTACATTAAATATAAACTTTACCGGTGCTGCTGGCCAAAGTTTTGGTGCCTTTTTACTTAAAGGCATGCATATAAAACTTATTGGTGAAGCAAATGATTATGTCTGCAAAGGAATGAATGGGGGACTTCTCACAGTAGTTCCAAAAACAATTGATATTAATTCCTCTAATCAAGTCATCCTTGGGAATACATGCTTATATGGAGCAACAGGAGGGAAATTATATGTATTGGGAAAATCTGGAGAAAGATTTGCTGTAAGGAATAGTGGTGCAACAGCAGTAACAGAAGGTGCTGGAGATCATTGTTGCGAATATATGACGGGTGGAAAAATAGTTATTCTAGGACCAACTGGTAGAAATATTGGAGCAGGTATGACAGGAGGTATTGCTTTTATTCTCGATGAAAAAAACCAGTTAAAGAAGAAAGTAAATAAAGAAATTGTTAGTATTTATAAGATTCATAATTCGCATCAAGAAGAAATCATTAAAGGAATACTATTAGATTACTTTAATCATACTAGAAGCCTTAAAGCATCAAAATTACTTAATGATTGGAATTATTCTAAACAAATTTTTAAAATGATCGTACCACCAAGTGAAGAAGAGGTCCTCCTAATAGATAAATGCTCTAAGATTTAATGCCTTATTTTGTAAAAACTGAAACGATTAAGAGGCACTATCTAAAAGAAATTGACTTTAAAAGTAAAATTATAAAAGAACATAAATTATGGGTCAAAAATTTGATAGATCAAGGTTTTTATATTAAAAGTGGGTTTTTAGTTGATAAGCATCAAGTACCTGGAGCAGGAGGATTTTTAATTATTGAGTGTAAGTCTTTTGAAGAGGCTGAAAAAATCATTAAAGATGATCCCATGATTAGAAATAATATCGTTAATTGGAGATTAAATGAATGGATTAATATTATTCAATAGAAAACTGAAATCACCTTGGATATTGTTTCATTAATTTCTGGATATCCTCTGCATGGTAACTACTTCTAGTGAGGGGAGAACTTACAACTTGTAAAAAATCGAGTTCATTTTGTCCAAAATATTTAAAAAAATTAAATTTCGATGGACTAACGAATCTTTGTACGGGCAGATGCTTTGGACCTGGAGATAAGTATTGACCAATAGTTACAATATCAACATCATTTTTCCTTAAATCCATTAAAAGATTTAATACCTCTTCATCTTTTTCTCCTAATCCGAGCATAAATCCAGACTTCGTATAAATACGAGAATTATATTCTCGAACTTTTTTTAATAACTCAAGAGATCTTTGATAATTACCCTGTGGTCTTACTTTTCGATACAAAGAAGGGACTGTTTCAATATTATGATTAATAACATCCGGTTGTATTTCTAATATTTTTTCCAAGGCATTCCAATTTCCGCATAAATCTGGAATTAATAATTCAATAGTTGTGTCAGGTGATTTCTTCCTAACTTCTGAAACACATGAAAAAAATTGTGTGGCGCCTCCATCATCCAAATCATCCCTATTAACAGAAGTAATAACTACGTGCTTAAGTTTCATTCGAAAAACTGCCTCTGCTAATCGATGAGGCTCGGTTGGATCTAAAGCTCTTTTTGACCTATCAAAACCAATATCACAATAAGGACACGCTCTTGTACAGCCTGGTCCCATTATCAAGAAAGTAGCTGTTCCGCTTGAAAAACATTCTCCAATATTCGGACAACTGGCTTCTTGGCAAACCGTATTAAGCTTTAAATCACTAAGTAAATCTGCTGTATTTCCTATTCTTTGTACTTGTGGTGCCTTAACTCTTAACCATTCTGGTTTTTTTAATGAATTCTCTGTTTTGTTTACCATTACTTATTAAATATGTCTGCTTATGAATTAATGTTAGTAAAAATATTGATTATTAACCTTTGAAGATATTAAAAATTTTATAAATAGCCTCTAGGAGAAATTAAAAAATTATTTACTAGTTTTGTACTTGAATTTCCAATAATTATTATTGTAAGCATATCTATTTCATCAATAGGAATACTGTCTAAATTAAAAATCCTTTTTTTTTGTTGATTTCTTCCGACTTGTCTAGCAATTAAAACAGGAGTGGTTTTTGCTCTAAATTTTAAAAACATTTCAATGGTTGTTCTTAATTGCCAGTTTCTCTCATTTGATTGAGGATTAAAAATTACAGCTACAAAATCTCCAACTAAAGCTCCATTTATTCTTTTCTTTATGGTTTCCCAAGGAGTTAATTTATCACTCAAACTTATTGCGCAAAAATCATTCATAAGGGGAGCTCCAGCTAATGAAGCAGCTAATTGGAGACTACTTATACCAGGATGAATAGCAAACGAAGGTCTGAATTGAGCATCTAATTTTTGTATTAATTCTATTAATAATCCAGCCATTCCATATATTCCAGCATCACCAGAAGAGATAAGTGCAACTTTGATTCCTTGTTGAGCCAAGCTGATTGCATCAGCACATCTTTCTTTCTCTTGGGTCAATTCACTATTAATTCTTACTTGATCATCTCTCATTAAAGGTTTAAGAAGATCTAAGTATCTCTTATAACCAATCCAAATTGAGCATTGAGATAAGGCTGCTTTCGATTCACCTGTTAAATATGAAAGATCCCCAGGTCCACTACCAATAACATGAACAAACCCTCTCTCAGGTGCAAATTGTTGTTTAGATTCGGCTATGGCAATTGTCACTGCGCCTAATTTTTTACCCGAAGGACCTTTATGCTTAAAAATATTTTTTTCAATAAGTAAATGCCCTCCTTCATTGCCACAAGCAAGAAGACTTGCAGCTTCTGCCACAGAAAAAGTCCCTATCTCTTTAAAAACTATCTTTGATGGATTAGGAACATCGACTTTATGTAGTTCTTCATTTTTAAAAAATTTAATTGGCCAATTTTTTGCATTTGATATATCGATTAAAGCTTTCTCATCTTTTTTTATATCAACTGTCGCTAAACCAGCTATTGAAAATGAAGATAGCTCAAATTTTGATAATAATTTATTTATGCAATCTTCAATAAATTCAGCTGAAGTATTTCTTTCACAACCTATTCCTACCCAAAGAGTACTTGGATGCCAAGCTACCCTATGATGATTTTTTGTACTTATAAAGAAGGTATTTTCTTCTTTATTAACTTTATCTTTACCAGAAAGGAATGTAATTTTTTTACCACTTTCTGATTCCTTCCAAATTGTGTTACCTGAATATTGTTCAACAAAAATTTGTTGTTTGCTTGATTGCTTAATAACTAAATCGGACCAATGCTTTATTAAACCTGATCTACTCCAACCCCAATTTCTACCAAAAGCATCAAGATCTAGGTATTTTTTAAATATAGAATTATTTGTCATTATAAGATCCCCATTAAATAGATTTGCTAACTTGAGTGCAATTTCATAGCAAATAGTTTGATGAATACCAATTAAAGGAATAATCTTTGAAAATTTTTTATCAATAACAATTACTCCAGGATCTTTTTCTTTGGAGATTAAAAATGGTGAAATTAATCTTACAGTTGCACTAATTGAGCCTACAAATAATAATAAATCTACTTTTCCCCAGTTTTGTTGAATAAATTCTTTAGTATTTATTTTATTAAAATTTTGATCATTTGCATTTTTATTATTTGAAGAGCTTGCAATATAAAATTCATCTAAAAATTCTAAACTTCTAAGTGAATTTACAAATTCTTCTGACTGCTCAGAAAAACTAATAGCTACTGCTTTCAATTTAAAATTTTGATTATCCTAAATTTAAAAGTATTTTCAGCTCATGTCACTGGATTAATACATATATACTTAAAATATAAAAAAATATTTAAGATTAAAAAGCGTATAAATAAGTAATTATGCTTATATTCCAGTCATAGCTTGATATCTCACAAATAAAGGTTAAGTAACAATCAGTGAAACATTTGTTACTTTCTCACATGATCAAAGAATCTTTATCTTATAGTTTTGGGAACGAATATTTTAACTACCGACGGTAGGGTAACCTGAAAGCTTATTATTATAAGTATCTTTTCAGATAAACCCAGTCTGTAATTAAGATTAATTAACTTTTGAGGTTTTAGATGACCATCAGCCCACCAGAAAGTGGAGAAAAAAACAAAAAAATCTTGGCTGAGCCAGTAAAGGCTGATCCAAGACCAATTGATTTTGGGAAATTAGATAAACCTGGTTTCTGGTCCAGTAAATTATCTAAAGGTCCTAAGTCAACTACATGGATTTGGAATTTGCATGCCGATGCGCATGATTTTGATATCCATTCCGGAGATGCTGAAGAAGCTACAAGAAAAATATTTTCAGCTCATTTTGGACATCTTGCTGTAATTTTCATTTGGATGAGCGCAGCATTTTTTCATGGAGCAAGATTTTCTAATTACACTGGGTGGCTTGCAGACCCAACTCACGTTAAGCCTGGTGCTCAGCAAGTTTGGGCTATAGTTGGGCAGGAAATGTTAAATGGAGATTTAGGAGCTAATTATAACGGTATTCAAATAAGTTCTGGTATTTTTCAAATGTGGAGAGCATGGGGAATTACTAACGAAACTGAATTAATGGCATTAGCTATCGGGGCTGTTGTAATGGCAGCTTTAATGCTACATGCAGGTATTTTTCACTACCACAAGGCAGCTCCAAAGATGGAATGGTTCCAAGATGTTGAATCAATGATGAATCATCATCTTGCTGGTTTACTTGGACTAGGTTCACTTGCCTGGGCAGGTCATTGTATTCACATTGGGGCTCCAACTGCTGCGTTACTAGATGCAATAGATGCTGGCAAACCATTAGTTATAAATGGAACTGCAATCGCATCAATAGCTGACATGCCAATGCCTCATGAGTTATGTAATCCAGCTATTGTTAGTCAAATTTTTCCTGGTTTAGCAGCAAGATCTGCTGAAAACTTTTTCACTGGTAATTGGTGGGCATATTCTGATTTTCTTACTTTTAAAGGAGGATTAAATCCTGTAACAGGAAGTCTCTGGATGACAGATATTTCACATCATCACTTGGCAATTGCAGTTATGTTCATCATTGCAGGCCATATGTATAGAACTAATTATGGAATTGGCCACAGCATGAAAGAAATTATGGATTCACAGCAAGGTGATCCAATTCTATTTCCTGCACCTAAAGGTCATCAGGGTTTGTTTGAATTTATGGCAGAAAGTAGACATGCCCAACTATCTGTAAACCTTGCAATGCTTGGATCATTATCAATAATTATTTCTCATCATATGTATGCGATGCCTCCATACCCATATATGGCTATTGACTATATGACTGTTTTAGGATGCTTTACTCATCATATGTGGATTGGTGCTTTATTCATCGTTGGTGCGGGAGCTCATGCTGCTATTGCTATGGTCCGAGACTATGATCCTGCTAAAAATATCGATAATGTACTCGATAGAGTATTGAAGGCTCGTGATGCGATTATTAGTCACTTAAACTGGGCATGTATGTTCCTAGGCTTTCACAGTTTTGGGTTATATGTACACAACGATACGATGAGAGCATTGGGTAGACCTGATGATATGTTTAGTGATAAAGCGATTTCATTACAGCCTGTATTTGCTCAGTGGGTACAAAATATTCAATCTTCAGGTATAGGTACAACACTTCTAACTGGTAATGGTGTAAGTCAAGTTTTTAATGGAGATACATTAACTATTGGAGGTAAAGTTGCAATGACAGGTATACCTCTTGGCACAGCGGACTTTATGATTCATCATATTCATGCTTTCCAAATTCATGTTTGCGTATTAATTCTTTTGAAAGGGGTACTTTATTCAAGAAACTCAAGATTAATTCCTGATAAGGCTTCCTTAGGATTTAGATTCCCTTGTGACGGTCCAGGTAGAGGTGGTACATGTCAAGTATCTGCATGGGATCATGTTTTCCTAGGACTATTTTGGATGTATAACTGTATTTCTATAGTTATATTTCATTTTTCTTGGAAAATGCAAAGCGATGTTTGGGGTTTAACAGGAGGTAATTTTGCACAAAGTTCAATTACTGTAAATGGGTGGTTACGTGATTTTCTTTGGGCACAAGCTTCTCAAGTTTTAACTAGCTACGGTCAAGCAATTAGTATGTATGGCTTAATGTTTCTTGGAGCTCACTTTATATGGGCATTTAGTTTAATGTTCTTATTCAGTGGTAGAGGATACTGGCAAGAACTTTTCGAATCAATATTATGGGCTCATAACAAGCTTAAAGTTGCTCCAGTTATTCAACCAAGAGCTTTATCAATTACCCAAGGTAGAGCTGTTGGAGTAACCCACTTCCTTGTTGGAGGTATTGCAACAACTTGGGCCTTTTTCCATGCTCGCCTCTTCGGTCTGGGCTAAACCTGAACTTTCCTTATTAATCAAATGGTAACTAAAAAATTTCCATCATTTAACCAGGGTCTGGCTCAGGACCCAACCACCAGAAGAATCTGGTATGGAATTGCTACAGCTCATGATTTTGAAAGTCATGATGGTATGACAGAAGAAAAACTTTATCAAAAGCTTTTCTCTACTCATTTTGGTCACTTAGCTATCATCGCCTTATGGGTAGCTGGTAATTTATTTCATATTGCTTGGCAAGGTAACTTTGAACAGTGGGTACTAGATCCACTCCATGTACGCCCAATCGCACATGCTATTTGGGATCCACATTTTGGTAAAGGTATTACTGAAGCGATGTCACAAGCAGGTGCCCAAGGTCCTGTAAATATTGCTTATTCAGGACTTTATCATTGGTGGTACACAATCGGAATGAGAACTAACGAGCAATTATTCCAAGCCTCCATTTTTATGAGTATCCTTGCATGTTGGACTCTATTTGCTGGTTGGTTACATCTTCAACCAAAATTCAGACCTTCTTTAGCTTGGTTCAAAAATGCTGAAACAAGATTAAATCATCATCTTTCAGTTCTTTTCGGTTTTAGCAGCATTGCATGGACTGGTCACCTTGTTCATGTAGCCATTCCTGAATCTAGAGGTCAACACGTAGGTTGGGATAATTGGTTAACAGTATTACCTCACCCTGCAGGCCTTGCTCCTTTCTTTACATTAAATTGGGGGGCTTATGCACAAAACCCTGATTCACTAGATGCAGTTTTTGGTACAACTCAAGGTGCTGGTACAGCAATATTTACCTTTTTAGGAGGTTTACATCCACAAAGTGAGGCTTTATGGCTAACTGATATTGCTCATCATCATATTGCGATAGGTACTGTTTTTATCATCGCTGGTCATATGTACAGAACAACATTTGGTATTGGTCATAGTTTAAAAGAAATTACAGAAGCACATAATACAAGACATCCAATGGATCCTCACAAAGGAAGTTTTGGTATTAATCATGATGGAATATATGAGACCTTAAATAATTCACTACACTTTCAATTAGGCTTAGCTCTAGCGGCTCTTGGAGTAGCTACTTCATTAGTTGCTCAACATATGGGTGCATTACCTTCTTATGCATTTATTGCAAGAGACTACACAACTCAATCAGCTTTATATACACATCACCAATATATTGCGATGTTTTTAATGGTTGGAGCTTTTGCCCATGGTGCAATTTTCTTTGTCAGAGATTATGATCCTGAACTAAATAAAGATAATGTTTTAGCGAGGGTCTTAGGTACAAAAGAAGCTTTAATAAGTCATCTAAGCTGGGTTACCATGCTTCTTGGATTCCATACCTTAGGTATTTATGTTCATAATGATGTTGTAGTTGCTTTTGGTACACCCGAGAAACAGATATTAATTGAACCAGTGTTCGCTCAATTTGTTCAGGCTGCCCAAGGGAAAATGATGTATGGATTCAATGCTTTATTGTCTGATCCAACAAGTGCCGCGAGCGTTGCAGCCAACTCATTACCTGGTAATCACTATTGGATGGATTTAATTAACAGGCAAGATGCACTTAGTGCTTTCCTACCAATTGGTCCAGCAGACTTCTTAGTTCATCATGCTATTGCTCTTGGATTGCATACAACTGCATTAATTTTAATTAAGGGTGCTCTTGATGCTAGAGGTACAAAATTAATACCTGATAAAAAAGATCTTGGATATGCTTTTCCATGCGATGGGCCTGGAAGAGGAGGAACTTGTGATAGTTCATCTTGGGATGCTATGTATTTAGCAATGTTTTGGGCTCTTAATCTAATTGCTTGGGTCACTTTCTATTGGCATTGGAAGCACTTAGCTATATGGCAAGGTAATGTAGCTCAATTTAACGAGTCAGGAACATATCTAATGGGTTGGTTTAGAGACTATTTATGGTTAAATTCAGCACAACTTATAAATGGTTATAACCCATTCGGGGTGAATGCTTTATCAGTATGGGCATGGATGTTCTTATTTGGTCACTTAGTATGGGCAACAGGATTCATGTTCCTTATCTCTTGGAGAGGCTACTGGCAAGAATTAATCGAAACTCTAGTATGGGCTCACCAAAGGACACCAATTGCTAATTTAGTGGGATGGAGAGACAAGCCTGTTGCTCTATCAATTGTTCAAGCAAGACTGGTAGGATTAGCACATTTCACGATCGGAAACATACTAACTTTTGGAGCTTTCGTTATTGCCTCAACCTCAGGTAAATTTGGTTAGTAAATACATCAAAAAGAGTCACTAAAGTGACTCTTTTTTTTTGCAATTTTACTTAAAAGACATCAGTTAAAATAAGATTTAAATTCAACACTCTTTATGAATGAATTAAATGATTTAGTTTCAATAGTAGTTCCAATTTATAACGAAAGTGAGAGCGTTGAATTACTGACTAAAGAGATTCTTAAGGTAATGAATGCAAATAATATCTATTTCGAATTGATTTTAGTTAATGATGGTTCTAATGATTCAACTCTGCAAATTTTAAATAAGCTATCATTGAATATTAAAGAATTAAAAGTACTTAATTTAAGAAAGAATTATGGGCAAACAGCTGCTATGGCAGCTGGCTTTGATTATACTAATGGCGAAATTATAATTTCCTTAGATGGAGATTTACAAAATGATCCTAATGATATTCCAAGATTAATTCAAACTATTAAAGAAGGTTATGACTTAGTATGCGGATGGAGATTTGAAAGGAAAGATAAATTAATAAGTCGTCGTATCCCTTCAAAGTTAGCAAACAAACTAATAGGTTTTGTCACTGGAATCAATCTTCATGATTATGGGTGTTCACTAAAAGCTTTTAGAAAAGAAATAGTTAAAGATATTAAATTATATGGAGAATTACATAGATTTCTTCCTATTTTAGCCAATATAGAAGGGGCAAAAGTAAAAGAAATAAAAGTAAATCATAGAAGCAGAAAATATGGAACCAGCAAATATGGAATTGACAGAACATTTAGAGTCTTAATGGATTTACTAACAGTCTGGTTTATGAATAAATTTCTCACTAGGCCAATGTATGTTTTTGGATTTATTGGGATAGTAAGTATAGTTAGTAGCCTAATTATTAGCTCTTATTTGATATTATTAAAATTTTTAGGAGAAAATATTGGAAGCAGACCACTACTTATGTTTGCATTAATATTAGGTATCGCCGGAGTTCAATTATTTAGTTTTGGCTTATTGGGCGAATTACTAATAAGAACTTATCATGAAAGCCAAAACAGACCAATTTATAGAATAAGATCTGTATTTGGAAAAACTAAAAATTAAATTTTTGCTATTTAAATTTTTGAATTAATTTAGCAGATACTTTTACAATATCTGAATCCATATCTTTTAAGCCTATTTTTAATATCGGCAAAATTGATTTATCAGATAAAAATTCAGCTATTTTTAAAGCCTTAATTTTATCTTCTTTTGAACCTTTAAAAAGATCTAACATTTCCTTTCTTAAGATGGATTTCTTACGATTTGAAAAATTATTTATATTATTAAAATATGAATTATTTAAATTTACTTTAAATATTTTTAATTGAGATGACCCATTATCTTTACTAGAAGGAGGCGACAAATTTTTATTAGTTTTTAATTTATTGAACATATATTCTTTTTTATAAAAAATTAAAAAAACAATAATGCTAATTATAAGAATTAGAGAAATTAATTTAAGCATGAAAAGTTAATAAATTTTTATATCATCTAGTAATATAATTACCACATATGAATTTATTTGAACTAGAGTAATAAAAATATATCTTAAATTATGTCTTCTGATATGGTTGCAAGTTGGTTACCATCCCTTTTTGTTCCATTAATAGGAATACTTGTTCCTGCTGTTTTTATAGTTTTAATTGGAAGATATATCACAGCAACCGAATAAAAACCAAACTCTTAATTAATTCAAATGGATTCACAACAAAATAAATCTAATTCAACCGATCTAATTCAAACACAAGATCAATTATTAGATGATGAAGATTATGGAGCAGCAAAGAATTGGGCAATTAAAACTGTTAATGATCCTTGCGTTGGAAATTTAGCCACTCCTGTCAACAGCGGATATGTAACAAAAGCATTTATCAATAATTTGCCTTTTTATAGAAAAGGAATTTCAAATAATTTTAGAGGGTTAGAGACTGGAGCAGCTTTTGGCTATTTATTATATGGCCCATTCACTATGACAGGTCCACTAAGAAATTCAGATTTTGCTTTAACTGTTGGTTTATTGGGTGCTATTGGAGCAGTTCATATATTAACTGCGCTGTTACTCTTATATAATTCTCCAGGGAAAGCACCAAATGTTCAGCCTCAAGACTGCACTGTAGATAATCCTCCAAAAGATCTTTTTACAAGACAAGGTTGGAACGATTTTACAAGTGGCTTTTGGTTAGGAGGATGTGGAGGAGCAGTATTTGCATGGCTTATCTGTGGAACATTACATCTAGATACAATAATGCCAATGATAAAAAATCTTGGTAACGCAGGTTAAAATACAAATATAATCATCTTAAAGTCTTATTCCATGAATAAGATCTAGTAACTCTACCTGCACATAATAATTTTGATCTATAGTAATTTGACGTTTTATCATCATATTTAGATGCATATAAATTTTCTTTAGATATTCCATTTCTACCAAATTCAATTCCTGAAGAATGGTAATAAGTTCCTTCATGAGAATATATTGCCACATGATTACATACATTATTATCTCCAAAAAATAAAAGATCACCCATTTGAAGTAGGTTATTATTCCCTGGAAAATTAAAAAGATGCTTACAAAAACGCATGATTTGATAAGAATCTCTAGGTATATTTATTCCTTGCTGCATAAATGCTGCCTGAATTAGGCCAGAACAATCGAAGTCAGGTCCTAAAGTTCCTCCCCATTTATATTTATTTAATTCTTTCGACCGTAAGTCTATCCAATCTAAAATAAAAGGAATTTTATTTTGGATAAGTATTTCATCACATATCAATCTTTTTTTATAATTATTTGAAAAACTCTCAATATCTAAACCTTGAATATTAATCCAACATAAATAACCATCATCAAATAATTGAACTAAATATCTTGATTTATATTTATGATTTTTTCTTTTTAAATCTAACTCTACAATCCTAAAGCACCTATTTTTAGCTATCTCAGTAACGATTTGAGAACCTTGTTCATTCTTATAACCTAATGTATTAGTTCTTAATTTCCACCAATTGGATGTCGAAAAATTTGTTTGATTAAATAATAGTAAAGTATTCATATTTTTTATTTCAATGTCTTTTTATTATATAAACGAAGAAATTGGATCTGTACTACAAGATATTTTAAATAAAATATTTCATGAAAAATATCGTAATAAACGCAATAATATTGCTGTCACTTGGATAAATTATGAGGCAAATTCTAAAAAAGGGTATGGATATGGAATCAATAATCGTAAAAAGATTTATCCTGCCAGTGTCGTTAAATTAGTATACTCACTCGCAATTCACTATTGGATAAAAAATAAAACTATTTTAAGCGACATACACGTGGAGGAAGCTATTCAAGAAATGCTTCATAACTCAAGCAATGATGCCACAAGTTTTATTGTAGATCTCCTTACTGGAACGACTAGTGGACCCTCCTTAGAAAAAGAAGAATTTAATATATGGAAATATCAGAGAGAAATCATTAATGATTGGTTAAAATCTCTAAATTGGGAAGAATTACAAGATTTTAATTGTTGTCAAAAGACTTGGGAGGATCGACCATATGGAAGAGAAAAAGATTTCTATAGTACTTTTAACCAAAACAGAAATGTCATGACAACTGATGGAACTGCACGCATTATGGAAGAAATTATGCAGAATATAAGCTTGTATGAAAATAATATAAATTTAAAGAATTGTTTATTTAGAGAAATCAATGAACAATCTCAACTCAAAGATCCAAATAATCAAATAAATGGTTTTTTAGGAGAGGGATTACCTAAAAATATTCCTTTTTGGAGTAAAGCAGGGTTAATGTCAGAGGCTAGAAATGATGCGGCCTATTGGATCAATAGTAATCAAAGTAAAACTTTACTTGTAGTCTTCACAGAAGGAAAACAATTTGCAAAAGATAGTGATATTTTACCAAAAATTTCAAAAGCAATTTATCAATTTATTAATACATAAAAACTCATTCATCTTCCTTAAAATTGCTTTTTATTCTTATTGTGTAAGCTTCGTAAGGAAGCATTAATATCTTTTCCTTCTCTAAATCCTCATGTATCCATTCTCGATATTCAGCTAATAAACTATTTCTATCTTTATAGTTTAATTCAAATAAACGAAGAGCTAAATCTTTAAAGATCTCTTTTATTAATTTTTCAAGTTTTTTATCTATCATTTAATTATTACTGTCTGAATCAAGAATAATTCTTCTTATTGTTGACAATGAAACTCCTGTTTGAGATCTAATAGTTCGATATGAATAACCTTCACTTCTCAAACGTAGTACTAATGTTTCTTTTATTTTACTAATTTTTGGCCTCCCACCTAAATTCAAACCAATAATTTTTCTGTTTTTAGGTATATCTCTCCTTTTCTTGCCTGGAATATCTTTTTCTAAATTTTCAAATTCCAATAAAAACTTTAGAATTGAAGAAAAGGGTTCATTTTTTCAGATGAAGAGAAATTATTAGATAAAATTTTCAAATTTATTCCTTTATTCAACAGTATGTTTAATCCCCTTATACAATCAACCTTTGAACAAAAAACTCTATCTAACTTATCTACTATCAAAATATCTCCAGGTGATAAAGCATTAAATGCATTTTGAAGTTCTGTTTTTTTTTCTTCAGTTACACTAATAATCTCAGAAAAAATTAAACTACATCCAGAATTATTCAAATCATTAATTTGTTTATTTAAATAATCAATTTCATTATCTGTAGCTCTCGCATAACCAATTTTCTTTTTGTCGAACTTTTTTTCCGATAGAAGTTTTTTTCTGACAAATTTATTTTGCAAC